>JBJELP010000240.1:0-29985 GCA_051879215.1 Lachnospiraceae bacterium
TCATGCCCTGGTATGTTATGGGCAGAAAAGAGAATCAGTTCTGACACTCAAACCACTATTTATTCAAAAAAAATCTTGCTATTCAGTCCGTCTGCGTGATAAAATAACCCGGAAATGCTTTTTGATTTTGTAAAAAGGGAGAGCTTAGTGGAGAAGTTATATGAGAAAAATTGGTTTTGACAATGAAAAATACCTGAATATGCAGTCAGAGCATATCAGAGAACGTATCGCACAATTTGGCGGTAAACTGTACATGGAGTTCGGCGGAAAGCTGTTTGATGATTATCATGCATCCCGTGTACTTCCCGGTTTTCAGCCTGACAGTAAACTGCAGATGCTGCTGAAGCTGAAGGAGCAGGCTGAAATTGTGATTGCAGTCAGTGCAGGTGCAATTGACAGCAATAAGCGCCGTGGAGATATCGGTATCACATATGATATGGAAGTTCTGCGTCTGATCGACCTGTTCCGCAGCGTCGGACTGTATGTGGGCAGTGTGGTTGTGACCCAGTATAATGGACAGCAGTCCGCCGATGCGTTTATCAGAAGATTGCAGGATATGAAGATCCAGGCATACAGACACTATCTGATCGAGGGTTATCCTTCCAATATTCCTCTGATCGTCAGCGAAGATGGCTATGGAAAAAATGATTATGTGGAAACCAGCCGTTCTCTGATTGTTGTAACCGCACCCGGCCCGGGCAGCGGCAAGATGGCAGTTTGTCTGTCCCAGTTATACCATGAACATCAGAGAGGCATTCAGGCCGGATATGCAAAATTTGAAACCTTCCCCATCTGGAATCTTGCTTTGAAGCATCCGGTAAATGTGGCATATGAAGCAGCAACTGCGGATCTGAAGGATGTCAATATGATCGACCCGTTCCATCTGGAAGCTTATCAGAAAGTAACTGTAAATTATAACCGTGATGTTGAGATTTTCCCTGTCCTGCAGGCGATTTTCCAGAAGATATATGGATCCTCACCTTATAAATCTCCCACAGACATGGGTGTGAATATGGCGGGCAACTGTATTTTCGATGATGAGGCCTGCAGAGAAGCATCCAGACAGGAAATTCTCCGCAGATACTATATTGCACTCTGCGAAAAGAAAAAGGGTGCGGATAAAACAGAAGAAGTGGATAAGCTGAAACTTCTGATGAATCAGGAAGGATTGAAAGCAGAGGACCGAAAAGTTGCCTGTGCTGCCAGAAAGAAAGAGGAAGAAACCGGTGAACCGGCTGCTGCCATGGAACTGCCCGATGGACGTATTGTTATCGGCCGCAATAAGGAACTGCTGGGTGCTGCATCCGCCATGCTGCTGAATTCTCTGAAAGAACTGGCAGGAATTCCGGATGAAGTGGATCTGCTGGATTCTGCAGTAATCAAACCGGTTCAGGAATTGAAGGTAAGATATCTGGGCAATCAGAATCCGAGACTCCATACCGATGAAGTGCTGGTGGCACTTTCCGTCAGTGCCGCATCCAATGAAAATGCAGCCAAAGCAATGAAATGTCTGCCCCTGCTGCAGGATTGCGATGCCCACTGTTCGGTTATTCTGTCACCGGTGGATGCGGATATTTTCAGAAGACTGCATATTAATATGACCTGCGAACCCAAATATCAGAACAATAAATTGTTCCATCTGTAAGGAATACCGTTCCTGTTCAGAATAAATGTCAAAATTTACTCCGGATAAGAGCAAATTTCACTTGACAAGTGCTTTTGTTTGGAGTATTTTATCTATATACTTTAATATACTAAACCGTTGATGGAGAGCAAGTAAGGTTATCAGGAAATCACAGAGAGCTGCAGGTGCTGAGATTGCAGCAGGGAATGATAATTCCGAATGGACTTCAGAGGGCAGCAGCCGGGATCCGAACCCGTTATCAAGTCGGCATGCATGATGGTGCATGACAGAGTGGACAATTCGTCAATGTGAGTGGTACCGCGGTAGTTGATTTCTAACCGTCTCAGTTTTAACTGAGGCGGTTTTTTGTAATTCACGGCGATTTGATCCACATACCATTCGAAATGTGAACAACGTATATATGGAGGAAAAAAGTATGAAAAAGAGATTAGTGGCATTGATGTTAACTTCTATGATGGCAATGAGTTTACTGGCAGGATGCGGCGGCAGCGGATCCAATGAAACAAAAACTGCTGGCAGCCAGGAAGCAGAGGGTGATTCCTATGTGGTTGGTATTTCCCAGTTTGCAGAACATGGTTCCCTGGACAACTGCCGGATCGGTTTTCTGGAAGGTCTGGCAGAGGCAGGAATTGAAGAAGGAAAAAATCTGGAAGTGATTTTTGACAACGCACAGGCAGATACCGGTGCTGCAGCTACCATCGCTTCCAATATGGTTTCCAAAAAAGTAGATCTGATCTGCGCCATTGCAACACCTTCTGCAGCAGCAGCTTACAATGCATGTATGGAAGCAGATATTCCTGTTGTTTATTCCGCAATTTCCGATCCTGTTGCAGCAGGACTGGCGAAAGAGGACGGCACTTCCACAGGCAATATTACAGGTACATCCGATGTCCTTCCTGTAAAGGCTCAGCTGGAAATGATCCGTGCCATGATGCCGGAAGCTTCTAAGATTGGTATTATTTATACGACCAGTGAAGAAAATTCCATCAGTACCATTGCCACCTACAAGGAAATGGCAGCAGCATATAATTTTGAAATTGTGGATGCAGGTATCAGTGCAACCAGCGAAGTGGAAATGGCAGCAGCTGATCTGGTGACCAAAGTTGACTGTATCTGCAACCTGACTGACAATACCGTGGTTCAGGCACTTCAGGTGGTACTGGCGAAAGCAAATGATGCGAAAATTCCTGTATTCGGCAGTGAAGTGGAACAGGTTAAGAATGGCTGTGTGGCTTCCATGGGTATCGATTATGTGGCTCTGGGCAAGGTTACCGGTGAAATGGCAGCAAAGGTTCTGAAGGGGGAAAGCAAAGCATCTGATATGAAATTTGAAACAGCCGAAGAAGCAGAACTTTATATCAATACGGCAGCAGCAGAAAAAATCGGAATGATTCTGGATGAGGAATACGTTGCAGGTGCAGCAGAATCCTTCTCAGAAATCACAGTGGATTAATTTGCAGAGGGTTCAGAACGATTCTGAATCGGCTCCATAAGATTACGGGATAAAAACAGAACATGACTGATTTGAAATGATTTTATTTCAAATCAGTCTTTCTGCATGATACGGGAATCATCCTGTATCCTGTAAAATACAATAGTTGGATAAGTTTGTGAGGTAAAATTCATGACATTAATATTAAGTGTTCTGGAACAGGGCCTGATCTATGCGATTATGGCCATGGGTGTTTATATCACCTATAAAATTCTGGATTTTCCGGATATGACCGTGGATGGAAGTTTTCCCATGGGTGCAGCAATTACAGCATTGATGATCAGCAAAGGAATGAATCCGCTGATTACACTGCCCATCTGCTTTGCCATGGGAATTCTGGTGGGCACATGTACCGGCGTGATCCATGTGAAACTGGGGGTCAGAGATCTGCTGTCCGGTATTATTATGTTTACCGGTCTGTACAGCATCAATCTCCGCATTGCAGGAAGAGCCAATCTTCCGATTTTTGATAAAGTCACTATTTTTGACAACAGCATCACAGAAAAACTTCCGGATGCTATGACTTCATTTCGCCGTGTGATCATCATACTGGCAATCGTTCTTATGGTGAAATACATACTGGACTGGTATCTGAGAACCCGTTCCGGATTTCTGCTCCGTGCAGTCGGCGACAATGAAACCATTGTAACGGCCATGGGCGTGGATAAAGGCCTGATAAAAATTATGGGACTGGCTCTGGGAAATGGTCTGGTCTGCATGTCCGGCTGCATCTTTGCACAGCAGCAGCGATTCTTTGATATTTCTTTCGGCACCGGTACGGTCGTAATCGGTCTTGCCAGCGTTATTATCGGCACCAGTCTTCTGAAGAATGCTTCCTTTATGCGGGCAACTTCCGCAGTTATCGTTGGTTCTCTGATTTACAAAGCCTGTGTAGCCATTGCAATCCGTTATATGGACTCTCAGGATCTGAAACTCGTAACTGCAGTATTATTCCTGATCATTCTGGTGGTTGGTCGGGAAAGAAAGAAGAAGGTGAAAGCAGATGCTTGAATTACAGCATATTAATAAATATTATAATCCGGGCACCGTCAATGAACTTTGTCTGTTCAAGGATTTTAACCTGACGGTAAATGATAAGGAGTTTGTCTCTGTAGTCGGCAGCAATGGTTCCGGCAAAACATCCATGTTAAATGTGATCTGCGGAAGTATCAATGTGGATGCAGGAAAAATTCTTTTTAACGGAGAAGATTTTACCAGACAAAAAGATTTTATCCGTACCCGTAAGATCGGACGCGTTTATCAGGACCCGGCAAAAGGAACCTGCCCGTCCATGACCATTCTGGAAAATCTTTCCATAGCAGATAACAAGGGAAAATCCTTTAACCTGAAACGGGGTCTGAAAAAAGAGAAAACCGATTACTACAAAGAACTGCTCCACGGATTGAATCTGGGTCTGGAGGATAAACTGGAGACAAAGGTAGGGGCATTGTCCGGCGGACAGCGTCAGACACTGGCACTGCTGATGGCAACCATGACTCCCATTGAACTGCTGATTCTGGATGAACATACGGCAGCGCTGGATCCTAAAACAGCAGAAATTGTCATGGAACTGACAGACCGCATTGTAAAGGAAAAACAGGTTACCACACTGATGGTAACCCACAATCTTCGTTATGCGGTGGAATACGGCAATCGTCTGCTGATGATGCATCAGGGAAATGTAATCATGGATAAAAAAGGCGATGAAAAGGCAGGTATGAAAACCGACGAGATTCTGAAGGTATTCAATGAAATCAGTATCGAGTGCGGGAATTAAAAACAGGGAAGAACAGAAAAGCTGTCGGGAGATGATCCCGGCAGCTTTTCTGCGCATAATATAGTTTTCGGTACCGTACAGAAATTCATGAGGACAGAAACGATTAGTTTGGAACTATCCGTTTAAGAGAAAGGAGTCTGTCTGAATGAATTAATCTGCATTAAATGACTATTTTGTAATAGAAAGTAAAACATACAGAAAAAGAGAATCTCGTGTGTAAGACATTGACAAAAATGCGTTCTTATAATAAGATTACTTATATAGTCTTAAATGAACGGATTCATACTGTACGCATCATGTTAATCTGAGTTGTCAGGAGAGAGTGTTCATTTGTGTGTAACTTGAAAAGCTAAAGTCAGTATGATAAAATGAATTCAGAAAAAGCCAGGTGCCTTAAAAGTGTTCGGTTTTGCAGTATTTTTTATCTTACTGATTTCCTGAAGAAAAGGAGCAGAATAGTATTGGGAAAAGCAGATACAGTAACCAAACAATATATGGAAGATAATCAGGTATTTGCAGATGCTTTCAATTATCTGATTTATGGCGGGAAAGAAGTCATACAGCCGGAAAAATTACATCGTCTGGATTCTGTGGCAGTGGAAGTTCCGTATGGTTCGGATGGAGCAGAGCTTCCAGTTCAGAAAGTGAGAGATGAACTGAAATATTTTACCGCAATGGAGGATGAACATGCAGCATATGTGATTCTGGGAATAGAGAATCAGGATGAGGTCCATTATGCGATGCCGGTCAAAAATATGGTTTATGATGCGCTGGAATATGCCGGTCAGGTTCGGAAAGCTGCATCATCACATCGAAAAGCAAAAGACGCAAAAGAACACAGTGCAGGAGAGTATCTTTCCGGTTTCTACAAAGAGGACCGGCTGGTGCCTGTGATAACGCTGGTTGTATTTTTCTCTGCAGAAGAGTGGGATGGTCCCATGAGCCTGTATGAGATGCTAAATGTACAGGATGAAGAAATCTTATCATTGGTAGAGAATTATCACATTCATCTGATTGCACCGGCATATCTGGATGATAAAGATCTGGACAAATTTCATTCCAGCTTAAGAGAAGTTCTTTCATTTATCAAATATTCATCTGACAAACAACAGCTTGAAAAACTTGTTGACAATAACGAGAAATTTTCTGTTCTGGACAGAAAGGCTGCAATGGTTATCAACGTGTGTACGAATTCAAAATTGAATATTGATCCAAATCAGGAGGTGGTTGACATGTGTAAAGCGATAGCAGATATGAGAAGTGAAGAGCGGACAGAAGGACGTAAAGAAGGCATAAAAGAAGGTATAAAAGAAGGTATAAAAGAAGGAGTAAAGGAAGGCATAAAGGAAGCCAATAAAGCCACCGCTTTGAGAATGCTGAGAAAAGGTGGATTTTCATATGAAATGGTTGCAGAAATGACGGACCTTTCTCTTGAAGAAGTAAAAGTTTTAGCAGAGAATAAAAACTCGGTAGTGTAAAATAATTCGTGTCTTTGGAAATAGAAAGACAGCTTCAAAGACAATTTGTAAAAAAGTTTCATTTTAAATGAAACTGCACTTCTCAATATAACAAAAAACAAGATGGTTATAAATCAACCATCTTGTTTTGTTAAGCGCGAGACGGGATTCGAACCCGCGACCCTCGCCTTGGCAAGGCGATACTCCACCACTGAGCCACTCGCGCATATGCTATCTTTTGTATCTTGAAACCTTTTCCTGCGTATCTTTCAGATCTTATGTAACTCAGGTTTCTTTTGTTTGTTCCCCTCGGAACAGTTGTAATAATACTACAGATAGTTTCTTTTGTCAACAGTTATTTAATATTATTTTCAAAAAAATCAAAATAATTTGGAAAACTGAAAATTTTTGACAAAATATGACATAACCGGATTTTTTTCTGAACAGTATGTGTCATTGAAAATGAAGTTTTTTTGTGATAGTGTTATTAGTAGCAAATCTGGAAATCATCCGGAAAAGGAGTAAACAATTTATGAAAACTACATATGAAAATCTATCCAGAGAGCAGATAAAGGCGTATTTTAAGAGACTGGGTATTACAGTTGTAGGTGATGGATTTCCCGAACCTTCCCTTGGTCTGCTGAATCAGCTGATTGAAGCACATCAGAAAACGATTCCCTTTGAAGACCTTGAAGTCTATTTTCAGAGACTGCCCCTTTCTCTGGCGGTGCAGGATCTGTATGAAAAAATTATTGTGAGAAAACGTGGCGGATATTGTTTTGAATTGAACGGGCTTTTTATCAGCCTTCTTCGCTCTTTGGGCTTTGATGCATGGAGCTGCCTGTGCAGAGTCATTCGGGGAAGGGATCTGATCAGACCGGTAACCCATAGAGGAAATATCATTAAAATAGAAGAAAAGCTGTATTTTTGTGATGTGGGTTTTGGAGGTCCCATGTCCTGTCACGCTGTTTTGCTGGAGAGCGGACTCCATCAGAAAATCGGCGAAGAAGAGTTCTGGCCGGTGGAGGAGGAAAATGGCTGGTGGTCACTGATGCGTTATAAAAAGGGAAGTCAGGATGATTATGATGCAGAAAAAGAAACCGGCGAGCAGATGGAGCTTCTGTTCCAGGTTGCACAGGCGGATCCGGCGGACTTTATTCCGTTGAATCTTTTCCTGACAGACAATCCGGAATCCTTATTCCGGAGTACATTGATAGCCAATATCCGCACGGATCATGGTTACAGGAATATTCAGGATATGGTATTTACTGTGAAAGAAAATGGAGTAGTTACCAGAAAAGAAATGGCAGATGAAGAAGAACGAATGAAGGTTCTGAAAACGTATTTTGATATCGTACTGTAATTGAAATAGAGCGCGCAGAATCAATCGATCCTTTCGGGGAATACGAATACATCGAATAATAATTAACCAGCCATATCACTTGTCTGATTTTTTTCTGCGCGATATGGACAGATATTTATTATTCGATGTATTATAATATCAAAGTCTGTTATGCCGTGCAAATGACAGATTATTCTGAAAACGTATATCTGACTGCATTGCCGGAACCATCTCCGGTCATGATTACCAGATCACCTTCTGCATTTTCATTGACTTCCATGATGGGAAAACGTCCGTTTTCCTGTACATATTTTTCAGGGTCTTCGCAGCGGACTTCCATAAATTCCTTTTTTGAATGTTTTTCACCGCCGCAGGGGTTGATATCCTCAACATACACATCATATACTTTCATTTTGTATACCTGCCTTTCTTTATAACTAAAATATAATTATTATATCAGATGTTTTTGTTTTCTAAAAGAATTTTTTTGTTATAATTCGTTATAAATATCCCGGATAGCAGCCATGTGTCGAAGTAAGTCTTCATGTGCAGATACATGGCTATTGGACGGGACGGCTTCATGAGCATAAAAGCCGACCAAAGCGGAAAGGAGAGGATAGCAGCTATGATAAATTACATCAGATCACGTTTATTTGAACTGCAGGATGAAACATACCGGGAATTTCAGGCAAAACTGATGCCGGGAGTGGACAGGGAATGCATAATCGGGGTAAGAACTCCGTCGCTGAAAACGTTGGCAAAAGAACTTGCGAAAAAGGACGGAATAGAAGAGTTTCTTCAGGATCTGCCCCATGCATATTATGATGAGTACAATCTGCACGGATTTGTGATTTCAGAGTGCAAAGAGTATGAGAAAGCAGTAAAATATGTGGATGCACTGCTTCCCTATGTGGATAACTGGGCAACCTGTGATCTGCTCCGTCCAAAGGTATTTAAGAAAAATCATGTTCGTCTGGAACAGGATATACTGCGATGGATGGCATCGGATCATATCTATACCATCCGTTTTGGAATCGAAATGGTCATGTCACATTTTCTGGATAAGGATTATGATTCCAGATGGCTGGAGCGTGTTTCTGTCATTCGGAGTGAGGAATATTATATCAATATGATGATTGCCTGGTTTTTTGCAACGGCACTGGCAAAGCAGTGGGACGATGCGGTGACATATATTGAAAACCGAAAACTGGATAAATGGGTACATAACAAAACCATTCAGAAAGCGGTGGAAAGTTATCGGATTACCGATGAACAGAAGACATATCTGAGGAGTTTAAAAATAAAGTGAGCAACACGGTCAGAGACTTGATAAAATAATAATATCTGATATACTAATAAGGCAGGAGTTACGCAGACAGGAGTCATACCGGAATTCCTGCTTTTATCATATGGGGAACATGATGACAGGAAAGGGGAATAAAAATGCTTTCTGTAGTAATCCCGGCTTATAATGAAGAGCCGATGATCAATAAAACCGCTGATACCATCTGCAGAATTCTCAATCAGGAAAAGATTGCACATGAACTGGTTTTTGTAAACGATGGTTCCAAAGATCAGACCTGGACGGAAATCCGCAGAGCGGCAAAGGAATATCCATCTGTACGAGGAGTCTGTCTCTCCAAAAATTTTGGAAAAGAGTCTGCCATATTTGCGGGTTTGTCGGAATCGAAGGGCGATTGTATTGTTGTGATGGACTGCGATCTGCAGCATCCTCCGGAGAAAATCGTTGAGATGTACCGCAAATGGGAAGAGGGATATGAGATTGTCGAAGGTGTGAAGCAAAGTCGGGGAAAAGAGAGCAGGCTTCATGCACTGGCAGCCCGGTGCTTTTATCATTTTATCAGTGAAGCCACCGATATTGATATGACCCATGCATCGGATTTCAAATTGCTGGATAGAAAAGCAGTGAACGTATTGCTGAATATTCCGGAAAAGAATGCATTTTTCCGGGCATTATCCTCCTGGGTGGGATTTCGATCCACCAATGTGGCATATGATGTGCAGGAGAGAGATGCAGGAGAATCCAAATGGTCAACCAGATCCCTGATCCGTTACGCCATTACCAATATCACATCCTTCACCACACTGCCCATGCAGATTGTTACGTTTTTCGGAATCATTATGTTGGGAATGGGTGTGATTCTGTCCATTCAGGCTCTGTATCAGAAAATCGTTGGAGCTGCCCTGGGCGGATTTACCACGGTGATTATACTGCAGTGTTTTTCCAGCAGCGTAATCATGATCAGCCTGGGGATTATCGGTTATTATATTGCCAAAATATTCGAAGAGGTTCAGGGACGCCCCCGGTTTATTATTTCTGAACGGGAAGATGGAAATGGTGATGGGAAAAATTAAAAAAATCATGGGTCGATACCGGGAACTGATCTCCTATCTGATTGTAGGCGGTCTGACAACGGTGGTCAGCCTCGGCACCTATTATGGATGCACACTTACGGTTCTGGATGCCGCAGTGCCTCTGCAGCTGCAGGCAGCCAATGTCTTATCCTGGATTGCGGCAGTAACATTTGCCTATTTTACCAACAGGAAGTACGTTTTTGAAAGCAGAAATCAGCATATGCTGAAAGAGGCAGGAGCATTTTATGCGTCCAGACTGAGCACCCTTCTGATGGATATGGGGCTGATGTTTCTGATGGTTACGATTCTGGGATGGGATGATAAAATTGCAAAGCTGATCGTACAGGTTGTGGTTACCATTGCGAATTATGTAATCAGCAAATTTTTTGTGTTTAAGAAATCCTGACGACGCATGATATGCATAAATCAGAGGGGCTGTCGCACAGTCGCGAATCTGATCTGTATTTTTTTGCAAACGAGCACAAAAGCCAGTACAGATATATCCACCAAAAAGGTACATTTGCCTGAGTCTTTGAAGCTCTAGAGCTTCAAAGACTCAGGTTCTGTACCCGTGGTGGATATACTGACTGGCTTGAAGTGCGAAAAAGGGACCGCTTAGAAAAAAACATCACATGGCATTTCTGCTCATTATGCCCAGTAAAGATTCTTTTATTGTTTTCTCAAGATATTTAATTACCTGCTGCCGGTCCCTTTCCTGCCGGTTTTTTATCCAGTCAATCAGTATCCCGGCAAGGGCTTCTGTATAAAAGAAACAAAGAAATTGTTTGTATTCATCACTTAATCTGCTGCCTGTCTTTTCTTCGGCACTGTCAATGACAGAAGAAACCAGATCTTTAAAATCTGCAAAGAAAAACCGTTTCATTTCATCCCGTCCTATGGAGTCATAGGCACAGCTTATGATATAGTCGTTTTCTTCTATATAATCCATGATAAAAACAATGGCTTCTTCATAATCTACAATTAAATTGAATTGTTTTACAACCTCAACTGCTTCAATTTCAAGCATCCATTTCAATAGTGCATAAATATCTTCAAAATGATAATAGAAGGTTTTTCGATTTAATCCGCAGTCGGCAATGATTTCGCTTATGGTAATTTTGGAAAAACTCTTTTTCCTCATAATCTTTTTCAATGACTCAGCCAGTGTCTTTTTTGTATTGAATGAAGTGATTTCATGTTTCATATGCAAACCCCGCAATAAATGTATTAAGTTTATTATACAGCTGTCCATCAGATGAACAATGGATAACTTCGGAAATTTGACCATCAAATTGCGATATTTGACCGTATTTTACCTATTTGCAGCAGCTTCGTCCGTATTATTTAACTGATTGATGAACTATACTGTCTCAAATTCATAATGAAAAGTGGCTGGAACAGCTGCCATGGTGCAGCAGCTGTGTCAACTTGAGATGTTTTGGAAAGTGAGGTCATGGTATCATGGAAAAATTTTATACAGGTATAGTAAAGCATCGGAAACGGATTTCAGTTCTGTTTTTGGTTTGTTTTGCAGCCTGCCTGTTTTTACAAAAGCTGGTATCTGTAAATTATGATATGAATGATTATCTGCCGTCAGATGCAAAATCGACAATTGCTCTGGAAGTCATGCAGGAAGAGTATGACGGCGGCATTCCCAATGCCCGTGTGATGATTCGGGATGTTACGATTCCGGAGGCACTGGAATACAAACAGAAAATGGAAGAAGTTGAAGGTGTTACAGCTGTCACCTGGCTGGATGACTCTGTGGATATTACAATTCCCATTGCAATGCTCGATCAGGATGTGGTCGAAAACTATTACAAAGACAATACGGCATTGTTCAGTGTAACAATCAGTGAGGATTACCGCATATCAGCGGTTGATGCAATCAGAACCATTATTGGAAATGACAATGCCATGACCGGCAGTGCGGTTTCTACCGCCATCGCAACAACGAATACCGTTTCAGAAATACGTAAAATGACGATAGTCGCTGTTTTGTTTGTAATGCTTGTATTATTTCTTACCACAACGTCCTGGTTTGAACCGGTTGTTATTCTGATCGGATTAGGTGTGGCCATCATCCTTAACAACGGCAGCAATCTGATTTTCGGAGAAATATCATTTGTTACCAATGCGGCAGGAAGCATATTGCAGCTTGCCGTATCACTGGATTATTCCGTTTTTTTAATCCATCGTTTTGAAGAATGCCGCAGGGAAACCGATGATGTGAAACAGGCAATGGTGAATGCGTTATGCAAATCTACAACTTCCATCCTTTCAAGCGGTCTTACAACCGTTATTGGATTTCTGGCATTGGTGCTGATGCAGTTTAAAATTGGTCCGGACCTTGGTCTTGCTCTGGCAAAAGGCGTAGCAATCAGTCTGATCACTGTTTTTCTTTTTATGCCTGCATTTATCCTGCTGACTTATCAATGGATCGATAAAATGAAACATAAATCCTTTATGCCGGAATTCAGGGGATTTGGAAAAGCAGTTCGCAGAACAGCGATTCCCATGGTATGTATTTTTATGTTTCTGATCGTACCGTCCTATCTGGCTTCGAATTCCAATTCTTTTTATTATGGCTCGTCACGGATTTACGGAGAGGGAACAACCTACGGCAGAGACAAAGCGGCCATTGAAGGAATTTTCGGAAAGAGTGATACGTATGTTTTGCTGGTGCCCAGAGGTAATATGGCAGCAGAAGCTGAATTATCAGAAGAGCTGCAGACTCTTCCGCAGGTAAGTGAAATCATATCGTATGTTGATACCGTTGGTATGGAAATTCCAACTGAATATTTAGATGGGGATACGCTGTCGCTTCTTCAATCAGAACATTACAGTCGTTTTGTTCTTACTGTTGATGCAGATTATGAGGGGACAGCAACCTTTGAACTTGTTGAAAAAATAAAAGAAACAGCAGAAAAATATTATCCGGGTGAAACACATCTTGCAGGGGAAGGGGTAAGTACACACGACCTCATGAAAACGATCACCTCTGACATGAAAAAAGTAAATCTGCTGGCGATTGGTGCGGTATTTCTGGTGCTGCTTCTGACGATGAAATCCATATCGGTACCGGTTATTCTGGTATTAAGTATAGAAACTGCAATCTGGTTAAATCTGTCTGTACCATATTTTGCAGGCACATCGATCTATTATATTGCTTACCTGATCATAAGCTCTGTTCAGCTTGGGGCAACGGTTGACTATGCAATTTTAATGACAGAACGATATAAAGAAAATCGTGCATCTTTTGAAAAGAAAGATGCTGTGGTACATACAATATCCGATGTATCAGTTTCCATACTTACTTCCGGCAGTGTTCTTACCGTAGTCGGATTTCTGCTGGGTTATTTTTCCACAAATAAACTGCTGGCACAGCTGGGTATTTTCATTGGCAGAGGTGCGATTTTCTCACTTGCAATCGTTTTGCTTGTATTACCGGGACTTCTGTTCCTGTTTGACAGGATCGTTGTAACGTCGAAATATCGAAAATAGAAAATACAGGAGGTAATGAAATGAAAAAAATAACGAAGCAGATAACAGCCGCTTTTTTAGCTGTTTTACTTGGTATCACAATAATTCCGGTGTCTGTTTTTGCTGCACAGGAAAATACGCCGAAGGAGGAAGTTGTCTATATTAATCTGAACGCTGACGGGTCCGTAGAGGAAATCAATGTGGTAAATATATTTGATCTGGAGGAAAGCGGAAAAATAATTGATTATGGTAACTATGAAAGTCTGCGTAATATGACGACCACGGATGAGGTTGCTTATGAAAATAATATGGTTACGATTGATGCAGGTGCGGGAAAACTATATTGTGAAGGAAAACTCAGGGAAAAGGATATGCCCTGGGTGATTACAATTCAATATTTTATGAACGGCAAAGAATATTCTGCTGACGAAATTGCAGGTATGAGTGGGAATCTGGACATCAAGATGTCGATTCGGCAAAATCCGGATTGTGACAGTTCATTTTTTGAAGGGTATGCCCTGCAGGCAGCCTTTACATTCGATACGAATTGTACAGCGAATATAGCAGCAGATGGAGCGACTGTGGCGAATGTGGGAAGCAGCAAACAGATTACCTATACGATTCTTCCAAAAAATGAGAAAGATATTACAGTATCTGCAGCTGTCCAAGATTTTGAAATGAATGGTATAGCAATCAACGGTATCCGTATGAATATGGAAATTGATATCGATGATGCATCACTGCAGGAAAAAATTGATGAAGTGATTGGAGCTGTCAATGATCTGGACCAGGGAGCCGGAAAACTGAACGGAGGAGCATCTGATCTTTACAATGCAGCGGGAAAAATAAATGCAGCAACAGGTGATATGCACAAGGGTGTGGGTTCTCTTTACGAAGGTGCTGCTGAACTGAAAAACGGATTAGGTGCGTTGACATCAAAAAACAAAGATCTTACAGGGGCAGCGTGGTCTGCCTATGAAGCTTTGTGCAGTGCTGCACAGACACAATTAAACACACAGCTCTCGGAGAATGGTCTTGAAACAGTTACACTTACTCCGTCTTCTTATTCAGAAGTTCTTTTAGGAGTACTGGCTCAGATGGATGCTGATGAAGTATATAATAAAGCGTACGCTGCAGCCTTGTCAGAAGTAACAGCACAGGTAGAAGCACAGGCAGATACGTTATATGAAGGTTACATTCGCTCGCAGGCAGATACAATCTATCTGGCCTATATTCAGTCACAGGCAGATGACCTGTATGAACAGGTGGCTTCCGAAGCAGTTGTGCAGCAGCTTGTGGAAAGCGGCAATTTCACAGAAGAACAGGCACGTGCCTATCTGGAAACGCCGGAAGGAAAAGCGTTGGTTGCGAATGCAGTGTCCGCTATGACCGAAGAGCAGAAAGAACAAATTATTTCGGAGGCTGTTTCAAAACTGACAGATGAACAGAAAGAACAGATCTTACAGGGAGCAATTGCGTCCCTGACAGATGAACAAAAAGCAGAAATTCGAAATGCATATATTGAGCAATTAATGGCAGGTGATGAGATTACCAGCCGGATCAATGAAGCCGTAAAAGCAGTAAGTACCGCAGCAGCAGAAATATCTGCTTTGAAAGGACAGCTTGACAGCTACGGGGCATTTTATAATGGTCTTGTGGATTACACCAATGGGGTAAGTTCTGCGTCTAAAGGCGCTTCTGCACTTGCAGGCGGTCTGTCAACCCTTTACAGTAACACAGATACTTTGAAAAATGCTGTGGGAGATCTTCACATTGCCATTGGTACCTTAAAAAACGGTACGGATGAGTTAAAAGACGGAACGGAACAATTTGTTTCAGAAACCGATGGAATGGATACACAGGTAAGCGATGAAATCAAATCCATTACATCTTCACTCACCGGAGAAAATGCAGAAACCGTATCCTTTGTATCAGAACAGAATACTAATATTAAATCAGTCCAGTTTGTCATTCAGACAGAAAGTATTGAAATAAAGGAAACTGAGAATGAAACAACAGAGGAAATAGAAGAACTGACCTTTTGGCAGAAATTCCTTCGATTATTTGATGAGCTGCTGTAACTACCTCAGCCCTTTCTATCCCAGTGAAAGTCCATAAATCTCCTGAAAGGTACCATTTCAAACGCCGGTTCTTAGCAATCGGGCTTCCCCGCAGGAAGTTCGAGCGCTTAGAATCCGCTGCGTTTGGACCTGAGCGAGAGCGGGTACCGGAAGGAGATTTATGGGCTGAAACGGAAACTGGACGAAAAAGGTATCGGTAGTGCAGCAGCTTTTTCAATTAAACGGATGTTTCCGCATTAATAATCCACTTCCTCAAAAGGCAGTACGGTATAAGCCACGGCTGCTTCTGTAGTGAGAACAGTTGCTGCAACAGATACAGCAGCCCGGAGTGCCAGAATGGAAATTCTGGCAGGATCCATGATACCGTTTTCGATCATATCGCAGTACACATCATTTTCCGCATCATATCCGAATCCTTCCGGACTTTCCATGATCTTGTTTACCACCACAGTTCCGTCCATTCCCGCATTGGCTGCAATCTGGGCTGCGGGAAGTTTCAAAGCTTCCAATACGATGGCAGCGCCTGTTTTCTGATCACCGGTCAGGCTGTTTACATATTTTTCAATTGCAGGATAGATTGTAAGATATGCAGTTCCGCCTCCGGGAACGATTCCATCCTTCATGGCTGCACGGGCTGCTGAGCAGGCATCGTCCACACGCAGTCTGCGTTCCTTCATTTCTGTCTCTGTGACACCGCCGGCACGGATGACAGCGGCACCATTGGCCATTCTGGAAAGACGCATGCCCAGTTTCATCTTATCGGTATCTTCTTCCGCCATCTGAATCAGCGTACGGAGATTTTCAGTGCGGATACGGATTTCTTCTTTGTCACCGCCGCCTTCCGTAATCATTGTGCTTTCTTTTTCCACTTTTACAGAAGCAGCAGACCCCAGCATATCGATGGTAACTTCCCGAAGGGTCTGGTAACCGTATACGTCGGAGATGACCTTTGCACCGGTTACGGTGGCAATATCTTCCAGAACTGCCTGATGGTCATCACCGAAGGTAGGTGCCTTTACAGCAATGGTATTCAGGATTTTTTTCTGCTTATTGATGACCAGGAAGGGAAGCACATCCCCTTCAATATTTTCTGCGATGATCAGCAGAGGTCTGCCGGCTGCGCGGATATTCTCCAGCAGAGGAAGCAGATCCCGTGCGTTGGAAAGAACCTTATCGGTAACCAGAATATAGGGGTTTACCAGTTCTTCCTTCTGGCTGGCAGGGTTTGAAAGGAAATTGGCATTGATAAATCCGTTATCAAACTGCATTCCCGTTTTAACGGTCATGGTGGTTTCCATATCCATGGATTCTTCAACGGATATGATGCCGTTGGGGCCAAGCTGATCAAATGCCTGGGCCACCATTTCACCGATCTGGTTATCCTGGGCGGAAATAGAAGCGACCTGTGCAATTTCTCCATGGCTTTTTACCGGTTTTGCAGCTTTCTTCAGTTCTGCTGTACAAAGCTGTACAGCCCCTTTCATCCCTTTTCGCATTTCAATGGGATTGGCACCGGCTGCCAGGTTCTGAATCCCCTTCTGCAGCATAAACTGGGATAAAACCGTACAGGTTGTAGTGCCGTCACCGCCCTGAGCATTGACTCTGGCAGAAGCGGTTTTCACCAGCTGAACCCCCATGTTTTCAAAACGGTCGGAAAAATCAATGGAACCGGCGATGGTTGCACCATCGTTGGTAATGATATCCTTTCCGCTTCCGCCGGCGGAAGGGATCAGTACATTGCGGCCCTTCGGACCAAGTGTAGCCTTAATGGCATCAGAAAACTGATTGATACCGAAAAGAAACTTTTCTCTGGCTTCTTCTTCGTACAAAAATAATCTTGACATAATTACACTCTCTTTTTCTGTTTTATAGTATTTTCCGATCTGATACTATTTCAGTCGGAACAGATAATCTTAACTATTATATCACTAATTTCTTATTATGTTTAGTACTTATTGCTCCTGGTCCTCCAGAAAATCCGGATTGCCGTTTTTCTTCAGACTGCAGATCACAAGCCGTTTTACCAGATTATAAAATACTGCAAAAATCGGGACACCGATCAGGATGCCGATGAATCCGAAAATACCGCCGAACAGGGTGATGGAAAACAGAACCCAGAAACCGGACAGACCGATGCTGTTGGACAGTATTTTGGGACCGATAATGTTGCCGTCAACCTGCTGCAGAATGATAATAAAAAGCAGGAAAATCAGACAGTTCTTCGGGCTGTTGATCAGGATCAGCAGTGCGGCAGGAATGGCACCGATAAACGGACCGAAATAGGGAATGATGTTGGTCACTCCAATGACCACACTGATCAGAATCACATTTGGAAATGTGGAAAACAGTGACATCATCAGGCAGAAGAAATAGCAGATCAGTCCCACAATCGCACTGTCCAGAATTTTCCCGGTGAAGAACCCACCGAAAGTATTGTCCACAAAAACGGCTTCTTTCAGCAGCTTTTCTGCCGGTTCCGGCTTCAGAACGGCATATAATACAGCTTTGGCCTGTTTTGCCATACGTTTTCTGTCCAGAAGAAGATAAATACAGACAATGATGCCGATTACGATATTTTTTACTACGGTGACAATGGAACCCACTGTGGAGGCGGCATTGGAAGCCGCGTTGCCCATGAATCCCATCAGGGTGGGAAGCAGATCTTTACTCATCCAGGTCTGCAGACGAACGCTGAGATCGTTTACTGTCGTATTTACATAGGTTTTCAGAACCTCATTGTCGGAAAGTATATTGGAGATCCAGACAGTAAACCGTTCGATGCTGGCGGGCATGATATTGATCAGGGTGGCAATGCTGTCTATAATCTCCGGAAGAATCATGCTCAGCAGCAGATATAGAATCAGAAAAGCCAGAAGCAACGTAAAGAAAACAGAAAGGATACGGACCCTCTTTTTGTTTTTCATCATGTGATCCAGCTGTTCTTCCAGAAAATTGCATGGATTTTTCAGCAGATACGCCATGACACCGCCGATGAGAAACGGTGCCAGGATGGACCGGATATTCTGAAAAGCAGTACCGATCTGGGAAATATGGGAAAATGTAAAGTATACGGCAATGGCCAGAATCAGGGAAATGGATCCGGAAAGACTGTTTTGCCAGACGGATTTCCAATCGTGTTTATTCATTCAATAATACTCCTTTTTTTATGTATTTTTTTATATGTGACAGCGAATACCTGCATGCACGTACACATGGATATTGGACTTTGATAAATAGTATAACATGATATAAAAGGAAAAAGCCATCGATTTCATTTATCGATAACAGAAATTTAAAACTGTCATTTGCATCAGGGATATGTTCGGGTTACAGTTCGGCAACATAGAGAAAATATATGTAAAATATGCCTATTGTTAAAGTTCTGAATCAATAGTATAATAAAATAACTGCATGTGCGCCGTAGTGCAGAGCATAAAGCAAGAAGAATATGGGATGTTTTCAGTGATGTATCATGTCAGCGAAAGCTGACCCGAATCCCGCGCCGGGACTCGCGAGCGAGCCTTCAATATTTCAGGGGGGGATTCTGTCGCTGCAGACGTTTAAAGGAGGATTCATGGCTTGAGTGATCGAGTAAGTGACAGCTGTTCTGTTTCCGGCGTCAGGAAAGGTCGAAAGCGAGGGCATACGTCAGAGGATACTCTGACTTTCTGGAAAGAAGCTAAGAAACAATATGATGAGATAGAGATACCGGAAGAACTGGATGGCAGAGTCAGGAAAGCAATAGAAAAGAACGGAGAGAAAAGAAAGAATCGGATCTGATTCATCAGATCATGACGGAATCATATACGGATACGCAGACAGACTGAAGTTTCTTCAGTCTGTTTTTCTTTTTTGGAAAACGTATTTTCTGCTTTTACAAGTAGAGACTTCACTTGACTGGATGGAAGACAATATGTATAATCGTTCAGAAGCGGCTTATTTGTCTCTTTAATAGTATGAAACGATTTGGCAGATCATAATAATGAAATGGATGCAATCTGCTGAACGGACACAAAATGGTTTAAAAAAGGAAATGTAATTTATGGAAAGTTTGGTAATCTGGTATCAGAATTCACTGGGGCAGCTGATTCCCAGAGAAGTGTTTATCTTTTTTGTCTCTATGCTTCCGCTGATTGAGCTGAGAGGAGGGCTGTTGTGCGGATCCCTTTTAAAAATTACTCTTCTGAAAGCAAATATCATCTGTATTCTGGGAAATGTGATTCCCATACCATTTATTTTACTCTTTATAAAGAAGATATTTGCATTTATGAAAAAGTACGGAATTCTCAGCGGTCTTGTTGAAAAACTGGAACAGCGTGCAGCCAGAAAATCTTCCGGTGTGGAAAAGGGAGAGTTTATTTTCCTGCTTTTGTTTGTTGGAATCCCTCTCCCCGGAACCGGTGCATGGACCGGAGCATTGATTGCATCGTTGCTGGAAATTGATATAAAGAAAGCCTCGGCTGCGATTCTGCTGGGACTGCTGCTGGCAACTGTGATTATGGATATTGTATCATACGGTGTCCTCGGAAGCATTCTGTAAATCATAGTAAGATTTTACCAGCCGGATATATTCTCTGGCTGCCTTGCTCAGGTAGGCATCCTTCTGACAGGAAGCACAGATCTTCCAGGAGGGATGGCCCGGCAAAGAAAAGTAAAAGAGTTTCTGACTGCAGTTTTTTATGTAGTACCATGGAACAATTCCCACACACAGCTCTGCCTGAATCATGGAAAGAATGGTCTGGTTGCTGGAAGTTTCAAAAAGGATTTTCGGAGTAAACCCGGCGTTTCTGAATATCTCATCGGTAATCAGACGCTGGGTTGATTCTTTATACATGAGAATAAATGGATATTCTTCCAGGAGAGCGGGATTGATTTCGCGGGGAACCCCCATATAGGTGCTTACGGAAGCGGTTTCCGTTTCAGGCATCAGAGATAAAGCCAGTTTTTCCGGTACCACAAGAAACAGTTCCTCATCCAGCAAATCAATATAGTGATCATTTGTTTTCTGGGATTCCAGAAGTGTGATAAATCCCAGATCCAGAGTTCCCTTTCTGATTTCCTGCTGTTGTTTTTTTACACTGAGCTCCCGGGGTTCCAGAATGACCTTCGGGAATTTTTTATGAAAAATCGGATAAATATGGGTAAACATGGCAGGTCCCCTGCCGGGTGTGATTCCGATGGAAAGATAGCTTTTCCGGGAATTGACCCGGTCTGCGATCATGGAATAAGTATCCTGTTTGATCCGCAATATTTTTCTTGCATTTTCCAGATATATTTCTCCTTCCGGTGTCGGTGTCCAGTCTGCTTTTGTCCGGAAAAAAAGGCTGGTACCCAGCTCCTTTTCCAGTTTCTGTACCTGTTGGGAGAGAGCAGACTGTGTGATGAACATCTGTTCTGCGGCCCTGGTTACGCTTCTTTCTTCAGCAATTTTCAATATATATTCAATCTGTCTGGTATCCATCTGTTTTCCTCCCCTTTTCTTTCTGATTTCCATTTTTTCCTGTTCAGAGTCAGGAAGATTTACATAAAAGTACGGTGGATGATTGCATTCATAAGTACTTTTGTAAATTTATTTGGCAGATATGCTGTACCGAAGAAAAACACCGTGTTTATGAAACTGGCTCTGAAAACAGAAATATTAGATATTTTAATATATAAATTATTTTAATTAATTATACTTATTTATTATAATGTCGTATAATGTAAATATCAACAGATTATTCTGTTCGGAACAATCAAAACGATTCAATTTTCCCCAAATCATTGAAGGAGGAACGATATGGCAAAGAGATTATGCATTCAGATTACGGAAAAAGATAATGTAGCGATTGCCATCAATGACATCGCAAAGGGTACAGAGGTTATGCCCGGCGTTGTTACGGTAACAGACATTCCACAGGCTCATAAAATCGCTCTGTGTGATTGCCCCAAAGGAACGGAAGTCATCCGTTACGGGGTTGTGCTTGGCACAACCAGCATCGATATTCCCAAAGGCGGATGGATCAATGAAACCAATCTGGTAATGGCTCCTGCACCGAACCTGGACGAAATGGAATTTGCAACCAATATTGTTACGGATCTGCCCAAACCTCCGGTAACCACATGGGAAGGTTACCGCAATCCCAATGGCGGTCCTGCCGGTACCAGAAATATTCTGGCCATCAACACCACCGTACAGTGTGTAGCCGGTGTTGTGAATGTGGCTGTGCGCCGGATTAAAAATGAGATTCTGCCGAAGTACCCCAATGTGGACAATGTAATTGCGGTGAATCATCCCTATGGCTGTGGTGTTGCAATCGATGCACCGGAAGCAAAAGTTCCCCAGAGAATTATCCGCAACATTGCCACCCATCCAAATTTTGGCGGTGTTTTCATGCTGGTGGGTCTGGGATGTGAGAAGTTTACAGTAGACCGTTTCTGTGAATGGTATCCGGAATTAAATAATGAAGAAAATGTGGTAGTTCTTCAGAATTACAAGGGATATGAAGCCATGACTAATGCCATCATCGAAATGGCAGAAAAGAAACTGAAGATTTTAAATGAAAGAAAAAGAGAGACCCTTCCTCTGTCCGACCTGCTGGTGGGTATGCAGTGCGGTGGTTCCGATGCATTCTCCGGTATTACAGCCAACCCCACAGCAGGCTATGCAGCCGATCTGATTGTCAGCGGCGGCGGTACGGTTATGTTTTCTGAGGTAACGGAAGTACGTGACGGCGTGCAGTTTATTGCTCAGAGATGTATCAACGAAGAAGTGGGAAAACGTCTGGTGGAAGAGATGAAATGGTATGACAATTACCTGAAGATGGGCGGTGTTGACCGTGGTGCCAACACAACCCCCGGCAATAAAAAAGGAGGTCTTTCCAATATCATTGAAAAATCCATGGGTTCCATCGCCAAGTCCGGATCTTCACCCATTGTGGAAGTCCTTTCTCCTGGTGAAAAGCCCACAAAACACGGTGAAATTTTTGCAGCAACACCTGCATCCGATCTGGTCTGCGGTCCCTCTCAGCTGGCATCCGGCATGGGTCTGCAGGTATTCATGACAGGACGCGGTACCCCTTACGGACTGGCAGCTGCACCAGTTATCAAACTCTGTTCCAGAAACGAAATGAAAGAACAGTGGTTTGATGTCATCGACTTCAATGCAGGTCCCGCAGCAGTGGGTGACCGTACCATTGCAGAACAGGGAGAGGAACTGTTCCACTATATCCTGGACGTGGCAAGCGGAAGAAAGAAACCCTATACTGAAGAATATGGTCTGGAGAATGACCTCTGTGTATTCAATCCTGCACCGATTACGTGATGAAGTCGGATACCATTGCAGTCCCGTTTTTCGCACTTCAAGCCAGTCAGTATATCCACCACGGGTACAGAACCTGAAACCATCAAATGCGATAGTCCCGCTTTTTTCTTTTCTATATGTAAAAACTGTGATATGATGATAGGGTACTGGAACAGAAAAGAGGTATATCAGATGAAAATTGAATTTGTTACAGATTTTGTATGCCCCTATTGTATTGTGGCAAAAGAAGCCATCAAAAAGGTTGCAAGGGATTTTGATCTGGATGTGGAAATAAAAACAATTCCCTTTGAACTGACCGTAGAGCCGAAGGAGCGGGTGGATACCTACAGCGACCCGGTTCGTCGGGAACATTATAAAGTACTGGAGGAACCTTCAAAAGTTCTTGGACTGGATTCCAGATTTCCTCCCCACGTGATTCCCCGTCCTTACAGCCGCCTTGCTTTCGAGGGATGGCATTTTGCAGAAGCACAGGGGAAAGGTGATGTATATGCGGATGCCGTATATGCTGCATATTTCATTGAGGAACAGGACATTGGAGAACCGGATGTGCTGACTGCCATTGCTGAAAAGGTTGGACTGGATCCGAAAGCATTTCGCAGCGCCCTGGAACAGGGGACTTATACTGAAAAACAGAAGGAAGCAAGAGAGTATTCCAGAAATATACTGGGTGTAACTTCCGTTCCCACCATTTATGTGGATGGAAAGAAAATTGAACTGGAATCCTATATGCCGGAAGAAGTTATGAAAAAGCTGATGGAACGGCAGGCTGAACAAAGCAGCGGAGGATTCTTCGGCTGCGGTGAAGACGGATGCTGATAGGAAACTGAAGACAGAATTGTATAGATAAAGAAAAGAGGATACCGTACAGGAGCAATGTCAGTAGGTATATGACACTCTCCGTACGGTATCCTCTTTTTCTATCTTTTCAATGAAATTTCTCGAAGCAATTTCTCGAATTATAATGTTGAAATGAAGTCAAATGGTCTTTTATGAGAAGCTTATGTTCCTGTTATTCTTTATGATAGATCACCAGAACATGATCAAGGGATTCAAATTCAGATTGGATTTTTTTATACTTCTTCCAGCTGTTTTGACCAAACCATTTATCTAGCAATATAGAATAGATACGATTTTGGCTATATTGGATTTGTTTCAGAGTCTTTTAGCCAATTTTTGTCCTTCAGGATCGTTTTTCTTACTCATTTATCCCTGATTTTTCTTTTTTTTGGATATTATGGCATTCTATTCAACTGTTTTGACCAATTCAGACTTCAGATCAAGCAATTCACCTGGAAGCTGGATAAATGAGAAGCAAATTCACTTGATTTATCCAACTTCCAGATTCAAAAACAATAATTCCTGCTGTTTTTCAAAAAAGCTATGTTCTGCTGAATTCTTTGAAAAAATCGACGTGAGGCTCATTTGTCGGGTAACTCATAATATCCTATTGGGTCGAAAATGAACTGAAATTTATGATAACATGAAATAATTAACGAAAAACGTTAAAAACCTATTGACAAAGTAACTATAACGAGCTAAATTAAGAATATAACGATAAACGTTAAATAATTTATGTTTTACGTATGGAGGTATTTTTATGGATTCAAAAACTCTATCTAATTTCCACAAGTTCGGTAAAGTGGGCAAGATTGTAATGACGGTATTAATGGTTATAGCGATTTTAGCGACCGCTGTGAGCCTGGCAGCTACAATATTTGTGGCTGCACTTCCAAAGGACGCATTAACTGTTCGTGTTACCAATAATGCCGAATTCAGGATTAACGAAAAGAATTTCGATTTTCTTTGGTACATTCTTGCAGACAGTTTTTCTTATGCGGGAGACACAAGTCCCGAGGAAATGTTAAGCGATGAGGGTGATATAATCACTCCACCCGAAAATCAGGAATTTGAAACAGAACTGTCATTTTTCAATCAGTCATATTCTTCCGCAAAAATGTATTCTGATGGAAATACAAAGGTAATGGAAGCCAAGTCATCGCCTGCCGAGTATCGTTCTACAGATTTGGTGTCAGTCCTTATATTCCTTACCTTGTTTGTTGTTTCTGTAGTCGCAGCTTTATTCATGTTGAAAAGACTTTTTGCCGTGCTTGCAAAGTGTGAATCTCCATTCTGCGAGGAACTTGTGAAAAAGATGAAAGGATTTGGTTTTTCTCTTCTTCCTGTTGCACTGTTTGCCACCATTGGCGAAACACTTTCAACATCTTTCCTGTCTGCCGGAAGAAACACCGGAATCAGTATACAGTGGGGTGTTCTAATTGCTTTCGCTGTGACAATGTGTTTGGTAACAGTATTTAAATATGGTGTTCAGCTCCAAAAAGAATCGGACGAAACATTATAAGGGAGGCGGACAAATGGGACATATTGTTTTAAGACTTGACCGTGTAATGGCGGACAGAAAAATGAGTCTGAACGAATTATCAGAAAAAGTAGGCGTTGCAAATGTAAATCTTTCCAAGATGAAGAACGGGCATATCAGTGCCATCAGATTTTCTACATTGGCTGCAATATGCGATGTCCTGCAATGTCAGCCGGGTGATATATTGGAATACAGCCCTGAAAAAAAGGATGATTAAATTCCAAAAAAAGCTAAAGACCGTCAGATCTCATTCGAGACTTGGCGGTCTTTGCGTCAACTGATAAAATAAGTATCCTTGCCGTCATTTCCATTTTGCTTATTACAAAAGCATAGTGACGCCGTTACGGTATGAAACTATTTATGGTTGAGTATTATTCTTTATGATAGATCACCAGAACATGATCAAGGGATTCATATTCTGTGTACCCGTTTTCCTTCAACAGTTTCACCAGATTATCAAATCCGTTGTTCTTGCCGTCTGCTGCATATTTCTTGCAATCACTGTTGGAGGACAGCTTCAGAACAACATAATCCGTTTCCAGAAGATGTTCCCGGGAACAGTAGCGGACATCATATAGAATTTCACGCTGGGAAAGATGGGTGGTGTAAAATGTGGTTGCTGTAACCGATGCACCATCCGGGATCCTATCCAGGGTATCACGGATATTCTGATGATACTCATAATTCTGAATTGCCTGCATTGGATACGGAATTGCATTGGGAACAACTGCGATGGCAAAACATACTGCACCTGCAGCGGCAGCAGCAATCAAAGCGAAGGTGCGCTGCCGGCTGATTTTCAGGTCCTCCAGATTTACCACGGTCAGATACACGAGGAAAGCGGTTGATCCGAAGGTATACTGAAAGAAAATATCATGCTGATACGTATAATCGGACATGAGGTTCACCAGGATATAGGGAATCAGAAGAAGGTACCGCTCATATCGTCTTGTCATCAGAGGAAGTCCCAGCAGCGGCAGCTGAGTCATGGCAATAAAATGTAATTTCTCCGTATCTGCACACTCGTAGACCGCTTTCATGGGGTTAAGAATCACCGATTTGATTACTGTAATCAACGAGGAGGATCCATCGTACATGAAGTTCTGGTATCGGTAGGTCATAACACCGTCACCGTTTGTGGACAGATAACTGGTGACAAGGAAGAACCAGCCGAGAGAAAGTGCAAGCAAGGTAAGGCCGATCATGAGATTTCGGACATCCGTTTTCCTGAATCGAAGAATCGTTTTGACGATCAGCCACAGGGCAATCACAGCCACATATACGGCGGCGTCCTCTTTGACCATCAGTGTAAGCATGGCGGCAGCAGCGATAATCGCTGTATTTTTTCTATCGATGCCGTAGAACAGCCAGAGAATCAAAGGAGTGAGGAAGCAGTTTTCATGAATGTCATAGCCTGTGCCGCCGGAGTATGCCGGGTACAGAAGCAGTAATGCACAGATCAGCATTCTTTGTGCGCCGGTCAGACCGTGGTGCTTTCCAATTTTCCAAAGGGGGATTATCGCTGAAGTGATTACTGCAGCCTGCAGCACCTGCAAGGTGGCTGGTGTGGGAAGCATCAGGTAGAAGGGAAGCATCAGGTAGTAAATGGGGGAAACATGGACCGCAAAATGTGATAACAAGCCATCTCGTTCCACAGTGGTAATGGGCAGACCGGACTCTTTCATATAGTAAAACATCTGAGAGAAGATGCCGAAGTCATAGGTCGGTGAGCTGAAGCTATACACCCGGCCCACGGTCCATGCACTGACAAACAGAAAGAAAGCAGCCGATAAACCTATGGTTATTATAATGCAGATATTGTGACAATTCTTCGGTTCGACAGCAGGTTCCGGGTTTCCGTTCCATCCATAGATGCCAAAAATAACAAGGATAGTTAAAATCAACATACATGCCACAAGAAATATCCGGGAATCCGATGCCTGCCATGTTGAAATTGCAAGAACTGAAAATGCGGCAATGATACTCCATCGCTCTGATGTTCTTATCTTTACAAAGCAGGATAATCCGGTCAGAAGGACAGCCATACAGAAACTGATTCCGATTACTCGAACAAGGGACATTTGTGCCAGCCCTCGCAGCTCTGCCAGATCACGCAATTCACCTGGAAGGATGAAATACTCTATCACAACAGCCAGAAGCCATGAAAGGATAATGCGGCGTGTGATATCACTTATACAGACTTTATGAATTTTCTTAGACATAAAAAAGTACCTCCTGTACCGATATGGTACAGGAGGTGTCTTTCATAAGATTGGTATAATTCTTAAAAGTTTCTTTCAGTTTTAGGAAGTTCTGTGATGGCACTGAATTGATCGCCGTCTACTGCGATTCGGAAGGTGCCGCCAACAGACTCTGTATAAGTCCGGGCTATCGCAAGTCCCAGACCACTTCCCTTTGTTGTTCGTGCTTTATCGCCGCGGGCGAAACGCTGCATGATTTCATCCGGTTCGAAATCCATTTCATAGGAAGCAGTATTCATTACCCGAATAAGGAAACAGTCTTCTTTTTCCCTTACATCCAGATAAATCCGGGTGCCTTCCAGAGCATATTTGATTGCATTACCCAGCAGATTTGCAAACACCTGATGCATTCTTGATCCATCAGTGATAATCGGGATGGAGTCAGCAGCATAGTTTCTCCGTACAGTT
This sequence comes from Lachnospiraceae bacterium, assembly GCA_051879215.1. Classification (GTDB taxonomy): domain Bacteria; phylum Bacillota; class Clostridia; order Lachnospirales; family Lachnospiraceae; genus TWA4. The sequence goes on from JBJELP010000240.1 coordinate 28,003, forward strand.
AAGCCGGCACTTACCAGCTGATCATCGAACAGGCCAATGGTTTGCTCCAGCAGACGAACCAGATCAATTTCCTCTTTTTTGCTTTCCACAACACCGCTGGACACCTTGGTCAGCTCAAACAGAGATTCCACAAGGTCATTCATATAACCTGCCTTCTGATGCAGGCGGAGAAGCTGCTCCTGTCCCTCCGGTGATAAGGTTTCCTTTTGAAGAAGTTCACTGTAACCAAGGATAGAAGTTAAAGGCGTACGTAAATCATGAGAAACATTGGAGATCAGTTCCACCTTGAACCGCTCACTGGTAACAGCGGTATGGATTGCTTCCTCATGTTGGGCCTGCACATCCAGAAGCTGTGCTTCTGTTTGTGAAAAGGCACCATCACCTACGATGATCGGCTTACCCTGCTGATAGTTGTCAAGTTGTTTTTTAAAATGATTGAGATCGGTTCCGTACTTCCAAAGGCAAAGAAATCCCCAGATAGCTGTTATCAAATATCCCCAGATACAAAATAGAATGGACGGATAACTACGATCTGCAGCCAGGCAGCAGGTAACTCCGGCTAATGAGAAGAGAATCCATCCGACCAATATCATCAGTGAAATTTGCGGAGCAGTGATTCGGCTGGCAGTTCTGTGAACCAGACACCAGGAGAGGGAAAATCGGGATCGAATCCATCCAAGTAATTCACGGACACCTGTTAATATGAAAAAAGTACATACAATCCTGTATAAAATAGTCAGGGGAACGGTGGAAGAAATCCATATCGTGTATTCCATACTTTGAAATATGTAACAGGCGGAAGCATACAATGCAAAAAGCAAGCTGATACCATCCGGACCGAAAACAGGATTCTTTTGAAAAAAGACAAAAAATGCGATGCAGGAAGAAGCCAGAGCAACAAAAAAGAGGATGATTCCTGACAGTCTTTTTACACGGTAGTCTGTTTCGGGTACATTTTTTTCCGGAACGGAAAAATCAGGACTGACTATGGGATCATTTGGATCAGCTGTTGTATCTTCCAGGTACTCCATTTCAGCAATCTCGGTGCTGTAAAGAGAAGCTGCTTCGGTACTTTCCCTGTATTCTGCCGCTGCAATCGATGCAGAAATATTGCCTTCTGCATGATTTTCAAACATCTGGCGTCCGAATGTCCAGCAAACGGCTGCAAGAAGCAGCAGGATCGAGGCAATGATATTACGGCGCTTCAAAGACATAACCAATCCCCCAGACTACTTTCAAATACTCCGGTTTCTTCGGATTCAGTTCCAGTTTTTCACGGATACGGCTGATATGAACCATAACCGTGTTCTCCACGGCATAAGCCTCACTCTTCCATACCCGCTCATAGATTTCCTCTGCTGAATACACCCGCCCCGGATTGGACATCAGCACTTGCAGAATCTTGAACTCTGTTGCGGTAAGGCGAACCGCATCTCCACGGACGATCAGTTGCTTTGAAGAGGTGTTCAAAATGATGTTCCCTACCTGGATTTGATCCTCGGATCTGGTTTCACGGATAGAGCCTAAGGCATCATAACGGCGAAGCAGTGCCTTTACTCTGGCCAATAGTTCCTGCTGGTAGAACGGTTTAACCAGGTAATCATCAGCACCGGCTTCCAATCCAAGTACCCGATCCGAACCCTCTGCCTTGGCAGACAGCATAAGGATAGGAATATTGTTATTCTGACGGATTCGCATGGTTGCAATGATACCATTACACTGGGGCATCATCACATCCATAATAATCAGATGCGGGTGTCTGGTGTTCACGATATGACAGGCAGCTTCACCATCATGTGCGGTCAGCACCTGGTAACCCGCCTGTTTCAAAGCGGTTTCAATGATGTCGACGATGGAAAAATCGTCATCGACGACAAGAATTTGATATGTGTCAGTCATGAGAAGTCCTCACTTTGGTGAAATAATGCCATAAGTGTAGCACACTTGTGTATCCAACGCAACTTTGAGCATTTCATCCGAAGA
>JBJELP010000241.1:0-7605 GCA_051879215.1 Lachnospiraceae bacterium
ACGGCCGATACGACCAAAACCATTAATTGCAACTTTAACTGCCATTTTTTATTCCTCCTAGAATAATTTGTAAAAGTTTTACCAATCTTTTAATCCTGCCTGAGAAATCCTCAAACACTATGCATATTGTACATAAATAAGCACAATTATGCAAGTCGAAAATATTGTATTATTTTCAATTTTTTTTATCACTTTGTTTCAAATAATAATAGCTAATACAGCTCATTAGTATTTCTTATTGATTTTTTTCATCAAAAACAGCTTTTCTATTATTCATTTTGACTGCATTATGCATAAAGCAGATTCTTTTTTATGGATTTTTTCTGCTTTTGCATAGAATTTTCTTATAAATTGATACGTTTTTTCTCAAACAGTATGCCCTGTTTTTTTATTTTTATCCATCACTTCTCACATATCTCTGTACATTTCTTCCATTTTCGATTATGATAGGAACGCAGTCATTACTGCAATTTTCTCTTTTCAGGAGGTATTATGTATACAGACAGTCATGTACATACCGCTTTTTCCAGCGATTCCGACACACCGGTCCGGGATCAGATCGAACGTGCTATCGCACTTGGAATGAAAGCACTTTATATAACCGATCATCAGGATTTTGATTTTCCTGAAGATACTTATGGCATGTCTTTTCAGTTCGATACTGCTTCTTATATGAAGAAACTGGAACAGTACAAAGAAGAATATAAAGATCGTATTGACCTGCGTTTCGGTGTGGAACTGGGACTCATGACAACATTAAAGAACCGTTTGGAAACATATACGGCAGCATGGCCCTTTGACTATGTGATCGGATCCGTCCATCTGGTACGTATGACCGATCCCTATTATCCTGAATTTTACGAAGGACGGTCCAGTGCGGATGCATATCTGGAGTATTTCGAAACCACACTGGAAAACGTAAAGCTTCATAATTGTATCGATGCCCTGGGGCATCTGGATTATGTGGTACGGTATGGTCCGGATACACCGGCCGGTTATCCGGATCACCGTTTTGATGAAATCATTGATGAAATTCTCCGTACCATCATCAGCAAAGGAATTGCTCTGGAGTGCAACACCGCCGGTCTGAAATACGGACTCGGATTTCCCAATCCCCATGGCAATGTCATCCGGCGATATCTGGAACTGGGCGGTGAAATGATCACTCTGGGTTCCGACAGTCACCGGACAGAACACCTCGGCTATGCATTTACCGACATTGGTGCTTTCCTGAAAGACTGCGGTGTGAAATATCAGACCGTATTTGTAAACAGAAAACCGGAGTTTATACCTCTTTAATGGTATTGTCTCAATACATATATCAGGATTTGCAAATCGATTCTGAAACAGATAGATGAAACAGATAGAAAGGATATTTTTATGAATACAGCTGTAGCTACATTAAAAAAAGGCGAAGGCAGAACCATTAAATCCGGCGGTCTCTGGATCTTCGACAATGAAATTTCCAATATTTCCGGCACCTATGAAAATGGTGAAATCATCGCTGTCGAGGATTTTGACGGCTATTTCATGGGATGGGGCTATATCAATGATCATTCCAAAATCCGTATCCGCCTGATGTCCAGACGCAGGGACGAAATCATCGATGAAGAGTTTCTGAAAAAACGCGTGCAGGCATGTTGGGAATACCGAAAGGCAGTCATTGATACCGGCTGCTGCCGCCTTATATTCGGAGAAGCCGATTTCCTCCCCGGTATTGTCGTTGACAAGTTTTCTGATATTCTGGTTGTGGAGTCACTGACCCTTGGTATTGACCGGTTAAAGGAAACCATTATCCGTCTGCTGATTCAGGTTCTTTCAGATGACGGCATTACAATTCGCGGGGTCTATGAGCGAAGCGATGCCAAAGTCCGCGAGCAGGAAGGAATGCCGCGTTTTAAGGGTTTCATCGGAGACCCCTTTGATACCCAGGTTATCATCGAGGAAAACGGTGTCAAATATTACGTTGATGTAAAAGACGGGCAGAAAACCGGATTTTTCCTGGATCAGAAAATCAACAGGAAGGCTGTGGCCCGCTTATGCAGGGGCAAAAAGGTGCTGGACTGCTTTACCCATACCGGATCCTTTGCTTTAAATGCCGGTCTTGGCGGAGCAGCATCCGTTTTAGGGGTGGATGCATCGGAAACCGGTGTGCTTCAGGCCAGAAAAAATGCGGAATTAAACAGTCTTTCCGAAACCGTTCAGTTCCAGTGTGCGGATGTCTTTGAACTTCTTCCCGCTCTGGAAAAGAAAGGGGAAAAATTTGATGTGGTCATACTGGACCCTCCCGCCTTCACCAAATCCCGCAATTCCATTAAAAATGCAGTAAAAGGCTATCGGGAAATCAATGCCCGCGGTATGAAACTGGTAAAAGATGGCGGTTACCTCGCCACCTGCTCCTGTTCCCATTTTATGGATCCGCAGTTATTTGCCAAAACCATCCGGGAAGCTGCAGTCGGCGCCCACAAATATCTTCGTCAGGTGGAATTCCATACACAGGCACCGGATCACCCGATTCTCTGGACTTCCGATGAATCCTACTATCTGAAGTTCTATATTTTCCAGGTTTTAAACAGATAACATTTTTGTTTTCACTCATAAAAAAGCTCCCTTTCGGGTATCATGTGATTCGAACCATCCCATATTTCCCGAAAAAGGAGCTTCTTTTATTTACAGGCTGTCATCCTGCTTTTCGGTCAGGATCAGAAGACAATCCAGCACCTGGTCCAGCTTTTCATAGGGTGCATCATTCAGCATGCCAAGAAGCGCTTTCAGGCTGTCATCCAGTTCCACACTGCTGTTTTGCTGCAATGCCTGCATGGCAATTTCATCCAGAACACCTGCCAGTTCATCAAACAGCATAAGGGTTTCAAAGGAATCCGGGTTGTTCAGATCACACCCGGCCGGAAGTCCCCAGGTATGATTCTCCTGCTCGACCAGATAAAACTGAAGTTTCTGCTTTCGATCAAGGATCAGACGGAGCAGCCCCATTCTCCTGTTGAGTTCCGGATTGGCCGTTCCGCATTCATCCAGCAGTTCCCGAATTTTCTGTTTTTTACTGTCAAATGACAGATACTGTCCCACTTCTTCCGGACTGCATCCATTCATCTGAAGAATTGTTTCATATAATAAATTATCACCTGTATGATTCATCTGCCCATCTCCATTACAGACTGCCTTTCGTTGAAAGGACATCTGAAATCCGTTCATCATACATGGTCGCCATATCCAAGGCTTTTGCAAATGCTTTGAACATAGCTTCCATTATATGATGGTTATTGCTGCCGTACATCACTTTCATATGAAGATTCATTGCACCGGCATAGGAAATGGCATAGAAAAATTCTTTTGCCATTTCCGTATCCATATCGCCGCATCGATCAGCTGTAAACTCTGCATCCCAGCAAAGATAGGGTCTTCCCGAAAGATCAATGGCACACATCACCAGTGTCTCATCCATCGGAAGCAGAGAGTAGCCGTAACGTTTGATTCCTTTCTTATCTCCCACTGCTTCCTTAATGGCGGTTCCAAGTACAATTCCGGTATCTTCAATGGTATGATGGGAATCCACTTCCAGATCCCCATCGACCTGCAGTTTCATATCAAATAATCCATGACGGGTAAATCCATCCAGCATATGGTCAAAAAATCCGATCCCGGTATGAATATCTGCTTTTCCGCTTCCATCGATATCCAGTGTCAGTGATATTTTTGTTTCTTTGGTATTGCGTTCCACGGTACTGATTCTGCTCATTTCGTCTCCTTCTTTTTTCATATATTGTTTCAATCCACGCCAGGTGAGATTATGAAATTCAAATTCATGCTTGCGGAGCATATACTTTCCGGGAAAATATATCTTTCCGGAAAAACGAAAAGGCTGCATTTCTGCAGCCTGTCAAACGGAGACGGAGGGATTCGAACCCTCGTGCCCGGGCAAACGGACAAAACGATTTCGAGTCGTTCTCGTTATGGCCACTTCGATACGTCTCCATCCACAGAGAAAGATTATATCATTCTCTGGTTTTTATGTCAATCCATGAAGCATATCTCTTTCTGTTTTTTCATATGATAGGTTAACAGATTTTCGGAGACGCTTATGAAACTAAAATCATCTCCCATCATCACAGGAACTTTTTATCTGTGCATTGCCGGCATCATAACCCGCCTGCTGGGATTTGTCTATCGTGTCTGGCTCGGAAATCTGATCGGTCCGGAAGAGTTGGGAATCTATCAGCTGGTTTTTCCCGTTTTTTCCATCTGTCTGGCCCTTTGCGGCGGTCCATTTCAGACAGCCATCTCAAAATTCACGGCAGAGCATGCTCTGAATAAACCGGGAAAAGCCAGAATGTATTTCCTCACCGCTTTTCTGATCTCACTTATCATCGCAATTGCAGAAGGAATCCTGATTCTGCTGTTTCGCTCACAGATTGCCGTATTTTTTCTGCTCAATGAACGCTGTGCCCAATTGCTTCCCTATATTGCCATCTGTATCCCATTGAGTGCTGTTCACAGTTGTATATCCGGATGGTACTACGGGATACAGAATGCCTCGGTTCCGGCATTTTCCAACATACTGGAACAAACGATCCGCATGCTGTTTGTTTTTTTTCTGGTTCAGTCCCAGGTTGATTTTTCTGTTATTCACGTCTGTCTGGCATTGGCGGCAGGAGAACTGGCAGCTTTTTTGTTCTCTTCTTTCATGTTTTTCTGCAGACAGAGCAAGGAAAAAAACATTTCTCCCTGCAAATGGAGAACACGATCTTTTCATGCAGATTCAGAATATCTGCGGAATCTATATCACCTGATATGGCCTCTGGCAGCCAACCGGTTATCGCTTAGTTTCCTTCAGAGTATTGAAGCAGTTATGATTCCCAGCCGATTGATTCTTTTCGGTCTGTCGGAAAGTCTGGCTTTATCCTTATACGGTACCTTAACAGGTATGGCAATGAACTTCATTTATTTTCCCACGGCAATAACCGGTTCTTATTCTCTGCTGCTGCTGCCGGATATTGCTCAGGCATGGAATGAAAAACGTTATACCCATATCCGAAAAGCATCTGCACTTTCCATTTTGGCCGTATTTTTAACCGGTCTTCTATTCTGGGTGTTTTTTCTCTGTTTCGGCATACAAATAGGTCAGATCTGTTTTCCCGGCACCCGGACCGGAGAATATCTGAGAACATTGTCCTGGCTCTGTCCGTTTATTTACTCCAACGGCATTATTGTCAGTATTCTTCATGGTCTGGGCCGGACGGCCCAGACCTTCCGGACACAGTTCAGTGCCTATCTGATCCGGCTGGCCATTACAGTTTTTCTTGTTCCGTATTACGGTATGACATGTTATTTTATTGCCCTGCTGATTACACAGATTTATATGAATCTTGTAAATGGAGCAGCCCTGTCAAAAATCCTTGGCGAAAAGCATATATGAAAAGCACCATCGCCTGAACTGTTTTTCAGACGATAGTGCTTCTGCTCATAGAAAAATAGATATCATTTAATTGGCAAATGCCTCTTCCAGTTTTCTGAAATCGGAACAGACATCTTCACATTGCATCATACCGCTCATAGTACAGATACCTTTTGCTCCTGCTTCCAGCACCGATTTTGCGTTCGAAGCATCAATCCCGCCAATTCCATAAACAGGGATGGAAACCGATGCACAGACTTCCCGGAAAAACTCCAGACCTCTTCCGGGAAGCCCTTTTTTGCAATCTGTATCAAAAATATGACCTGCCATAATATAGGTACAGCCGAGGCGGACTGCTTCCCGGGCGTCTTCCACGGAATGACAGGAAGAGCCGATTTCTGTAAATACTGCTTTCTGTTCTTCACTCATTCCACGCAGAACTCCAAGAGGCAAATGGACGGATTTCACCCCAAGCTCTGCAGCAGTTTTATAATAATTATGTAATATGCAGGGTGTATGATATGCACTGCATATGGAAATTACCTTTGATGCCAGCTCTTTATACTCTGCTTCCGGCAAATCCTTTTCCCGCAGCACAATGGCTGCAGGATGGCAGGCTGCAATTTCCCGTATGCGGTCCAGAAAATCACCTTTACAGAGTTTTCGACTGGTAATACACAGAATATCAGACATAAAGATAATCATTGAGGACAGGCTGGAGACCTTCTTCCGCAATGTCTTTATACATTTTGTCAAAGCTGCGGTCATCACAGATTTCGAACTGCTCGTCTCCTTCTTCGTCCCCTGCCTCCTTTCCGGTATACTTGCTTTCATGATCTCCGATACCCGTCGAAACACCGGCAGATACTTTTGTTGCAGCTATCTTCACGATGCCGTTGCGGAAACTGGCGCTTTCCCTGGAAGAAACCGTGATTCCCGCAAAGGGCAGGAAAATACGGTATGCACAGATGATCTGGCAGAGCTGCTTTTCTCCCACATCCAGAGGATTGATTTTATCATTATTAACAATGGGTCTGAGTCGCGGACAGGAAAGGGACATTTCTGCATACGGATATTTTCGCTGCAGATAATACACATGAAGTGCCGTTGCCAGAGCATCCTTTCGATAATCGGAAAGACCCAGCAGTGCGGAAAATGCCACACCGCGCATGCCGCCTCGAAGGGCTCTTTCCTGAGCATCGAAACGATAGGGCCACACTCGCTTATGACCAAGCAGATGCAGGGTTTCATACTTGTCTGCATCGTATGTTTCCTGAAATACAGTGACATAATCTGCTCCGCATTCATGAAGATAACGGTATTCATCTGTGTTGACCGGATAAATTTCCAGACCGACCATACGGAAGTATTTTCTGGCCAGTTTACATGCTTCACCGATATAGGTGACGTCGCTTTGTGAACGACTTTCCCCGGTCAGGATCAGAATTTCTTCCATACCGCTGTCTGCGATGATTTTCATTTCTTTCTCAATCTGTTCCATGGAAAGTTTCATGCGTTTAATATGGTTATAGCAGTTAAAACCGCAATATACACAGTAATTCTCACAATAATTGGCGATATACAGCGGTGTGAACATGTACACGGTATTTCCAAAGTGCTTGCTGGTTTCATAACGGGCTTTTTCCGCCATCTGTTCCAGAAACGGTGCAGCGGCAGGTGAAAGCAGGGCTTTGAAATCTTCAATACTGCAGGTATCATGCTCCAGTGCTGCCTTTACATCCTGGGCTGTATAATTTTCCGGTACATATTCCTGCATCTGGGAAATAACCTTTTCACGGATATCTGATTCAATCTGTTCCATTCCGGGCAGATATTCCATGTGGTTTTTCCGGGAAGAAGGATCGTTTTCCAGCTGATGCTTTCTGGCAAGTGCTTTCGGTGACAGATATTCAGAATCCACAAGAAATTGATTTTCCATCGTCTGCCTCCTTTAATCACGCAGGAAACCGGTCAGCGGATCTGACGCAGAAGCACCACGGGTAAGAACACGTCCAAGGCCGGACAGGTAAGCCTTTCTTCCTGCTTCAATGGCCTGTCTGAAAGCAGCTGCCATCAGGGGCAGATCTCCTGCCGTTGCCAGAGCGGTATTTGCCATAATCGCCGCAGCACCCATTTCCATGGCTTCACAGGCCTGAGAAGGTCTTCCGATACCTGCATCCACAATAATCGGCAGG
>JBJELP010000242.1:0-29891 GCA_051879215.1 Lachnospiraceae bacterium
GTGTTAAGCACGCCGCCAGCGTTCATCCTGAGCCAGGATCAAACTCTCGTTATAAGTTTGAAACGTCTCAAGATAACTGCTTAGCTATCTTTTCCGTTTTACCTTTTAGGTTTTGTTCTTTTTTTGAATGTTGGAATCTTCAGGTTCGGCTTCTTTATGTTTCCATAAAGCAAGCTTACTTTTGGTTATATTCTTGAATTCGTTGTTCAGTTATCAAGGTTCCTGTGCTGTTTTGCGACAGCTTTTATAGTCTATCACATCTTTCGATGCTTGTCAACTACTTTTTTATTTTTGTTTTCAGCAACTCGTTTATCATATCAGATAAACATCATTCTGTCAACAACTTTTTTGCCTTTCAGCAAACGGAGAAGGAGGGATTTGAACCCTCGCGCCGCTATTAACGACCTACTCCCTTTCCAGGGGAGCCCCTTCAACCTCTTGGGTACTTCTCCAAACAGCCTGAATTAAATAAATATGATATTCAGTTATCGATTGAAAGCAATCGAGCGGAGAGGATGGGATTCGAACCCATGTGCCCTTTCGGACAAACGGTTTTCAAGACCGCCTCGTTATGACCGCTTCGATACCTCTCCTTGTCTCACGTTTTTACCCGTGCAACGGTGATAATATTACCACGAACCAAAACAAATGTCAACCACTTTTTAAAACTTTTTTCAACTATTCAGCAGAGCATCATTTCAGCGGTAATCCGGAGTTTCAAACCTGCTTAATAACACAGGATAAACGGTGAAATGGTCAAAAGAAATTGAAAAGTGTCAAATATATCCAATCAAACCGGATTTCCGTAACTGCCAGTCATTGTTTTGGATGAGTCAGACGGATGAAGTGCTGAAATATCCAAAAGACAGAAATACCCTATAATAACAATCGTGAATCTGATCTTTATTTTTTTGCAAACGAGCACAAAAGCCAGTGTAGATATATCCACCAAAAGATGAATTCTGTTCTTTACTCACGGCAAATATACTGACTGGCTTAAAATACACAAAAAAGGACCGCCCACAGAATGAAATTCGTGAGGCAGTCCCGTCCGGATGTCTTATCTATTATGGAGAATTGCATTGCCGAATACAAGATCCTCCGGTGTGGTCACTTTCAGATTATAGTATGATCCCATGACCATATGGGCCGCTTTATGCATATAGTATTCGACCACCATAGTGTCATCGGTTACAGCAGGTGCTTTTCCGGCAGCAATTTCTTCTGTCAGCATTCGGTATGCGTCAGCTACCAGTTTTTGTTCAAATGCCTGAGGAGTCTGAATGATCCACAGTTTGCTCCGGTCCGGTGTTTCTGCACTTTTCAGTTCTTCATCCACTTTTTTTATGGTGTCTTTTACCGGTACGGCTGCAACACAGGCTTTGGATTCCCTGACATCTTCCATGCAGCGCAGTATGGTCTCCTGATCGATAAAGGCACGAGCACTGTCATGGATCAGGATATAATCGCACTCTCCCGCTGCCTGTATACCGTTCCACACGGACAGATATCGCTCTGCTCCTCCTGCAGTTATTGCGGTCACCTTTTTGAATCCGTATTTTTCTACAACTTCTTTACGACAAAATTCAATGTCTTTTTCTCCGGTTACCAGAATAATATTGTCAACCGGACTTACTTCAAATGCTTTTAATGAATAATATACCACCGGTTTTCCATCCAGTTCCATGAACTGTTTGGATACATTGGATTGCATTCGTGTCCCTTTTCCGGCTGCCAGAACAATTGCTGTATATTTCATAATCAACCCCTTATCGTTCGCCCAGCTTCAGATTGGGTACTGCATTCAGGTCCCATCCGCTTCGTACGCCATTTCTGTATTCATAATATCCTGCTGCCCCAATCATGGCGGCATTATCCGTACAGTAAATTGGTGACGGGTAACAGAATTTCAATCCTTCTTTTTCACAGGCTTCTGCAAGTGCCGCACGAAGTGCAGTGTTGGATGCAACGCCGCCTGCCAGCACAATTCTGTCATATCCGAATTCTTTTGCAGCACGAATTGCATGATCGGTCAGAATATCCACAACAGCTTTCTGGAAAGAAGCGGCAAGATCTGCATGATTGACTTCCTCGCCTTTCATGCGTGCCTGATTAATGTAGTTCAGAACTGCCGATTTCAGCCCGCTGAAGCTGAAATCATAGGGTGAGCCTTCTACTTTTGCCCGTGGAAATGCGATGGCATCAGGATTTCCTTCTCTGGCGCACTTATCGATTTTGGGGCCGCCGGGATATCCCAGACCGATGGCTCTTGCCACTTTGTCAAAGGCTTCCCCTGCCGCATCGTCTCTGGTTCTTCCAAGGATTTTAAATTTACCGTAATCTTCCATAACCACCAGATGGGTGTGTCCACCTGACACGATCAGGCAGAGGAAAGGCGGTTCCAGATCTTTGTGCTCAATAAAGTTGGCACATACATGTCCTTCGATATGATGCACGCCGACCAGGGGTTTGTTTTTGGCAAATGCAATGGCTTTGGCCTCTGTTACACCCACCAGAAGGGCGCCCACCAGGCCGGGTCCATAGGTTACAGCAATTGCATCCACATCATTCAGGGTAGTATCTGCATCGATCAATGCCTGTTCCACCACCTGATTTACCTTTTCTATGTGCTTTCTGGATGCGATTTCCGGTACTACCCCTCCAAAAAGGGTATGAATATCAATCTGTGAAGAAATCACATTTGAGAGCACTTCCCGTCCATTACGGACAACTGCTGCTGCGGTTTCATCACAGGAGCTTTCAATTGCAAGTATTGTAACATCTTTCTTTTCATCCATTGTCTGTTTCGTCCTCTTCAAAACGCAGCTCCAGACTTTGTCCATCCTTTGCTGCCCACGCACGCGGAAATATCTTTCGCACGTTATTCATATAATTTTCAGGGAAAATCAGTGACGGGCTGTAGTGGGTGAGCCACATAACAGCGGGATTCGCTTCTTTTGCAAGATTCGCCGCCTCATAAAAGGTCATATGTTTATACTCTTTTGCCTTGTCAATTTTCTCTTTTTCGCCATACATTCCCTCACAGATAAACAAGTCAGCTCCTCTGGCTTCTTCGGCAATCAGAGGCAGAGGCCTGGTATCCGTGCAATAGGTGACCTTCAGACCTTTTCTGGGAGCACCCATAACCTGATCCGGTGTATAGGTCACACCTTCATATTCCACATTATTGCCTTTCTGCAGCGGGTTCCAGCAGCGTACCGGAATTCCCAGTGCCTGGGCCCGTTCCACCTGAAATTTACCTTTACGGCTGATCTTTACCGTATATCCATAGCAGGGTACATTATGATTTACCCGAAATGCATGAATTTCAAATGGTCCCACCGTAATATCATCTGTTTTTTCCGGAATTTCATGAAATAAGATGGGAAAAGGCAGTTCCGGAGCAATACATCGCAGTGCATTCACCACTTTTTCAAGACCTCTGGGTCCGATCATCAGAACAGGTTCTCTGCGGTCTGCATTGCCCATGGTAAGCAGAAGACCGGGAAGACCACTGATATGATCTGCATGATAATGGGTAAAACAAATCACATCAATGGGTTTGAAGGTCCACCCCTTTTCCTTCACTGCCACCTGTGTTCCCTCACCACAGTCGATCATCATACTGTGACCGCCGCTGCGCAGCATAAGGGATGTGAGCCATCTTCCGGGAAGCGGCATCATGCCGCCGGTTCCCAATAAACAAACATCTAGCATATTTCACTTTCTTTCTATATATTCTACACCAATTCTGTCATTTCTTCTGTTTCCGCCGGAATCTGAAATCCTTCCAGCAGTTTATCACAGCATTTTTCACATAAATCAAAGGTCTGACGGATCCCGTCTTTCTGTGAAAAATACCCCCATTCTTTCTGAATAGAAATAAAATCCTCTTTCCAGATTTCTCTTTCCCTGAGGATTACTCTGCCGCAGCTGTTGCATACCATTCCTGTAAGCTTCCCATGTTCATTATAGATTTTCATACGGAAATACCTCCTGTGAATTTACGGACACTGAATCCGTACCACATTGTGTTCTGTATTAACAACATTTCCTCACACTGCATCCTGCCCGTATTGACAGACAGAGGGTGCTGAATCGACATTTTTCCCGATTTCAGTCCCTACTATACCAGATGTAATCCTTTCATTTCAATGGAAAGATTTTGTAATCAGATCATTTTGCACATAATTGCGGCATCTTCATCCGGATTATGATAATAACGTTTCCGGTATCCCTGTATTACAAATCCGGATTTTTCATACAATCTGCGGGCAGCCTCATTGCTTTCCCTCACCTCCAGCCAGATGGATCCGATTCCATTGTCTCTGGCATAATCATTCATTTGTTCAATCAGTGCCTGACCAATCCCCAGACGTCTGCAGGCCGGAGATACCCCTATTCGCAGAAGTTCACCTTCATCTGCTGCTGCCATAAAAAAAAGATAGCCTGTTACCTGTCCGTCAAGTTCAGCTGCAAAGCTGGTTTCCTGACGATAAAACAGAGTATTTTCCAGGCTTCTTTCATTCCACGCATCGCTGAAAAGCTCCCGTTCCAGTTCTGCAACCGCAGCGATATCTTCAGAATTCATGATACGTATTGTAATATTCATTGCTATTTCATCTGCTCCAGCTGTCGTTCTGCCTGGGAAACACGCAGATAATCCGGCACGTGTTCCACTGCAGTCTGTATGCGCCCTTCCTGATAATATACTGCTCCCAGTGCCGCAACAGAACCTGCCCGGGCTCTGTTTGCAAAGGCAGGGGCTCTGTGCAGAGGTACCTGACAGATTTCCTGCATCTGTTCCATATACGCATCTGCTCCGTCTCCGGTGAGGATAACCGGTTCACCCAGCCGGTTCAGTTCTTCTGCAAGCCCGGTAATATTAATATGGCAGTTTTCTTTTATCACTTCAAATCGTTCGGTATTGCGGTAAATACCGGCAAATACATTTCCCTTTCTGGCATCCAGCATGGCACAGATCAGTCCTGATGTGCCAAAAATCTGAAATGCCATGGCATCCAGTGTGGGCACATGAATCAGCGGCTTTTTCAATGCCAGACCAAGCCCTTTGGCCGTTGTGGATCCGATCCGCAACCCCGTGAAGGAACCCGGGCCACCGGATACCGCAATGGCATCCAGTGTTTCCAGATCCAGCTGAACCATATCCCTGATTTCTGCTATCATGGGAAGCAATGTCTGGGAATGTGTTTTTTGGTAATCAATGGTATATTCTGCCACCAGATGGTCATCTTCCAGAATTGCGGCAGAGGCAGTTGTTGCTGCACTTTCAATTGCTAATATTTTCATTTTCTTCCTCCAGGCTGACTGTAATTCTGCGGTAATCAGTGCCTCTGGATAAATCCTTTTCAATGAGTACGGAATCTGCGTCTTCAGGAATCAGTTCTTCAATCAGCTCTGACCATTCAATCAGACATACTCCCTCACCAAAGAAGTAATCTTCATAGCCGATTTCTTCCATTTCCTCCGGATCGCCGATTCTGTAAACATCAAAATGATAGAGGGGCAGACGTCCCTCTTCATAAACCTGTACAATCGTAAAAGTCGGGCTGCAAACCGGCTCTGTTATGGCGAGACCGGCTGCAAAGCCCTGTGTAAATACGGTTTTTCCGGTTCCGAGATCACCGTTCAGACAGATAATTTCACCGGGGACAGCCTCTGTCCCCAGTTTCCTGCCCAATTCAAAGGTTTCCTCCGGTGAACCGGTTTCAAATATCATTATCTTTCTCATTAAAGTTCCTTCTTTTCAGAGCCTTTCTGTTTCCTGTTTCCGGGTCATTTCAACCCGATTACACATTTTACAAATTAAAGTCCCTTTTTCCTGATATCATCAGGAACCTGTGTTCTCAGAAACTCCTTCACTTCTTCGGCCTGACTGCCCAGCTGCTCCAGAGAAATAATCTGTGCATGAATGGGATCAATACACAGATATATTGCTTTTTTTGTGGCAACAATCTGAAACAGTTCCAACCAGTTTGCCTGTACGCTTTCTTCTCCCTGGGAAATAATAAAGCCTTTTCTGTTGAATGTATACGTAAAAGGTTCTTTATAGGAAGGTGTTTTTGCAGCCCTCTTTCTGCATTTTCCATAGAGCATCAGCGGATTGATCACCGTAAAAAGCATACCCAGAACAACAAGAGCAGCTGTTCCCTGAATCGACACGTTTCCAAAAGTCCATACAGCAGCTGCGAGACAGAATATGCTGAACAGAACCCAGACTTTCCCCATCAGCCCGGAATATGTATGATACATGGAAAAACCAAATAATTCTTTTGTTCTGACTTTTACCTGAAATGTCATACTCTCCTCCACAAATTAATTTCATACCAGACGTACATGAGATACGGTCTTTGAAACAGATATTTTCATTACCGGATAATCACTCTGACACGTTTATATACCAGATCGGTAATCAGACTGACAATGAAGCCTTTGATCAGATTAAACGGTACCACTGCAATGACAACAAATGTCAGTACATTATTAATATGGCTGTTCACTGCATTACCTGCTGCAATCAGACCTTCCATGGGAATACCGTACAATCTTGAATAGAACGGCAGAAGTACAAAGGCATTCATAATGGCTCCGCATACTGCCATAACGAGGGTACCGGTTACCATGCCAACCAATGCACCCTTCTTTGTACGATTCATTTTATAAATAATACCTGCAGGAAGCAGGAAGAAACAGCCCATTATAAAGTTGGCCATATCGCCTACATACGCAGTGGATGTTCCTTTGATCAGAAGCTTTAATAAGATCTTGATCAGTTCAATTAATACCCCTGCAACAGGTCCCATGCTGAACGTACCGATCAGAACGGGAATTTCGCTGAGGTCTATTTCATAAAATGCAGGTGCAATGAACGGAATGGGAAATTCAAACAGCATCAGAACGGCTGCAATTGCACCAAACATACCAATCTGCACAACATTTCTTGCAGATAATATCTTCTTTTCCATAATGAACCTTCTCCTCTGTTTTTACTGATACATACGTGTTCTGCCGATTACCTGACCACATGTTTTTTCTGCTTCCAGATATTCAGTCTCTGTCATCGGGGCTGTAATAACTGCCATTTCCCCATCGACTACTCCACGCAGAATCTGTTCCGTTTTGAAAAGCTTCTGTGTTTCTTCTGAAGCAGCTTCGGGCAGTCTTACCAGAAAACGATTCGTATAATCAAGGTAATTTTCAGGTTTCAGAACTTCACGGCTCCAGGGAGTCGTTTCGGAAACCGTACCCAATCTGATGCATTTTACCACATCTGCCACTACAGCAGCTGCGGTGGGAAGCTTTCCTGCTCCACGTCCGAAAAACATCAGGGTGTCTACGATATTTCCGGTTACCATGATGCCATTGAATACGTCCTTTACATTGTATAAAGGATGATCGGAGTGAATCAGGAACGGAGCAACCATACTCTTCATCTTTCCATCTGCCATACGGCTGACGCCGAGAAGCTTGATGGACATGTTCAGTGCTGCTGCATAACGGAAATCTGCAGTGGTCACACTGGTAATGCCTTCCGTATGGATATCGGTAAAGACAACTCTTCTTCCGGCTGCAACAGATGACAGGATTGCAATCTTACGGCATGCATCTCCGCCTTCCACATCTGCAGATGGATCTCTTTCCGCATAACCCAGTGCCTGAGCCTGCTTCAGTGCATCTTCAAAGCTGACCCCTTTCTGAGCCATTTCAGTCAGAATATAGTTGGTTGTTCCATTAAGAATACCGGCGATTTCTGTCACTTCATCCGGTGTCAGGCACTCATAAAGAGGCCTGATAATGGGAATACCGCCGCCGACACTGGCTTCAAACATGAAATTGCAGTGATTTTCCACTGCGGTTTCCATCAGCTCCGCACCATATTCCGCCACCAGTGCTTTATTGGATGTGCATACGCTTTTACCGGCACGCAGCATGGCCATGACAAATGTGTTGGCCGGTTCCACTCCTCCCATGGTTTCCACAACCACTGAAATTTCTGGATCCTCTGCAATAATTTTGTAATCGTGTACAATTTTATTTTCAATAGGTGTACCTGGAAAATCCCGCAGATCAAGGATGTACTTTACATCCACCGGTTCCCCTGCTTTTTTTGCAATTGTTTCTTTGTTGACAGACAGAGCTTCCACAACACCGCTGCCAATGGTACCATAACCCATAACTGCTATCTTAGCCATAGTATCTCCCTTCATTACTCTCTGGACAATAATTTTAATTCACAGATTCCATTCAGTGTCTCAAGTGCAGACACCATTTCCGTAATATCTGTGCTGGATGACAATACATCTGCACTGATGGTAAGTGATGCTACCCCGTTCACAGGAATTGCCTGTAAAATAGTAAGGATATTCATCTCATACTCAGCCATAACTTTCAGTACTTCCGAAAGCAGACCCGGTACATCTTCCATGATAATCATAAATGTAATGGTTCTGCCCTGCAAATTTTCCCTGAACGGCATGATGTCATCTTTATACTTATAATAAGAACTTCTGCTGATGCCGACACGGTTCATTGCTGCCTGAACAGTCAGATTCTTATCCGCCTCCAGAAGTCTTTTGGCTTCCACCACTTTTAAAAGAACATCCGGAAGTGCTTTCTTTTTCACTAAAAAATAATTATTTTTCTCTGACATTTCTTACTTCCCATGTGAAAACTCCTCTTTTTTCCGTGCAAAAAATACAAATGTATGCACACGAAAGACAGGAATACTATACCATAAAAACCGTCCTGTTTCAACTGCAATCAGGATCCCCGGTTCTACGGTGATTTTAACACAGCAGTTAACAAATCAATGAAAGCAGACCGGCTGACATCCATGCCTGTCTGCTTCCTGTAAAAATTACATGTTTTCTTCCGTTTCTGTTCCGTTTTTCTTCCATTTCAGAAAAGCACTGATAAACGGATCCAGAGCACCATCCAGAACAGCTTCTGCATTACCGCTTTCACATCCGGTCCGATGATCCTTTACCAGTGTGTATGGCTGCATTACATAAGAACGGATCTGGCTTCCCCATGCAATATCCTTAATGTCTCCGCGGATATCAGAAAGTTTTTCCGCATTCTCCTGCTGCTTCAGAATCAGAAGCCGGGCTTTCAGCATCTGCATGGCCTTATCCTTGTTCTGGAACTGTGATCTTTCATTCTGGCAGGTAACGACAATGTTGGTCGGAATATGGGTAATACGAATTGCTGAAGAAGTTTTATTGATATGCTGACCACCGGCACCGCTGGAACGGTAGGTATCGATTCGCAGATCTTCTTCGTTGATCTCAATATCAATATCTTCTTCAATATCCGGCATGACATCACAGGATACAAAAGAGGTCTGTCTCTTCCCCGCCGCATTGAAGGGAGAGATGCGGACCAGTCTGTGAACGCCCTTTTCCGACTGCAGATAACCATATGCATTCTCACCGTTAATCTGAATGGTCACAGACTTGATGCCTGCTTCATCACCATCCAGAAAATCCAGAACATCCACTGTAAATCCATGGCGTTCTGCCCAACGGCAGTACATGCGGTACAGCATACTTGCCCAGTCACAGGATTCCGTTCCGCCGGCACCTGCATGCAGGGTCAGAATTGCATTGTCCCGATCGTATTCACCGGTCAGCAATGTACTGATACGAAGTTCTTCAATATCTGCCTGAAGCTTCTTTAATGCTTCTTCGATTTCCGGAAGAAGGGAAAGATCATTTTCTTCATCTCCCATTTCCAGAAGTGTTTCCACATCTTCATACTGTGATTCCAGACTGTGGATTGTATCCACACTGTTTTTCAGGCTTTTCATTTCCTGTACAATTTTGGTGGATTTCTCCGGATCCAGCCAGAAATCAGGCTCTTCCATATATTTTTCAAGCTCTGCAATTCGATCTTTTTTTGCAGCTAAGTTAAAGTGAATCCCTCACTTCGATTAATGGTTCTTTAAGGTTTGACAGAGTAAATCTGAAGGGATCAAATTCAACCATTATATCACCTCTTTCCATTTATTATATTCAGTTTTCGTAAATCATTCCGGCCGATACGTCACCCCAGGAAAACACGCAGTGTTTTTTAGGTTGGCTCTGAACCATAATGCTTACTTTCTTCCGCAGCACTGTTTATATTTTTTGCCGGAGCCGCAGGGACAGGGATCATTGGGATAAACCTTACGTCCTGCACGTTTTACAATCTTCGGACCTGCAGAATCATCCTTATTGGTACCGGTCACTTTAACAACCTGTGTCCGTTCTTCCTGCTTCTTGGCCGTTACGGAATACATTCTGCGGACAGTTTCTTCCTGAATGGACGCGGTCAGTGCTTCAAACATATCAAATGCTGCCATCTTGTACTCAACCAGAGGATCCTTCTGTCCATAGGACTGTAAACCGATGCCCTGACGAAGCTGTACCATATCATCAATATGGTCCATCCATTTCATATCAATAACACGCAGTAGAATAATCCGTTCCACTTCACGCATCAGTTCTGCGGAAGGATACTCAGATTCTTTCAGTTCATACAGTTTAACAGCCTGTTCTTTCAGAGCCTGCTTCAGCTCTGCCTTATTCATCCGGTTCAGTTCTTCCTGGGTGAAATTCAGCTTCAGCGGAATACATTCACGAATCAGGCCGGAAAGTTCAACCATATTCCATTCTTCCGGCTCCTGTTCTTCGGAAATGCACATGTCCACGGCATGCTCAATGATTTCCTGAATCATATTGATGATCACATCCCGCATGTCTTCGCCATCCAGAACTTTGCGCCGTTCGGCATAAATAATCTCACGCTGTTCGTTATTTACCTGATCATATTCAAACAGATTTTTACGGACAGCAAAATGATTGTGTTCGATTTTTTCCTGCGCTTTACGGATGGCTTCTGATAAGGATTTATGGGTGATTTCCTCATCCTTGACGGCTACCTTTGAAAAGATACCGATCATACGCTCTGATCCGAACAGACGCATCAGGTCATCTTCCAGGGAAATGAAGAAACGGGATTCACCCGGATCCCCCTGACGGCCGGAACGGCCCCGCAGCTGGTTATCGATACGTCTCGCTTCATGGCGTTCCGTACCAAGTATCAGAAGACCGCCTGCTTTTCTGGCTTCCTCATCCAGTTTGATATCGGTACCACGGCCCGCCATGTTGGTTGCAATGGTAATGGCACCATGGATACCTGCTTTTGCAACGATCTGTGCTTCCCGTTCATGCATTTTGGCATTCAGAACTTCCACGTCATGGATTCCTTTTGCATTGATCATACGTGCCAGCAGTTCCGTATTCTGAATGGATGTGGTACCAACCAGTACGGGACGTCCTGTTTCATGGGCTGCCACAACTTCACGGACAACTGCACGGAACTTTTCGTCCTTGGTTGTAAATACCGCATCTTCACGGTCATTACGAATAACCGGTTTGTTGGTGGGAACTTCCACAACATCCATGCCGTAGATATCACGGAATTCTTTTTCCTCTGTCATGGCAGTACCGGTCATGCCTGCCTTCTTTTCAAATTTGTTGAAGAAATTCTGGAACGTGATGGTCGCGATGGTTTTGTTCTCTCTCTTGATCTTCACACCTTCTTTGGCTTCAATTGCCTGGTGCAGACCATCGGAATAACGACGTCCGGGCATTATACGTCCGGTAAATTCATCGATAATCAGGACCTGATCATCCTTTACAATGTAATCATGCCCTTCCACCATCAGATTATGTGCACGAAGTGCCAGAATAATGTTATGCTGTTTTTCCAGATTTTCCGGATCTGCCAGATTATCAATCCGGAAATACTCTTCTACTTTTCTTGTACCGGCTGCAGTCAGTGTAACAATCTTATCTTTTTCATTGACTACATAATCACCGTCTTCATCCGCTTCCGGATTTTCATTGAGAAGCAGTTCCATCTTTGTCAGTTCCGGACGGAAGGTACCGCGTACCAGCCGTCTGGCCAGACGGTCACACTGCTCATACAGTTCTGAAGATTTGCTGCCCTGTCCGCTGATAATCAGAGGTGTTCTTGCTTCATCAATCAGAACTGAGTCCACTTCGTCGATGATGGCATAGTGCAGATCCCGGAGAACCAGATCCTTTTTGAACAGCACCATATTATCACGAAGATAATCAAAGCCCAGTTCGTTGTTGGTTACATATGTGATATCACAGCCATATGCTTCACGACGTTCCTCACTGTTCATGCTGTTAAGAACAACACCAACTGTCAGACCGAGGAAACGGTGGATCTGACCCATCCACTCTGCATCTCGCTGTGCCAGATAATCATTGACCGTTACGATGTGAACGCCCTTTCCTTCCAGTGCATTCAGATATGCAGGAAGTGTGGATACCAGAGTTTTACCTTCACCGGTTTTCATCTCTGCAATTCGTCCCTGATGCAGAATAACACCGCCAATCAGCTGAACCGGATAATGTTCCATACCCAGAACACGACGTCCTGCTTCACGGACAACTGCAAATGCTTCCGGAAGAATATCATCCAGTGTCTCCCCATCTGCAAGCCGTCTTTTGAACTCATCTGTTTTTGCCCGGAGTTCTTCATCCGACAACGCTTCTATCTGCGGCTTCATTGCAACAATTTTATTCACGATCTGATTGATTGGTTTCAATTCACGTTCACTGTAAGTGCCAAATATCTTAGTAAATAAACCCATTCAAACCCTCCATTCAAACGCTTTGCGTTTTTGTACAGGCGTCTCTCCATCGGCCTGTTCAGAATTTTCATTTCATTTGCCGACAGATTCACAGACTAGATTGTACCACTTACCCATTCTTCTTTCAACTAAAAATAGAGCAGATTGTAAGAGATGCACAATTTTTTTATCTTTTTTCTCTTGTGTATTCTGTCTTTCTTAAGTTATCCACAAATTGTTATTATCTGACAGTTTACTTATCCACAGAAAAATCACTGCTTTTTTTGCCGAAAATTCAGTTATTCACTGAGTTATCCACATTATCCACAGCTTTTTCAAATCGGATTTTACGTTGACAGAATCTGTCAATAGAAAACATTTGTTTTGTTCATATCACCGAAAACACATTTTTCCGTTACAATTCGCCATACTTCTGCTGACAGAAATCTCAGGGTTTCAGTTCCAATCCTCCGCTTTCATACAGATTGAAATTCCGGATTCTCTCTGAAATGATACTTTGCTAAATAGTTTTACAACTTGTTCGATAAATTATAAATTTTCTGTGAATTTATATTATTTCTATTGTTTTTCCGTAAAAATATGGTATACTGGAATCAGATTTCAAACTGAGTTTCAGAGAAATCCAATTCATGGTAAAAGGAGCTGATTGTATGCGTTATAACATTATCGGACGTAATATCGAAGTAACAGATGGTCTCAGGAATGCCATCTATGATAAACTTGGAAAGCTGGAAAAGTATTTCCGCCCCGATACTACCATTAATGTAACTCTGAGTGTGGAAAAAGACAGACAGAAAGTGGAAGTGACCATTCCTGTAAAAGGTAACATTATTCGTTCAGAACAGACAAGCACAGATATGTATGTATCCATTGATCTGGTTGAGGAAATCATCGAACGGCAGCTTCGCAAATATAAAACCAGGCTGACTGCTCCGGTGAAAGGTGCTCAGACCATCAGTGATTTCGCAGAATCCTATATCCAGGAAGATTTTGAAGAACCCGATGAAATCTGTATTGAACGTACCAAGAGATTTGCGGTAAAACCCATGGATCCTGAAGAAGCATGTATGCAGATGGAACTGCTCGGTCATACTTTCTTTGTATTCCGCAATGCGGAAACTCTGCAGATCAATGTTGTTTATAAGAGAAAGAACGGAAACTACGGTCTGATTGATCCGGAATTCTGATTCTTTATTATGAAATAAACAGTTCCCCCGGTCAGAGTCTATCATTTCTCATATAGACTCTGACCGGGGGTTTTTGATTCCGATTGGTGATTTAATTCCGTTATGATATCAACGATATTCGTTTTTTAAGACATCACGGATCAGATCTTTTCTTACCGTAAACTCCGGTGTTCCCATGTAACCCGGTGCAACCTCATATTTATCAAACACAATTACCAGATCTTCGTTTTCATCCCAGTAAAAATTGTGATTTTCTGTAAGCTTTACAAAATCCTCTCCCAATTCTGCGTCATCTACCCAGTATTTTTTGTTGATGTCCTCTGCCATCTGTTCTCTCATCTGCCGTTTGATCTCATTTTCTATTATGCTGTAAAAACGATTGTCTGCAGCCAGATCACTCAACTGAATCAGTTTTCCGCTGCTCCTGTCTATATGATAATATTTATAATAGGTATTGCTGCTTCCCGCATCTTCATGAACCTGAATTCTGAGTGTAAACCATTTTTCCGTATTTGTTAACACACTATAATCCGTATAAACTGCACCGTGTCCCTGGTCTCCGATTTCTTCAATCTCTTCATAAAACTGACCCACAAGAATTTCAGTCATCTCGTCAATATCCTTGTTGATATTCTCTGCAGCACCGCTGCTTTCATCTTCGATTTTCGGCACATTAACGTTCATTTCATGGTTGTCATCGGAATAAAAATAATTACGGATGGTAACTACTTTTACGATATTACTTATGACCGGAACCTTTTTCAATGCCTGGGCATACGCTGTGCTGACATTGGAAGGAATGATAAGAAATACCAGCAGAAAACCTGCTGCTATTATGGTGTATTTCGAAAAATTTCCTGACACTTCTGTTTTGTGTTCCCTTTCAGGCAGCATAGAAAGGGCCTGTTCTATTCTCTCTATGACACAATCCGGAATATCTTCTGCTTCTTCTCTGGCTTTTGTTTTTAAAAAATCGTCAAATTGATCCATTCTCGAAACCCTCCTTTAAGATTTCCCGCAGCTGCTTTCTTGCACGAAACAGCCGCTGTTTGACGGTTACCATAGAAGTGTCAGTAATTTTTGCAATCTGTGCGATCGAGAACTCTTCATAATAATACAGTGTAACAACTGTCCGATATGGCTGTTTCAGACTTTTGACAGCCTCCTGCAGAGAAATTGTAGTCAGAAGATGATTTTCAACATCCTCATCGGCCATATCAATTGTATCCATCGATACTATTTTTGCATTTTTCCGCACAAATTCCACTGCCGTGTTATGCACAATCCGAAGGATCCAGGGTTTAAATGCGTTTTCATTTTTTAGCGAATCGATTTTTCTATACGCACGAAAAATCGATTCGCTGATTATTTCAGCGGCATCCGCATCATTTTTTACAACAGAAAACGCCAGGGAATACATGGCTTTTTCCTGTTGTCTAATGTGTTCACAAAAGTTTTCCTTGTCAATCAAGGCTGTTCTCCTTTATTCCAGTACATCAAAAAATAAAAATCAGGCAGGTAAGATGGCTGGTTAATTATTATTCAGTGTACTATAATTCGCTGATTCACTGCGGATCCAGTCACCCCACTCTGCATAATATTTTCCAAGAAGGTGTGCCTGATCCTGCGTTTTTCCGGCATCCAGATTTCCGTTGGCATCATCAAACAGGACATTGGCATCCAGATAGAATATATTTTTCCTGTCCGCTATTTTTGACAGTTCGGCATTCAGCTTATCTATAGCAGTATTATTAATCACTTTGTCACTGTCAGAACGTTTTTTTGACACATGAAGATTTGCCTGAAGAAATACAGCAGCATCCGGCTGACTTTTTTTCACGAAATCAATCAATTCGCTGTATTTATCCACAATACTGTTAAATTCATAGCCCAGTTCGTTGATACCAAGCATGATATATATTTTACCATATTTTTTATCAGCCAGTAACTCATCCAGGGTTACTTTTCCAATTGAAGGAACAGAAATACGGTTTTTGCGGACATTAAATACGCTCATTCCGGTATCACAGAAAAAGGTTGCTTCATTTAATCCTGCGTATTCCATGATTCCCACAGTTCTGGAGTCCCCGATGAATAAAGCATCCTCCATCGATGCCGGTGCTTTGTTCGCTTCACTGTCAGGTTTGCCGGATTCAGTGGTTTCTGATTCGGAGGTTTCAACATCTGCCGAAAGATGGGTATCTGTTATTTCACTGCTTTCAACAGAACTGTTTTCGGGTTCTTTGCCTGCGTTTTCAGAATTGCCGCAGGAAGTCAATATCATACCTGTTATCATCATGAAAAGTAAACTGAATACTGCAATAAAATTGATTTTTTTCATCATCTGCACCTCTTAAAATCGAAAATATAAAAATGGATCATCAAATCCTCTGTACATGCAGTACAGGCTGGCAATCAGAATTGCCAGAGTCAACAGAAACGTAACAGCCGGTTTTTTTATCCGTTCCAGCAATCGATACGGCAATTTTGTGGAGAACAGTATTCCTGCGATGAAAAAGGGGTAATACTGTCCCAGGTATTTCAGATAGTCATATCGGAATATGGACCACATGCCCTGACCAAAAAACGGAAATAACCGGGTAAATAATAATCCGAGCTGATCCATGTCAGAAACAGCAAAAACCGCCCAGGTAAGCGGGATCAGAATCATCATATAAATATGTCCCAGAAAAGCATGTTCAGACAGATATCTGCCGATAAATAACTTCTCGATCATGATGATTACAAAGAGAAGGAATCCCCATAATATAAAATTGTATCCTGCACCATGCCAGATACCTGTCAGCAGCCATACAATCAGCAGGTTAAGCAAGGTTCGGGCTGTTCCGCATCGGTTTCCTCCCAGAGGAATGTAAACGTATTCCCGAAACCATGATCCCAATGTTATATGCCACCGTCTCCAGAATTCAGTCATGGTAAGGCTTATATAGGGATGATCAAAGTTTTTAGGAAGCCGGAATCCAAGCATTTTCCCAAGACCAATGGCCATCAGAGAATAACCAAAAAAGTCAAAATAGATATGGAAAGAGTATGCCAGTACCGCCATCCAGGCAAGGGGCGTGGATATACAGTCAAATCCGATGGCCAGTGTCTGCGACCAGAGTTTCCAGATGGGATTGGCAAGCAAAACCTTTAACCCCAGACCAAATACAAAAATTTCCATCCCGCTGATTGCTTCTCGGACTGTGATTGTCCGACTCTTCAGTTCCTTCCTGACCTGTCCGTATGTAACAATCGGACCGGCAATCAGCTGTTCAAACATGGAAATATATACCGCAAACCGCAATAAACTTTTCTCTGCTTTTTCTTTACCTCTGTAAACATCTGCAATATAGGAAAGCCCCTGAAAGGTATAGAATGATATTCCGATTGGAAGAATCATTTCCGTAACAAAGGGAAAATCCGGAAATACTTTCACCAGTTCACCGCATATAAAATTGGAATATTTAAATATGCAGAGACTGATCAGATGAAACAACACACCGGCTGTCAGCAATGGTTTTTTCAGATCATTCCTCTTTTCCATTCCCAATCCGACCAGAAAATCCACTATAATGCTCATGACCAGCAGCAGAAAATGGACAGGGGCCTGTGTTGTCCCTATAAAATAAAATGTGAAACTGCCCAAAAGCAGAATGATGTTTTTCCACCGATCCGGCACCAGATAGAAACAGGTGAAAAAAATCGGCATAAACAGTAAAACAAATTGTAAACTGCTGAAAACCATATCCATATCCTCCATTTTTTTGATACAAGGAGAAAACGTTGTTTAACTCCGATATCTATTCAGGACTCACACTCGGGTCCTGACATGGGAGTCATCTCCCATCTGATATACAGACGACACAAAATGACAAAAGGTTACAAAAAAAATGCAGCCTCATTTCTGAGACTGCACTGATTTTCTGTAAATATTATAATATTGAATTAATGGGTATATGTAACATACTTAACAGGTGTTCCGCAGTAGCCGATGGAATCAATCTGACAACCGCGGCGTGAGTTCGCTTCATGACAGATCTTTCCGCCGCCAATGTAGATTGCCACATGGCTGATACCGCTCTTTCCGTAGAATACCAGATCACCAGGCTTTAATTCACTGGAGCTGATAGAACGTCCGCCCTTTGCCTGTGCGGAAGAGCTGTGAGGTAAGCTGATACCAAAGGATTTATAAATTGCCATTGTAAATCCGGAACAGTCAGCACCTGTTGTCAGGCTGGAACCGCCCCAGACATATTTCAGCTTTCCTGCATACTGCTGCGCTTTTGCTGCAATACCGGAACCACTCTTGGAGCTTCCTGATGAGCTGCTGGAGCTGCTGGAGCTGCTGCTCTTGCTGGAACTGCTGCTCTTGCTGGATGTGCTCTTTGAAGATGAAGAGCTTGTCTTTTTGCTGGAAGATGTTTTCTTTGCTTCTGCAGCTTTCTTAGCTTCTTCTGCAGCTTTTTTAGCTTCTTCTTCCAGTCTCTTCAGGCGTTCCTCTTCTGCCTTTTCCGCTTCAATTTCCTCTACCGTCTTTGCATGTGTAAATTCCACATAAACGGAAGCATAATCTGCAGAAACATAACCTTTCAGATCATCTTCGCCGTCTTCGCCTTCGCTGACCAGAACTTTAATGAACTTTGTTCCGTCTGCATCCTTGGAATCTACTGACTCTTCCAGTACAGAATAAACAGAATTCTCTGCAAGCAGATCCAGTGTGCGGCTGGTTGTGGTTGCATCTTCACGAAGTCTCAATGTTTTTGCTGTGGTCTTGCAGAGCACATTGCCGACTTCCTTTGCAATCTTCTCAGCTTCTTCTCCGGTTTTGAAGAACTCTGCCTTCATATAACCGGTACAGTTGCCGGATTTGATACGATACCACTGACCGCCCTCACCGTCTACTGTTTCCAGAATGGTAGCTGCTGAGTTATCATAGATCTTACCAACGATTTCGCTTTCTGTTGTAGGTTCTTTACGGACATTTACACAGCTCTTAACCTGTGCAATTGCAATATTCTCATAAGGGGAAGGTGCCGGTGCTTCGGTTTCTTCAGCCGCTTCGGTTGTATCAGCTGCCCCTTCTTCGGACTGTTCTGTGCCGGATATGGCACTTTCTTTCATAACAGTTCCGAGATCCTTATCTGTTTTCTCTGTAAACTGACTGATGCTAAACGCAATGCCTGCTACTGCTGTATCTGCAGGCAAGGCGGTGTCTGCACCGGTTGCCAGAGCAGTTAAGGGGGAAGCACAGACCATTGTTGCGGAAAGAGTAGCTGCCAGGACTCTTGCTCTTTTGTTCATTTCAACCTCCAAATAATTTCTGATTTCTATCAAATCAGTCTTTTCTGAATCACTCAGATCAGACTAAACATAAATCATAGGCTATTCTGCAAATATAAACCATCTGTTTCAACTTGTTACGTATTATAGATGCATGTATTACAAAAAAAGTTTGAGTCTTCGTAAAAAATACTTAACTTTTTCTTTTTTTTGTAATATTTCTGTCATATCTGCAAGCCATATAATTATAACAGACTCCTATTTGAATGTCAATTATGAATGTGTTAAAAGATAATTTTCTATTGAAGTTACCGCATTGGCTCCGTCTGCTGCAGCTGTAATGACCTGTCTCAGCTGTTTTGTCCGAATGTCACCTGCTGCAAATATTCCGGGTGTCGATGTGACACCACTTTCATCTGCAATCAGATACCCCTGTTCATCCGTATCTGCTATATCCCGGAATGCTTCACTCTTTGGTGTGATACCAATGGCAATAAAAACACCGTCCACGGAATAATCGAACTGTTCTCCTGTGATGGTATCGCTGACATAAAGCTGTTCCACCTGATCAGAACCCACAATCTCATCCGGTACTTTATTCCAGATTATTTCCACATTGGAAAGTTCCAGCAGTTTTTTCTGAAGAATTTTTGCAGCTCTGAGTTCATCTCTGCGATGAAACAGATACACTTTTTTACAGATACGTGCCAGAAAAATTGCATCTTCCACAGCAACATCTCCGCCGCCAATCACGGCAACCGTCTTGTTTCTGTAAAATGCCCCATCACAGGTGGCACAGTAACTGACGCCGGCTCCCATGAATTCTTCTTCCCCCGGGATTTTCAGTTTGCGGTGTTCGGCTCCGCAGGCTGCCAGAACGGTTCTGGTTCTGTACCGGTTCTCTTTTCCCTGCAGAAGCCAGTCCCCTTCCTCTCCTGAAACTGCGGTAATTTCCTCGGTCAGAAAAGAGGCTCCCAGTTTTTCTGCATGGACACGCATTTTTTCTGCCAGATCCAATCCGGTAATTCCGGGATAACCGGGATAATTATCTACTTCATATGTCTGCGTAATCTGGCCGCCGCTTATATAATTTTTTTCTATTACCAGCGTTTTCAGTTCTGCCCGCTGTGCATATATGGCTGCGGACAATCCTGCCGGTCCTGATCCTACTATGATTACATCATATATATCATCTTTTTTCATTCTTAATTTTCCCTCCCCGTCGGCTGTTAAAATGATTCTTTCATTTTACATTCCCTTTTCGTCGGCTGATAAAATGATTTTCTCCTGTTTCGGCAGATATTATTCTGCGGCGAATCAAAAAGGGCTGCCGGTCCGATCAGCGGAGATTCATTCAAACCATCCGCTGTCAACTGACATGCCCTTATTCATACTTGTATGTCTCACTTTACCTGACAAACACTGGTATCATCCGGCTTTATTCACCCAGATATGCTTTTTTAATAGAATCATTATTCAGCAGTTCTTTCGCATCACCTTCCAGTGTAATGGTACCGGTTTCCAGTACATATGCTCTGTCTGCAATGGAAAGCGCTTTCTTTGCATTCTGTTCTACCAGAAGGACGGTTACGCCATCTGCACTTACATCCTTAATAATACTGAAAATCTCATTTACAAAGATGGGGGAAAGTCCCATGGAAGGTTCATCCATCAGAATGATCTTCGGTTTGGACATCAGTGCACGTCCCATGGCCAGCATCTGCTGCTCACCGCCGGAAAGTGTTCCCGCCATCTGGTTTTTACGTTCTTCCAGACGGGGAAAACGTTTGTATACATTGGCCAGTGACTCTTCGATTTCTTTCTTATCGTTTCTGGTATATGCGCCCAGTTTCAGATTCTGCAGAACGGAAAGCTGGGAAAAAACACGGCGGCCTTCCGGTACGTGGGCCATACCCAT
Source organism: Lachnospiraceae bacterium (assembly GCA_051879215.1). Taxonomy (GTDB): domain Bacteria; phylum Bacillota; class Clostridia; order Lachnospirales; family Lachnospiraceae; genus TWA4. The sequence continues at coordinate 21,080 of JBJELP010000242.1, forward strand.
GGATACGATCTTATGCGCAGGAACTTTCGTAATGTCTTTTCCCTCAAACATAATGGATCCGGCCTTCGGTTTCAGAAGTCCTGTGATTGTATGGAGTGTGGTCGTTTTGCCTGCACCATTTGCACCGATCAGCGCAATTACCTCTCCTTCATTGACATCAAGGGAAATTCCCTTGATGGCCTGGATCATACCATAATAAACCTGTATATCTCTGATTTCCAACATTGCCATGATATGTTCCTCCTATTCGTCACCCAGATATGCTTTAATTACTTCGGGATCGTTCAATACATCAGAGGTCTCTCCGCAGGAAAGAACAGAACCGAAGTTCAGTACAGTCAGCTTTTCGCAGATACCGGATACCAGTTTCATATCATGTTCGATCAGCAGAATGGTCATATCAAAAGTATCACGGACAAACCGAATGGTTTCCATCAGTTCCGCTGTTTCATTGGGATTCATACCTGCTGCCGGTTCATCCAGAAGCAGAAGCTTGGGATTGGTTGCCAGTGCTCTGGCAATTTCCAGTTTTCTCTGTTTACCGTAAGGAAGATTCGCTGCCAGTGTTTCAGCTTCGCCATCCAGATCAAATACCTTCAGCAGTTCCATGGCACGTTCATTCATCTGCTTTTCAACTTTAAAATAGGAAGGCAGACGGAATATTCCGGAGATTGTGCTGTATTTGTAATCATTATGAAGTCCGACCTTTACATTGTCCAGTACACTCAGCGCCTTGAAAAGACGAATATTCTGGAATGTACGGGCAATTCCCGCTTTATTGATTTCAATGATACCCTTACCGGTGATATTGTGTCCATCCAGTTCCACAGAACCACTGTCCGGTTTGTATACACCGGTCAGAAGGTTGAATACAGTTGTCTTACCGGCACCGTTGGGACCGATCAGACCGTAAAGCTGTCCCTTTTCAATGGACACGGAAAAATTGTTAACTGCTTTCAGACCACCGAAGGAGATGGTAAGATTTTTTACTTCCAGCATTGACATGGCTTATACCTCCTTCTTCTTTCTTGAAAAGACTCTTTCCCGGAATTCCAGACATGCAGGAGCCCAGTTGAAGAGCATCATGACAATCAGAACGACTGCATAGACCAGCATACGATAGTCTGAGAAGCTTCTCAGCAGTTCGGGCAGTGCAGTCAGAATCACTGCAGCAATAATAGATCCCCGCATATTGCCGATGCCGCCAAGTACCACATAAACCAGAATCATAATGGACATATTATAACCAAAGTTCTTGGGCTGTGCCTGCAGGGAACTCAGGTTATGAGCATACAGTACACCTGCCATACCGCCAAGAGCCGCAGAAATGGTAAATGCCATCATCTTGAATTTTGTAATATCGATACCAACGGATTCTGCAGCAATACGGTTATCACGAATTGCCATAATGGCACGGCCTGAACGGGAATTGATCAGGTTCAGAACAATCACAAGTGTAATCAGCAGGAGAATGACGCCGATGGTAAATGTGGAGTTCTTCGGCGTTCCGGAAATACCCTGAGCGCCCTTTATGATGACCTTACCGGTTTCTGATAACCCCAGTGACATCTCATCCTTCATGGAAAAATGAATTCCCTTTTCATCTACACCGAGATAAATAACATTGATTACATTTTTGATAATTTCGCCGAATGCAAGGGTAACAATGGCCAGGTAATCACCTTTCAGACGAAGTACGGGAATACCGATGAGGAAGCCAAGGAGTGCTGCAGCAGCAGAACCCACGATAATAGCCAAAATGAAACGGGGCAGATCTGCTGTGATGCTGTCCCTTGTTATCTGTGAGAAAGTAGCTCCCACAAAAGCACCGATACACATAAAGCCTGCATGCCCCAGACTCAGTTCACCCATAATGCCGACTGTCAGGTTCAGGGATACTGCCATAATGGAATAAATACAGAGAGGTACCAGAAGTCCTTTGTACAGACTGGGAAGGGAGCCCTGCATTACCAGTATCTGAAATACAGCATAAAAGGCAATTACCATTGCATACGTCAGAAAATTGCCTTTTAAAAGATTCTTGATTCCACCTTTTTTCTTTGACATTTCAGACACCCCCTTATACCTTTTCCTGAATATTTCTTCCCATAATACCGGTGGGTTTTACAAGAAGAACAATAATCAGAACAGCAAATACAATCGCATCGGATAACTGCTGCGAAATATATGCCTTACTCAGAATCTCAATGACACCAAGAAGAATTCCCCCGATAAATGCACCGGGAATGGAACCGATACCGCCGAATACAGCTGCCACAAAGGCTTTGATACCGGGCATTGCACCTGTATAGGGGGTCAGTGACGGATATGCGGAGCAAAGCAGCACACCGGCAATTGCCGCAAGACCGGAACCGATTGCGAAAGTAAGTGCAATGGTACCATTGACATTTACACCCATCAGCTGTGCGGCACCTTTATCTTCCGATACGGCAAGCATGGCCTGTCCTGCCTTTGTCTTGTTAATGAAAGTCATCAGACTGACCATAATAATGATGCAGACCACGATGGTTACAATCGTAATGCCGGAAATTTTAAGTTTTCCGTCCATAAGTGAAATACCGCCCCATGTAACGACCGATGTAAAGGATTTGGTATTTGCACCGAAGATCAGCAGTGCCACATTCTGCAGGAAGTAGCTGACGCCAATCGCAGTAATCAGTACCGCCAGTGAAGAAGACGCCTGACGCAGGGGTTTATATGCAATACGTTCAATGAGCATACCCAGCAGTGTACATACCACAATGGATACCAGCACTGCCAGCAGCGGATTCATCCCCATGGTACTTGCAATCGTATAAACGGTAAATGCACCAACCATGATAACGTCACCATGGGCAAAGTTCAGCATCTTGGCAATACCGTAGACCATCGTATAGCCCAATGCTATGATTGCATATACACTGCCCAGGCTGACACCGCTCAACAGGTAGTTAATAAAGCTTATCATATTGTTCTCCTCCTTAAAGGGTTTTATCTCAACCGGGAAGATACCGTTTCCGATCTATGCTGCAGCACCCCGCTGCAGAAGAACGTTTCCGTTTCTTCGCAGTCTGCTTCTCAGCTGAGATAAAACCCTGCTGATTGCCAGATTTGGGAACCCGGTTTTTTCAGAATCCATCTGCACAGTCTGCAGGTGGATCCACACTGTAATAATACAGCAAAGAGAGGGCAATCTTCGGTTGCCCTCTCTGGCTGTATCAATTATGTAAATATCTGATTATTCAACGGATGTATAAGCACCATTTTTGATAATCATAGCCTTGGGAGCTTTGGATACTTCACCTTCTGCATTCCATGTCATACCGTTTTCATCAGAAGTCAGACCGGTTACAGTGATTTCTGTGATTGCACCAACGAGACCTTCGCAGATAGCTGAAATATCATCTTCGGGAGTCAGGTTTGCCTTTTCGATGGCTGCTTTCAGTGTATACATTGCATCGTAAGCATCTGCTGCAAACTGATTGGGAACTTCGTCGCTGCACTTTTCCTTGTAAGCAGTTACAAACTTAACAGTTGCATCATCGGTTGCATCTGCTACGAAAGGTGTTAACAGATATACACCTTCTGCCAGAGATGTATCGAAGTTTTCAACACCAAGGATACCATCCATACCGTCTACACCGAAAACAACCGGTTTGTAATCCATAGCTGCAGCCTGAGTCAGCACCAGAGAGATTTCCTGATAGTAGAAAGGCAGGAATAACAGTTCAGCGCCTGCGTCCTTAGCCTGCTGAAGCTGTACAGAGAAGTCAGTCTTGTTATCCTGTGTGAAAGCACCTTCTGCAACGATTTCAAAAGGCTGATTTGCTGCTTCTGCCTTAAATGTGCTGTAAACACCGGAAGAATATACGTCAGAGCTGTCATAGATAGCAGCTACTTTTGTAATATCCTTCAGATTCTGACCGATGTACTGAGCAGATGCAAGACCCTGGTTGGGGTCTGTGAAGCAGATCTGGAATACATTGGGCTTATCCTTGATAACATCTACAGAAGAAGCAGAAGGAGTCAGCATGAACATGCTGTCGTTAACAGCTTCTGCACTGACTGCTGTGGAGGGACCGGATGTTACGGTACCCATCAGTATCTGCATACCCCAGTCTTTTAATGAGTTGTATGCATTAACAGACTTTTCAGGATCGTGTTCATCGTCTTCAAACTTGAACTCTACCTTATAACCGTTAATACCACCTGCTGCATTGATTTCATCTACTGCAATTTCTGCTGCATTCTTAACACCCAAACCATACTGAGCTGCACCGCCTGTTGTAGGTCCGATACCACCAATCTTGAATACTGCATCTGAGCTGGTATTGTTTTCAGCTCCGCCTGATTCCTGCTTGGAAGAATTGCTGCCGCCGCAGGCTGCCATGGAAAGAACCATAGTACCTGCCAGCATAAGGCTTAATACCTTAGCTAACTTTTTCATAATTTACATCCTCCTTTTCATATATATGATCTGCTGTTTTCAATCTCTGACTGAATCAGCAGATATCATCTCTGCAATACTGAAAAGTATTACTATTATACTCTTTCAAAGTTTACTCTCTGCTTTTTTTCTTGTCAATACGAAATTAAAAAAACCGCCTGTTTTTTACACTTCTCACGACCATGGATTCTTACCCTTCAGATCATCCGCTGTCTGTACAGAAACATTACTTCGTCTTCAGATGAAACTGATTTCTTTCGTATTCCACCAGTCCCTCATCTTTCATTTTGGCCAGTTCCTTTGACAAAGCACTTCGATCTACCGCAAGATAATCTGCCATCTGCTGTCTTGTAAACGGAATGGTAAAATAACTGCTTCCGTGTCTGCGGGATTCCTCCGAAAGATAGGAAAGTACTTTTTCTCTTATGGTTCGTCTGGACGTATGCTGTATTTTTTCTGTCAGCTGAAGATTTTTCCGTGCAATGGAAAAAACCAGATTTTCAATCATCTGATGATGGAAGACACAGGAATTTTTACAGACGCTCATGGTTTTTCTGAGATTAATAAGCAGTATCCTGCAGTCTGTTTCCGCAACTATGCTGATCTGCAGTTTTTCATTGCCGAGACAGGAGTACACTTCACCGAACATATTGCCTTCATGCAGCACCGAAATGATGTTGCGATTTCCCCAGAAATCATCCTGCTGCAGATGTACATTACCTTTCAGAATGATACCTGCTTCCGGCATGATATCGCCTTCCCGATAGATATATTCGCCCTTTCTATAGGATACTTCTCGTGCATTCAGACAATCCAGCATGGCAGATATCTCTGACTGAGAAATCCCATTGAACAATCCTGTCTGATACAACATTCTGAAATCCACTTCCATTTGTGCCACCTTTGATGCCCTTCCTGCATTTCTGCGGTTTTTACAACTGCTATTATACTGGAATCGGCCGAAAACCTCAATGCAATCTTTTTATGAAAAAAAGACAGACACCTCAGGTGTCTGCCTCTGACATTGCCCATATATGCCGGATCTGTCCTTCCAGTCTGTCATATTTCCATCTGGCAGAACTGTTGCTGATGCTGTTGGGATCATTGATTTCGAACCATCCGTCTTCGTAACCATAAATTACAATAAAATGGCCGACATCTGTGAAATCTCCCTTTTTAACAGAACAGATCAGCATGCAGCCTTCTTCAAGCTTCTGTATCATTTTTTCTTCATCGACACCGATTTCCGATGCACGAAGTCCGTAATGTTTACAACCGTCACTCATCAGTGCCCAGGCAGTTCCCTGATTTTCCAGATAGTAATGGTTATCTGTTGCAAATCGGGCCACTTCTGCCGGTGTGACATCCAGATCATCAACCAGTCCGTTTATTACCATTGCCAGACAGGTTGGTCCGCATCCGGAAAGAGCTATCATGCTTTTTCCATAGGGCATCGCCCCCCAACGGTTGTCCCATTGCAGAAGAAGGGGGTGGGGATCTGATTTTTCGTTTTCCGTCAGTTTTTCCTGCAGTGCTGCCTGTTCCGGATCCGTCCCTTTTCCGGTCAGTTCCGGATAATGATAAACAAAATCCACGGTTTCCACATTTCTTTCCATCAGATCCAGCAGTTCTTCGGGAAATAACTCCCGATTATTCTCAATATACCGGATCTGTTCTGAGCTGTTCAGCAGACTCTGCTGTTTTTCCATCGCCAGAACTTCCTGCATACTTTCATTGGAAGTCGATACACTCCCAATGGTAATATTTCCTGAAAAGTAATCGGCAGATGCGATCTGTCGGCTTTCTGAAATTCCGAAGACTGCTTCCACCAGTAACACTGCACCCAGCAAGATCATGCCAATGCATACAGCAATCATGCTGTTTCTCACTTTACGATTCACAATTAATCCTCCACTTTTCAAACAGGTAAAACCTATTCTATTATTTCCTTTATTTTATTTCCATTATTTCCTTTTTTTCTGATTTTATTCTGTTACTGCTCAGAAACAAACCGTGTTTGAGAGGATGGCTCTGAACAGAAACCTTATTCTGAAGTCTGCGGCAGCTCCACATCAAAGATAATCTTCTGATTTATACTGGAAGCATGGATACTGCCTCCATGCTGTTCCACAATTTCCTTTGCAATTGCAAGACCCAGACCTGCACCGCCGCTTCCCGACCCTCTGGATGAATCCAGCCTGAAAAACTGTTCGAACAGTCTGTTCAATTTTTCTTCCGGTATTGTATTTCCGTGATTCATAAACTGCAGATGGACTTTTTCATCTTCCAATTCCACCTGAATCACTATTTCTGTTTCGGGATAACTGTAATTTACCGCATTTCGCAGCAGATTGTCAAATACCCGCTGCATTTTATCACCATCGCAGCAAATATAGATATCCTTTTCCGCCTCCAGTCTGCAGGTCAGTTTTTTTTCCGCCAGCATGGGACTGAACTCATGGAGCAGCTGCTGAAGAAGCCTTGTCAGATTAATGGTGCTGTACTCCAGAACGATCTGTGTCAGATTGAATCGTGTTATTTCAAAAAATTCATTGATCAGATCCTCCAGCCGTTCTGCCTTTGAAAGGGCGATCCCCAGATATTTCTGCTGAAGTTCCGGAGAAATTTCCTTTTCCTCTGCTAGAAGAGACAGATAACCGATTATGGAAGTCAGCGGCGTCTTCAGGTCATGGGCCAGATAAACCACCAGATCATTTTTTCTCTGCTCGGCTTCTTTTGCTGCTCTGGCATTGTTCCGGACTTCCAGCTTTACATTATTAAACTGTGTTTCGATTTCTTTAAAGTCCGACGGAAGTATGATCAGTTCCTGCTGCTCATCTGCAATCTTCTGAGCAGCTGAAAGGGCATAATCCAGATAATGCACAGACTGCCGGAATGCTCTGAAAATAATGGCCATACATCCCATGGCATACAGAAACGCAGGAATACGGTATCTCCATTGATCCAGAAAGTGAAGCAGGTAGTAGTAAGGATTTGTTTCCTGCCAGAAATGCTGCTGCAGAATATTTTTCATCTGAAGAATCAGAAAAAGAAGCAGGATACAGATGCCGGTATAGATTTTCAGAGTCCGGATTGTCCGTTTCCATATTTTTTCCACCACCGGATTGGAAAACTCTCCTGAATCCAGTATACCCAGATCCTGAAACCGATACCGGATTCTGAGCAAAAGAACTTTTATCTTCTGTATCAGATTCATGGCATACTCCTGTTATTCAATCTGATAACCGACACCCCAGACGGTTTTGATATAACGGGGTTTTCGTGCCGGCTCCTGAAGCTTTTCTCTTAATCGTCCAATATGAGTCATTACCGTGTTGTTATTGTCCAGAAATTTCTCGCCCCAAACCGATTCAAACAATTCTTCTGACGAAACCACCATCCCCCTATGCTCACACAGATACCAGAGAATATTAAACTCGATGGGAGTCAGGGCAATATTTCTGTCAAAAAGACTGCATTTATGGGTTTTATTATTAATCACAAGTCCGCGAATGCTGTATTCCTGCGGACCTTCTCCGGAAATACTGTCCACAGCATTATATTGGGTATAACGGCGAAGCTGGGTTCTGACCCTTGCCAGAACTTCCATGGATTTAAATGGCTTTGTGATATAGTCGTCTGCTCCCAGTGTAAGCCCCATGATCACATCCTCATCCCTTACCTTTGCAGTCAGCATAATGATGGGAAACAGATATTTTTCACGAAGTTTCTGACAAAGTTGAAATCCGTCTGCATCCGGAAGCATAACATCCAGAAGCAGAAGATCCGGTATGACTGTTTTCAGCTGATTCAGAAAATCTGTTCCGTTATAAAACTTATAAACCTGGTATCCGTCATTCATCAGATAAACTTCCAGCAGATCTGCTATCTCTCTCTCATCATCCACGATCATAATGGTTTCTTTCATGATTGCCCCCTCATTCGTATCCATAATACGGGGCCGAACTAACCCCTCTAAAATTTAGATTCACAGGCTCTTCCGCAAGTTTGCACTTAAATAAAACGTTAGATTTTCTTTAGAAAAAAGTTTCATTTGCATGATTTTTTTTAAATACATCTTAAAAAATGAATAAGAATTCATTGAGTATGTTCTTTTCAGATCATATAATAATGTCAGATTCCTGACACGTTTGATACCGGTTTCCATTTCAATCAACGCTTGCTGAGCCCGAACACCGGATTCGATTTGTGAAGCAAGCATTATCCTGTTAAAAAAGAAAAGGAGATTATCATGAAAAAATATTTACACACAGAACAGGCACCTGCAGCAATCGGCCCCTACTCACAGGCAGTAAAAGCCGGAAATTTCATCTTTGTATCCGGTCAGATCCCTATTGATCCCTC
>JBJELP010000243.1:0-1869 GCA_051879215.1 Lachnospiraceae bacterium
TTTCCTTTATTTTTAAGGAATTTTTAGGTTTCATATCTCAGCAGAATGAGCCAAATGGATGGACATTTCTCTGTATCTGGTACGAAAATAGCTGGTTTAGGGTATACGAAGTAAAACGTCTTTGATTCCGCTTTACATGGCCTTATGTATACCCTTCCATCTACGGCAGCGCACCTCCCGTGTCTACCAGGATCACCTCGCATTGCTACGTGGGTCCTCACTTCCTTCGTTCCGCCTGTCCATAACCAGGGTGTCAGCTTAGCTCCTTGTCAGGGTCATGCCCTATGGTAATAATTCCTGCCGACTACTGGCTCATCCTTTGTATTTTGTATTACTGACCCGCTTCCTGACACGGCACCTTTTTCGGTGGACGTTCTCCGTGGCAGTCTGCATTCTGGCTGTCGCCAGTCTTCTGCTTAATCCTCTTGTCTGCCAGCCACCGTGGCTGGCCTGGGCTGTCAAGGGCTTGCCGCTTTGCGGTGGGACACCCTTGACTGCTCAGACCAACCGCGGTATCCTCAGCTAAGAGGATGAGCTTCTATGCCGCCTGTACTGCGGTCTCCGGCCTCATGATGTCCCGGAGCATTCTTTCTCCGTCATAATCCACTCCCTTTGTCAAAATTATGTGGAAGATCCGGATCAGCTTACATGCTACCGCTATTACTGACTGCATCTTTTTTAAAGGATTCTTTTCCCTTGTCCGGTAATAGTCATACACCTCTTTGAATTCCCGGTTCTTTCCTATTACCGATATCGCCGCTTCATATAAGGCATACCTCAGGCGTTTCCTGCCTCTGTAACTGATATGGCTTTCCCCCTGGTGTTTGCCGGAATCGCAGGATACAATAGCATATCCTGCCAGTTTCTGTATCTGCTTTGGGTTATCAAAACGTCGAATGTCACCCACTTCTGCTATAAAGCAGCTCACTGTCTTTATTCCTATTCCTTTTATTTCCATCAGCTTATCAATGTATGGGATTTCCGCCAGTTTCCTCTCTATTGCCGCCATTATTTCATCCATCCTCCCCTGGTAAACCTCATGGTCTTTCAGGAGATTCTGAATTTCCATCCGGGCGCTTTCCGGTGCCTCACAGCTTCCGATGCTATGCTCTGCTGCCGATATCAGGGTCTTTGCCCTCTTTAGTCCGGCGCCTCTCAGTTTCGCATCTCTCCAGATTTTGTTTACACCATCTACTCCCAGCTTTTTGATATCACAGGGCAGCGGCGACTGGCGAATCACCATCATGCCGCTTATCGAATCCGGCTGTTTATATACTGTCTTGTACTCCGGAAAGTAGATGCTGAACCATCTGGCTATCCGGTTCCGGATACGGGTGATCTCTTCCTGTGTCTGCAGCCGCAGATTAGACAGGTTTCGGATTTCTGCATAAATCCCTGTTGGAATATAAGGATAGGAAAACCTTCCCTCATTTACCAGTGCCGCAATCGTTTTGGGATCCTTACGGTCATTCTTATTCGGGTTGTTGTCATCCATTTCCTTGGATTTTTTGACATGATGCGGATTCACATGGACCGGTTTGAACCCCTGTTCCTGCAGGTACGCTCCAAGGTTAAACCAGTAGTGTCCAGTCGGCTCCATTCCTGGAATCACCGCCGTCTTTTCATGCTTCTCCATCATATCTTCCATCCAGGCCTTGAATGTTGCAAACCCGGCCTCATCGTTGCTGAAGGCGAGCGGCTTCTTCGAGTACTCGTAGTTGCGCCAATCAAAAGCCCTTGCGTAATGTGTCTCACTTCCAACATCGATACCAACAATCAAAGTTTTTTCCGTAATAGATTTAATTTTTGCGTTCTGTGTGTTACAATTCATTTTAGATACCTCTCTGTTCAATAAGATTTTTTACTAAC
>JBJELP010000244.1:0-7573 GCA_051879215.1 Lachnospiraceae bacterium
TCGAATGTTTTTAGGATTTCGAGAGCGTAACACGCGGAGAAATCCGTAGGTATCAAGGGGTCAAAGGCTTTTGCCCCCAACATCATTATATATATAACACTTCATAAAAAGCCAGTGTATATATAACTGCTGAGGTACGTTGTATCGGCAATCCTGTTTCTGATGAATTCGGAGATGGATTGCAGGCGGTTATATTACCTGGCTTTGTCAGCGTTTTATTCAAATGCAATTCAGTTCAGTTCCTGCCTCAGTTTCATCAAGGCGGATTTTTCAATTCGGCTGATATAACTTCGACTGACATTCATCTTTGATGCGATTTCCCGCTGCGTCAGTTCCTGAGATCCGTTCAGACCGTACCGCATATTCAGGACGGATCGTTCCCGTGTTTTCAGACAGGAAAAAAGGGATGGCTGCAGTTTGGCCAGTGCCTGTTTTGTAATCAGAAGATCCAGAATATCTTTTTCATTGTTCTCCAGTATATCACATAGATTAATCTCATTTCCCTCACGATCTGTTCCAATTGGCTCAAACAGAGATACTTCACGATTTCTTTTCTTATCGGAACGAAGCTGCATCAGGATTTCATTTGCTATCCTCTCCCCAACGCGTTTTTTCTCATTATTCCTAATAAAAGATTGTATTTAACAATGAAAAAATGAAAAACTTACATAGATTTAACATGAGCATCTTTTGGATTTGACATGAACAGATTATGATTTTTTTGCAATATTTGATTGATTGTCAGAAAATGAAAGAGGAAAACAATTCTGGAAAGGAACCATCAGATGAAAAAAGCAGAAAAGAAAACAGAGAAAATATCCAATATGCCATATATGATGAACAGAGAATTATCATGGCTGAAATTTAATGAAAGGGTATTGAATGAAGCAGGGAATCCCAGGGTGCCTTTGGCAGAACGTCTGACATTCGCCTGTATATACCAGTCGAATCTGGATGAATTTTACAGAGTAAGAGTCGGTACACTCATGGATCAGATGGATTCTTCAGAAGTGGTACGTGAAAATAAGACCAATATGACCAGTGCAGAACAGGTGAAGGAAATCTTGAAAGTCACCAGAGAGCTGGATCAGAAGAAAGCTGTAATTTATGAGCAGTTGATGGGAGAGCTGGAACCGAAAGGAGTTCGCCTGATTAATTTTAATAAATTGTCTGCTGAAGAAGGAAAACTGCTGGAAGCTTATTTTGACCATGAGATTGCCCCTTATCTGTCAGCAAATATTGTAAGCAGACAGCAGCCATTTCCTTTTTTGAAAAATAAAGATATCTATGCCGTAGCTTTGCTGGAAACCAAAGGCGGAAAGACGAAGACAGCCATCATCCCCTGCAGCAATAATGTTTTTCGTCGGCTGATTGATATACCGACCAGAAAGGGAACCTTCATGCTTTCGGAAGAACTGATTCTTCATTTTCTTCCGAAGATGTTCAAAAATTATGAAGTGAAAGAAAAATCATTGCTTCGAATAACAAGAAATGCAGATATTGATACGGAGACAATTTATGATGAAGATCTGGATTACCGGGAAGCAATGGAAAATCTGATCAAACAGAGAAAGCGTATGAATCCGGTCAGAATGGAACTTTCCAGAGAAATGAACAAAAAAATGATCAGTTCTTTATGTCATGATATACATGCGGAAAAAGAACACGTTTTTATATCACGTGTTCCTCTGGATATGTCTTTTGTGTCGGCTATTCAGAGTTATCTGAAAAATACAAATCAGGAGACTCTCTTCTATCAGAGACGGACTCCGAGAATGACACCGCAGTTGAACGATAAGCACAGTCTGATACCGCAGATCATGGAAAAAGATGTGCTGTTATCTTATCCATTTGAAAGCATTAAGCCGTTTATTGCCCTGCTGAATGAGGCAGCCAATGATGATACGGTGGTATCCATAAAGATGACATTATATCGGCTGGCAAACAAAAGCCAGATTGTGGATGCTCTTGTGGAAGCCGCTGAAAACGGAAAAGAAGTGGTTGTCCTGGTGGAACTTCGGGCACGGTTTGATGAAGAGAGTAATATTGAATACTCCAAAAAACTGGAAGAAGCCGGATGCAGGGTAATCTTTGGGTTAAATGGGTACAAGGTGCACTCCAAGCTTTGTCTGATTTCCAGAAAAACAGAGAATGGTGTATCTTATATTACACAAATCGGAACCGGTAATTATAACGAAAAAACGTCCGCATTGTATACGGATCTTTCATTGATTACAGCTAATCAGGAGATTGGAAAAGAAGCAGCAGAAGTTTTTGCAGCACTTTTAAGAGGAGAAACGGTGGAAGAAACCAGTCTGCTTCTGGTGGCCCCCAAATGTCTGCAGAATAAGGTACTGGATATGATTGATGAAGAGATAGACCATGTGAAAAATGGTGAAGAGGGATATATTGGTGTCAAAATCAATTCCCTGACCGATAAGGTGATCATCGATAAACTGGTGGAAGCATCCCAGGCAGGAGTGAAAATCGAAATGATCGTCAGAGGAATCTGCTGTCTGATTCCGGGAGTGAAAGGTTACACGGAAAACATTACAGTTGTGAGCATTGTGGGACGTTTTCTGGAACATTCCAGAATTTACCGGTTCGGAACAGAAGAACGTGAAAAAGTATATATTGCCTCTGCCGATTTTATGACACGAAACACGGTGCGCAGGGTAGAAGTAGCTGCACCGATTCTTGATGATGATTTGAAAAAACGCCTTGACTGGATGTTTGATGTCATGATGAAAGATGATGAAAAAGGAAAGTGTCTTACCGAAAATGGAACTTATACAAGTCGAAGGCTGAATGACGTAAAGCTGGATTCGCAGGATATGTTTTATTCTTTAGCTTACAGCAATGCAGAAAAACAGTAAGTGAAAAACGGGATTTAGAGGAAATCATATTATGAATAAAAAAAGCATTAAAATCGGAATTGTTCTGGTAAGCATTCTGCTTCTTCTATCGGGTTGTAATTCATCAGCAGATACTCAATCGAAAGAAAATCAAACGGTGGATGGATTAAAAGAACTGGGAACGATTCGGGTGATATCCAGAGAAGAGGGGTCGGGTACCAGAAGTGCTTTCGCAGGACTGGCAGGTTTTCAGGAAAAAGGGACTGCGGGAGACAATCATTCGGATCTGACTACTAAAGATGCGGTAATTGTAAACAATGCCGATGAAGTAATTTACAATGTGGCTTCTGATCAATCTGCAATTGGATATGTATCAAAGGCTTCCATTTCGGACAATGGAGAAGTGAAGTCACTTAATGTGGAAGGGAAGACTCCGGAGCAAAGCGGGAAATATCCGCTGAACCGTGATTTTTATCTGGCTTATTCCGGAACATTGAGCGATCTGGAACGTGATTTTTTAACATATGTTCACGGAGCCGGTCAGGAAATTGTCGGAAAAGATTATGATACCGTGGCAAAAAGCAGTTCTTTTTTGTCGAATCTGGCTGAAGGGACGCTTATTATTGAAGGTTCCACTTCAATAGCTCCTCTGATGGAGCAGCTGGCAAAGGCGTATGAAAAAATCAATACAAATGCAGCGGTAACTGTGACAGCAACTGATTCAACAAAAGGATTAACTCAGGCCATGTCAGGAAGATGTAACTTTGCCATGTCTTCCAGAGAACTGAAAGATTATGAAATGGAATTGTTGGATTATGAAACGATTGCTAAAGATAATATTGTGGTAATTGTGGAAAAAAATAATCCGCTGGATGATATATCACTGGAAGATTTAAAAGAAATATATACAGGCAAAATAAAAAACTGGGATGAATTGAATCACCGGTAAGCTGACAGGAGGAGAAAAAATGAACAGTGCCATAGAAATCATTTTTGGATTATTGGGCGGACTGGCAGTATTTATTTTTGGAATGAATATGATGAGTGACTGTCTGCAGAAAGCAGCCGGAGAAAGAATGAAGAGTATTCTGGCTCTGTTGACGAAAAATCCACTGCTGGGAGTCATTGCGGGAGCATTAACAACCGCAGTATTACAGAGCAGCAGTGCCACAACAGTAATGGCTATTGGATTTGTCAGTGCAGGTCTTATGAATTTGCCGCAGGCAATCAGTATCATTCTGGGTGCCAATATCGGTACAACCATGACAGCACAGATTATTGCATTCAAATTAAGTGATTATATTTATGTCATTATTTTTATTGGATTTGTGATCAGTTTTTTGATGAAATCAGAAAAGGCAAAAAATATTGGTCAGACAATTTTTGCATTTGGACTTTTGTTCCTGGGAATTGAGACCATGGGAAGTGTCATGAAACCTCTGGCATCCAGCCCGGTCTTTACTGATATGATTGCAAAAGTTGCAGATGCACCGGTATTGGGTGTTGCAGTCGGTACACTTATGACCCTGGTGGTACAAAGCAGCAGTGCGACCATTGCAGTCCTTCAGAATTTTGCTGCACAGCCGGGACCGGATGGAGTCAGCAGTATGCTGGGTCTGGCCGGTGCGATTCCAATCCTTCTGGGTGATAATATCGGAACTACAATTACAGCGTTGCTGGCAAGTATCGGACAGCCAAAAGATGCAAGAAGAACAGCAGTTGCACATTGTGTTTTCAATATCTCCGGATGCCTTTTATTTATTTGGTTTGTAAAGCCATATGCATCATTGATTCAATACATATCACCGAAAGGACCTGAGATTGATGTGATTTCCAGACAGATTGCAAATGCTCACACATTTTTTAATTTCACTATGACACTGATTTGGATTCCCCTGATCTGGCTGATGGTAAAAATTGTCATGCGAATCATTCCCGACGGAAAGATGACGGTTTATTCCAATTCGGAAGCAATGTATCTGGATTCCAGACTTGTCGGACAGCCAACAGCAGCACTTCAGCTGGTTGTAAAAGAAATTGTAAGATGTACAGAAATGGTTGGAACAAATTTAAAAGAATTAATTGCTGCATTGGAGCAAAATAACAGTGAAAAAGTCAATGAAGTAATTAAAAATACGGAGGATACCAGATGTCTGTACGACAGAATCACAGAATATCTTGCAGAACTGTTTGCATCAGGTAACCTCACAGAAGAACAGGCTACACAGACTGCAGGTATTATGTATGTACTCAGCGATGTGGATCGAATGGGAGCTTTATGCAGAGAAATAGGATTATCATTGAAAGATAAAGAGGAAAAGAAATATAAGTATTCCGAAAAGGCTATCGATGATTTGAAAACCAGTCTGCAGCTGATCCAGAAAATGTATTCTCAGGCAGCAGAAATGATGATAACCGGTAATGAGGAAAGTGCAAAGAAAATAGTAAAACAAAAAGAACAGATCATGGATCTTGGAATTAAAATGCGAAAATCCCATGTACAGCGTGTCGGTAAAGGAAAATGTGCTGCCAAACTGACAGAATCATATAATAAAATTATTCATTCAGTAGACAGAATGGGGAATTGCTGTATTAATATGGTTGATGCAGTGCAGGGACAGATTGGATTAAAGTATTTTATGGATTATTCGGAAGCTGATGTGAAGGAAATTTAAATAAAAAATAAGCGAAGAAAAGCAGGTGAACAAATCCGTTAACGGGTTGTTCACCTGCTTTTCTGTTATTGGCATTGATATTGAACCTGGAAATCAATCTCATTGTCCTGCGCACCGTACAGGACAACATGCGCATTGACACCGTCCCAGACAACTTTGCGCACAAGGGTGCGAATGGCAGCTCGTTTCTGTTCAATGGTCATTTTATCCATACTGTCTTTGAATACAGTCAAAAGCTGACAAATCACATCAAACTCCATATTGCTCAGAGCGTGATGAGAAGTCAGTCCTTCCAGTTCCTGAATACGGGAGTCGATACCGGAGCACTCCAGGTCAAGCTGTTCAATTCGCTTTGCCACATGATTTCTGGCGACGCTGTCCCCAAGATCAACAAGGGAATCTACCAGCCCGTCCATTTTCTTTTCAAGGTCAGCTTTTTCCTGACGCATGGAAGCAAGCTGTTCTTCATAGTTTGCTGTGTATCCGGTGCAGAATTTGCGGCTCTGCTCCAGCTGATTGATAAAAGTACCGTTATCTTCTGCAAGCATTTTGATCTGCTCGATGATCGCCATGTCCATGGTATTGCCATTGGCGTTCCTGCCATTGCAGACGGTTCGCCGGCTCCGCTCCTTCATTTTGCACACATAGGTGTAAATCAGATTGCCGTCTGCTGTCCTGCGCCGACTGATTTTTGGATACATACGGCTGCCGCAGCTGCAGTACAGCAGTCCGGTCAGCAGGGCCTCGTTGCTGCGGGGCTTATGATATGCTTTGGATTTATTTCGTTCCAGCGATTCCTGAACCTGAACCCATACCTTGCCCGGAATGATACCGGGGTGCAGACCGACCGCTACAATCCATTCACTTGGCGGAAGGTATTCTGTGGTCTTTCCTTTTTCCTGGCTGGTGCGGTTATAGGCCATCATGCCATGAATGCCGTCAAAGGCTTCCTGCCTGGAGAACAGGTCAGAATCAGCATGGATAAAATATTGATATGCATCCTCATCCGCAATCATATAAACCGGGTTCTGCAAGATTGCCTTGATGGAAAACCGGGTGAAATATTTATTGTTTTTTGTCCTGATGCCACGCTTGATCAGCTCAGCTTCCGTAATTGTCTGAGAATCTGTTTCTACATACAAGTCAAAGATTGTTTTCACAATCTCCGTTTCTTCGGGAATGAGCTTCAACTTGCAGGCTTTCTTTGTTTTCCCATCAATGGTAACGCTCTCAACCGATTCCGAGCCATATCCTGTCGGGGTTGTGCCGCCCAGCCAGCGCCCGGTTTTGGCCAGCTCGTGCATATTGTCACGGATACGCTCGGCAATGGTTTCCCGTTCCAGCTGAGAAAATACCGATGCAATATACATCATAGCTCGTCCCATGGGCGTTCCGGTATCAAACTGCTCTTTAATGGAAACGAATCCAATATCCAGACGGGATAATTCTTCAATCAGACCGGCAAAGTCGCTGATATTGCGGCTGATCCGGTCAAGACGATAGACAATAATAGCCTTGAATCTGCGTTTTCTGGCAGCTTCCATCATTTTTCTGAAATCCGGTCGGTTCAGATTACCGCCGGAAAAGCCCTCATCCTCATAAACTAAGATATGATCAAGTGCAGATTCTCCATAATGCGCACGAATATATTCTTTGCAAAGCTCAACCTGATTGCCGATGCTTTCGCCTTTTCCGGTAAATTTTGATTTACGGGAATAAATGGCGATGGAATTGTCGTTTTTTCTCATAGCGTACCCTCCCTTATATTCATGTTATGTGCTATGTGAAATTATAGAATAGAGCAATTCCAATAAAACACAGACGTGAGGAACTTCCATGAAGTCATATTTTTGCAATTCGACCTGGATAGCAGTTTTCAAAGTTGCATAAAAAGGCCAGACGCCAGAATGAAGTGTGTAGACTCTTTCTGCTATTTTAGTGCGCGATAGTATTTGTAGAACATGGGGGCAGTTGTGCAGACTGCAATTGTATCTGCAACAGGCTCCGCCAGGTATACGCCCATAGTCGGATCGGGCCACACCA
>JBJELP010000245.1:0-7547 GCA_051879215.1 Lachnospiraceae bacterium
CCTGTTTTTGGATATTTGAAACTGTTTAACATCTCATATATCCAAAACTGCTGTGTGGTGCCGGTGGATTTACAAAACGGCCGGATCATTTGGATATTTCTTTCGGAATGTGGCTTCTTATATCCAATTTCTGAAATTTTTCAATACTACTCAAATCGACACATACATTTATCTCCGTCAAAAATGCAGACAGGTAATATTAACTTTCAATTGATGCAGGGAATATAAATTTATCTGCACGCAGCATGTAAAAAATTTCTTTCCTGAGCCGCAGCAACTCTTTCCTTTTCCACTCAACCCAGTTACTCCTGCTTTAGATGCTTTCTGCTTCTTTTTGGGGCTGCGGCGACTTTTTACTCCCCTCAGCCTATTTTCGCATTTACTTAGTACAGCGAATAATAATTAACCAGCCATATCACTTGTTTAATTTTTTATCTGCTGATTTGTCGTCAATCACCACAATCACCGGTGCGCCTCATTCCTTCGCTTTGTATATAAAGAGTTACCCGACAAATGAGCCTCACGTCCTCCATATAAAGAAAATCAATCCTCCTGTATATATTCAGCTGCATAGATGCCTTTTATTTCAAAGGGTGGAATTTCTTCAAATTTAAGCCCTGATGTATATACCGCTTCTGAGTCGCCGGATATAGACAGGGTAATATGAGGAATCGCAATTTTTTTATATCGTTCCAGAAGGGGTTTGTTGTCAGAAAGCATCTGCACTGAAAATCCTTCATTTTTTCCATCATTTCCGTATCCGGTCACACGAAAGGTTACTTCTTTATCAAAAAGTGTTTCATCTGTGATTTCCGGTCGATATTCAAAAGTCACATGTGGTTTCGTTATTATTTTCTCCAAACGCTTTTTGTGAAACTGCATCGCCCAGTAATCTGCATGGTTCTGCAGTTCTTTTTGATCAAAGAATACTCCGACATAATGATATCTATTCATAAATATAACCTCCTGCAATATCAAATCAACAACTGCAATGTTTATTTCAGTCAGAGAAGACTCCCACATCTATAAGTGGTGAGCAATAACAAAATTCATTCATTCTTCCGTTCTGTTTTTTTCTTTTTTCTGTCTATTATTTTCAGTTTATATACAACATAAATAAAAGTTGCAAATATCAGTGCTGTACATCCAAGCTGCACGCTTTTTATAACAATGTCATCGATCCTGTTTCCAAAGAATGTTTCGAAAAAACTCTGTATAAAATCAAAGCTGTCCACGAATGCTGAAAAAACGCTGAAAAAAGACAGAAGAATCAAAGCTTTGTTGATCTGTTCATCATTTTCCTTTAACTGTTTTTCCACATTTTCTCTTCGGATTTCAGCCAGGGACTGAAGAGGTTCTCTCACATCTTCGTACATTTCCCGCAAAGCAAATACTTCATACATTTTATTATACAGTTCCTGATACTGCGGCACTTCTGTAATGCACGAAAAAACATAATTTGTTTCAAATTCATACAGATCATTTTTATACCGTTCAAGGCTTTTGTGATCGGTGTATTCTCCGATTCCAATCTGTGTTAAAAACAGATATAAAACATATTTCTGATGAAGGAGCAGGACATACATAAACAGATACTGAGAATGAAAATTAGGGTAAAATACCTTATCTACAAAATGATTCTCCGCATCCTGCCGGTGCAGTACCAGGCAGGCAGCACTTTCCGGTGAGAATCCCCATTCTACTTTTTCAGAATGCACATAGGTTTCTCTTTTTTCCTGTTCTTTATTTTCTATGTATTGAAATGTATCTCCGATACTCCGTTTCAGGAAAAACAGCTTTTGCTGAGTGTTTTCCATTGCCGGTACTTCAATATAAGTCAGAATATTGGAGCGTTCCCGTTTTTTATTGGAATAAAAAAAGAACTCACATTTAAATTCTTTTTTTATATCGGACAAAATATATTCGGCCAGTTTCAGCAGTGTATCAATATCGTCTCGACCGCTGACCATCGAACCCTGATTCGTGTGAATCTTTGTCCTGGATATTTTCTTCATGTAATACTGTGCATTTGCAATATAATATGGATCCGTATTCATATATGAAATCTGGAATGCCAGTATCCCGATTCCCGTTGCGAAACAGTACAGATGAACATTCTGCAAAGTAAATGCAAAACGTATTTCTCTTTTTTCAGGATGGTTTTCCAGAAGTTCAAATTCACTGTTCAATCCGGCAATATATAATCTGTCTCTTGCTTCTTTTTTCAGAAGAAAATGATAACATCGGCATTCATTTTCGTTATTGCTGTCCAGTTTATCGGCCACATACTTGAACATATAATTGATTTTATCCCGAATCAGCTTCCAGTTCTGATCCGAATTGATTTTTCCTGTTATTTCATGAAGTTCCCTTTTGTAACTGAAAGGAATAAAAAAATAACTTGTATTTCTTTCCATTTTATATTGGATCTCCTGTGTATTTCCGCATAATTCCCGCCTGTATGATCAGACACATTTTCCTTTTTTATGATAAATTGCGGTTTCTTTTCTGTCAATCCTTTCAGAAACATGGTTTCACTATAGCAGTGTTTCTGAAAAAAGAAAAACCCGATGATAAAAACATACCATGTTCTTTATCATCAGGTTTTTCAGATACCATTGTTATCTTTTCATGCATTCAAGCCGAAGACATGTGAGACAAATATTTATTTTACAAGCAGAGATCTGCCGGTCATTTCAACGGGCTGTTCCATTCCCATCAGATCAATCAGGGTGGGAATAATATCAGCCAGACAGCCGTTTTCAGCCAGATCAACGCCTTCGGGACCATTTACCAGAATAAACGGTACCGGATTGGTTGTGTGAGCTGTATGAGGTGCACCTGTCACATAGTCACGGAGCTGTTCTGCATTGCCATGATCCGCACAGATAAACATGGCACCGTCTACTTTCTTTACTGCCTCAACTGCTTTGCCGACACATTCGTCAACAACTTCGATTGCCTTAATGGCAGCTTCGCTGACACCGGTGTGTCCTACCATGTCCGGATTTGCAAAGTTGCAGATGACTACATCATATTTACCGGAAGTAATGGCTTCTGTCAGTTTGTCACAAACTGCGTATACACTCATCTCCGGCTGAAGGTCATAAGTTGCAACCTTGGGAGAATTTACCAGTACACGATCTTCTCCTTCGTTGGGTTCTTCCACACCGCCGTTAAAGAAGAAGGTGACGTGTGCATACTTTTCTGTTTCTGCAATACGTGCCTGTTTCAGACCATGGGCAGCCAGGAATTCACCAAATGTATTGGTCAGCGGTACTTTCTTAAAGGCAATGATCTTGTTGGGAATGGTAACATCGTATTCTGTAAAGCATACATATACCAGGTCCAGTTTCTTTTCTCTTGCAAAGCCGTCAAAATCATCTGCACAGAAAGCACGTGTAATTTCTCTTGCACGGTCAGGACGGAAGTTGAAGAAGATGACAGAATCACCATCTTTTACAGTTGCCACAGGAGCACCGTCTTTCATGATAACCATGGGAAGAACAAATTCATCGGTCTTTCCATCATCGTAGGAAGCCTGAACACCTTCTACTGCATCGGTCTGTTCCACACCCACGCCTTTGGTAAGTGCATCATATGCCATAACAACTCTTTCCCAGCGGTTGTCACGGTCCATAGCATAGTATCTTCCCATAACGGTAGCAATTTCACCCACACCGATTTCCTTCATCTTTGCTGCCAGCTCTTCCACATAGCCTTTACCGGAAGCAGGGGGTGTATCACGGCCATCCAGGAAGCAGTGTACATATACTTTTTCAAGTCCCTGGCGCTTTGCCATTTCCAGAAGTCCATAAAGATGGGTATTATGGCTGTGAACACCGCCATCTGAAAGAAGTCCCCACATATGAAGGGCAGAATTGTTCTTTTTACAGTTTTCAATTGCTGTCAGGAATGCTTCATTTTCGAAGAAAGGTCCATCCTGGATTTCCTTGGTGATTCTGGTCAGTTCCTGATATACGATACGGCCTGCACCCATGTTCATATGGCCAACTTCAGAATTGCCCATCTGTCCTTCCGGAAGACCTACAGCCATACCGCTGGCAAGGCCTTTTTGGAACGGACAGGAAGTCATCAGTTCATCCATTACAGGTGTATTTGCAAGAGCAACTGCATTATCTTCTTTCTTTTCATTCAGGCCATAGCCATCCAAAATTAATAAAACAACCGGTTTTTTACTCATTTCACTTCATTCCTCTCAAAAATCAGTACAAAACGGGACGGAGCAGACAAACCAAATCCCGTTTATCCGTTCCGCCCCGACTATCATTTTCCTGTATCCTATACTATTTGTAATTTACAATTTTGCCAAAATCAGGCTTCAGGCTTGCACCGCCAACCAGACCACCGTCAATATCCGGCATTGCAAATAATTCAGGAGCGCTTGCTGCAGATACACTTCCGCCGTACTGGATGCGGATTGCTTCTGCTGTAGCTTCATCATAAATTTCTTTGATGCATGCTCTGATTGCTGCACATACTTCCTGAGCCTGTTCTGATGTAGCAACTTTACCGGTACCGATTGCCCAGATGGGTTCGTAAGCGATCACTGCTGTTGCAGCCTGAGCTGCTGTAACGTTCAGGAATGCAATCTTGATCTGCTGACGGATCCAGTCGATTGTAATACCCTGTTCTCTCTGGGTCAGAGTTTCACCACAGCAGATAATGGGTGTAATGCCGTGTTCGAATGCCTTTAATACTTTCTTATTCACTGTTTCATCTGTTTCAGCAAAGTATTCTCTTCTTTCGGAATGACCGATGATAACATACTTAACGCCTGCATCTGTCAGCATATCGGGAGCGATTTCGCCTGTGAAAGCACCCTTTTCTTCATAGTACATATTTTCTGCACCGATATTGATATTGGAACCCTTTGCAGCTTCCATGGCGGGAATAATATCAATTGCGGGAACGCAGAATACCACGTCCACTTCATCGTTTACCACCAGGGGTTTTAATTCATTAATCAGTTCTACTGCTTTGCTGGGAGTCATGTTCATCTTCCAGTTGCCTGCAATAATTTTCTTACGCATAACAAAATACCTCTTATTGGGTTACTGTTCAGAGCGCGAAGTCGGTTCTGAACAGTAATCTTATTTATTTTATGATGTTGGGGCAAAAGGTTTTCACCCCATGATACAAACGGATTTCTCCGCGTTTTACGCTCTCGAAATCCAAAAATTATCTGTCACTGATGGCAGCTACACCGGGCAGTTCCTTGCCTTCCAGGAATTCCAGAGAAGCGCCGCCGCCTGTGGAGATATGGCTCATCTTATCACCAAAGCCAAGTGTATTAACAGCTGCTGCAGAATCACCGCCGCCGATGATGGTTACAGCATCCAGATCTGCCAGAGCTTCTGCTACTGCTATTGTACCCTTAGCAAAGTTGGGCATTTCAAATACACCCATGGGACCATTCCATACAACGGTCTTTGCATCTGCCAGAGCTGCCTTGTACAGAGCCTGTGTCTTGGGACCGATATCCAGACCCATTTCATCAGCATCCATGCTGCCTTCCACTACTCTTGAAGGAGCATCGTTATCAAATGCCTTTGCTGCAACGGTATCGATGGGCAGTAAGAACTTAACACCCTTTGCGTCAGCCTTTGCGATCATTTCCTTCGCGTAATCCAGATAATCATCTTCCACCAGAGATTTACCGATTTCCTGACCCTGTGCTTTTGCAAATGTATAAGACATACCACCGCCGATGATCAGTGTATCTACCTTTTCCAGCAGGTTGTTGATAACGGAAATCTTGGAAGAAACCTTGGAACCGCCGAGAATAGCAACAAAAGGTCTCTTCGGGTTGTCAACAGCGTTGCCCAGGAAATCGATTTCCTTCTGCATCAGATAACCTACAGCACAGGTATCAACAAATGCTGTTACACCAACTGTTGAACAATGTGCTCTGTGAGCGGTACCAAATGCATCGTTTACAAATACATCTGCCAGAGAACCAAGTTCCTTGCTGAATTCTTCACCATTCTTGGTTTCTTCTTTTCTGTAACGGGTATTCTCAAGAAGAACAATATCGCCATCTTTCATGGCAGCTACAGCAGCCTTGGCATTTTCGCCAACTACTTCAGCATCTGCTGCAAACTTTACTTCCTGACCCAGCAGTTCTGTAAGACGTGCTGCTACAGGAGCCAGAGACAGTTCCGGCTTGGGTTCACCCTTCGGCTTACCCAGATGTGAGCAAAGGATTACCTTGCCGCCATCTGCTACCAGCTTCTTGATTGTGGGCAGAGCAGCTACCAGACGGTTTTCGTCTGTAATCTTGCCATCCTTTAACGGTACATTGAAGTCACAGCGGCAAAGAACTCTTTTGCCTTTTACATTGATATCGTCAACACTTTTTTTATTTAACATGGAATTTACCTCTTACTTTATTTTGTTCAAATCGACGCCTGCAAAGATCTGGCGCCGGATGATGAAAAAAGGTGTTTCCGACGGAGCCTGTCCGTCGGAAGCACCTCCGTACTCACTGGAATTCAATCAATATAAGATTATGCTAATTCAGCAAAGTATTTGATTGTTCTAACCATCTGGCTTGTGTATGAGTTTTCGTTGTCATACCATGAAACAACCTGAACTTCATACAGACCATCGCCGATTTCAGCTACCATAGTCTGAGTAGCATCGAATAAAGAACCGTATGTGATACCAACGATATCAGAAGATACCAGCTGTTCTTCTGTGTAACCGAAAGATGCGGAAGAAGCAGCCTTCATAGCAGCGTTGATGCCTTCTTTTGTTACGTTTTCGCCCTTAACAACAGCTGTCAGGATAGTTGTGGAACCTGTAGGAACAGGAACACGCTGTGCAGAACCGATCAGCTTACCGTTCAGTTCGGGGATAACAAGACCGATAGCCTTAGCAGCACCGGTGGAGTTGGGAACGATATTAACAGCTGCAGCACGAGCTCTTCTTAAATCACCTTTTCTGTGAGGACCATCAAGTACCATCTGGTCGCCTGTGTAAGCGTGGATAGTAGCCATGATACCGGACTGGATTTCAGCATAATCATTTAAAGCCTTAGCCATAGGAGCTAAGCAGTTTGTTGTACAGGAAGCAGCGGAAATGATCTTATCTTCTGCTGTCAGTGTCTTTTCGTTTACGCTGTAAACGATTGTAGGCAGATCATTACCAGCGGGAGCGGAGATAACTACCTTCTTTGCACCAGCAGTAATATGTGCTTCTGCTTTAGCCTTGGATGTATAGAAACCTGTACATTCCAGAACTACATCAACACCGATTTCACCCCAGGGAAGCTTGGAAGCATCTGCCTGAGCATAGATTTTGATTTCCTTGCCGTCTACTTCAATAGCGCCATCTTTTGCAACTACTGTATCAGCTAATGCATATCTGCCCTGTGAAGAGTCATACTTTAATAAGTGAGCCAGCATCTTGGGATCTGTTAAATCGTTGATAGCTACTACTTCATAACCCTCAGCACCAAACATCTGTCTGAAAGCCAGACGGCCGATACGACCAAAACCATTAATTGCAACTTTAACTGCCAT
>JBJELP010000246.1:0-7508 GCA_051879215.1 Lachnospiraceae bacterium
TGTGCTGCTCCGTTTGGTAACTGAACGGTTCCATCAGTTACAGAATTATTATTTTATTTTAATATGTTGGCAGAGAACCACTCCACCTATTGGTGCTCTGTACAGCAAATAAGGAGGAACTTACCGTAGGCTTGCGGTGCGGCAGTGTGGAGACCTGTCGTAAGGCGGCGCACTCCCTTGCGGGTGGCTGCGAGGTGTCGGTTGGCGGAGGCCCCGGCATCAGAGTCAGAAAAATATGTCAGAAGTAATTATCAAAGGCATGAAAAAGATTTATGACAACAAGGTAACAGCAGTACATGATGTAAATCTTACCATTAAGGATAAGGAATTTATCGTTCTGGTAGGACCTTCCGGTTGTGGTAAATCCACTACACTTCGTATGGTAGCCGGTCTGGAAGATATTTCCGGCGGTGAACTGTACATTGATGGAAAACTCTGCAACGATATCGCTCCCAAGGATCGTGATATCGCCATGGTATTCCAGAACTACGCTCTGTACCCCCATATGACTGTGTATGATAACATGGCATTTGCTTTGAAACTGAAAAAAACTCCCAAAGATGTGATTGACAAAAAGGTTCGCGAAGTAGCCGAAATTCTGGATATTACACAGTATCTGGAAAGAAAGCCGAAGGCTCTGTCAGGTGGTCAGCGTCAGCGTGTTGCAATCGGTCGTGCTATGGTTCGTGATCCCAAGGTATTCCTGATGGACGAACCTCTGTCCAACCTGGATGCCAAGCTTCGTAACCAGATGCGTGCTGAAATTATTAAGCTGCGTCAGAGAATCAATACCACATTCATGTATGTAACCCATGATCAGACAGAGGCTATGACTCTGGGTGATCGTATCGTTATTATGAAAGATGGTTATGTAAATCAGATCGGTACCCCCATGGATCTGTTCAACAAACCGGTTAACCTGTTTGTTGCCGGCTTCATTGGTATGCCTGTTATGAACTTCTTTGACAACAGCAAGCTGCTTCTGGAAAACGGAAAATATATTGTTGAAATCCGCGGTGCGAAATTCGAACTCAGTGATTTCCAGCAGAAAGCTCTGAAACAGAATGGTCAGAAACCCTGTGATATTGTAGCCGGTATCCGTCCTCAGCATATGACGATCGGCAAGGGTGAACTGGAAGGTATAATCGAAGTATCTGAAATGCTCGGTTCTGAAGTAAACCTGCATGCAAATTGCAATGGTGATGATGTGGTTATGGTTATCCCCACTGTTGATCTGACTGTAAATGTAGATATGGGCTCCAAGGTCAACTTTACAACCAACCCCAGTCTGATTCAGATGTTTGACAAGGCAACCGGAAACAACCTGATGTGGTATGATGAAGAATCTGCAGCAGCTCATGAGCCTGTTTGCAAGAGCTATAACTTCTAATACATACATTTGATTGCTTCCGCAGTCAATTGCAAAGCCGTTCCCGCCCCGGTCAATGGGCGGGAATTTTTTAGTGTAATGGAGGAACTCAGGATGTTAACAATTAAAACATTAAAACAGAATCTTCTGGACGGCGTTTATGATGCAAAGCTCGCCAGAGTATACTGTAAAGATATAAAAAATCTTCAGCCAGTCCACGACCGAATCTGCAGAGTAGCAGATTCCTGGATGAAGGAATTCGGAAAATGTCCAGATGACGAAGCAGCTCTTTTTTCAGCTCCCGGCCGTACGGAAATCGGCGGCAATCATACAGATCATCAGCGAGGCAAGGTACTTGCGGGAAGCGTGGATATGGATGCACTTGCCTGTGCAGCTCCCAATGGAACGGACATAGTAAATATTTTCTCAGAAGGGTATGGTCTGGTTTCTGTTAATTGCAGAGAAAATGAAGCACGTAAGGAAGAAGAAAATACAACGGTTGCTCTGATCCGCGGCATTGTCAGCGAAATTGCCAAAAAAGGGTATCCGGTGAAGGGTTTTGATGCCTTTGTTACTTCTGATGTTCCCGGCGGTTCCGGACTTTCTTCTTCCGCATGTTTTGAAGTACTGATTGGCGTAATTGTCAATGATTTATTCTGCGGCAGCAACCTGCGGCCCGATGAAATTGCCAAGATCGGCCAGATTGCAGAAAATGTATACTTTGGCAAACCTTCCGGTCTTCTGGACCAGATGGGATGTGCAATCGGCGGCATTGTTACCATTGATTTTTCTTCTGTGGATACCCCTTTCTTCCGTGTCGTAACCTATGACTTTGCAAAGGCAGGATATGCACTCTGTATTATCGATACGGGTGCGGATCATGCGGACCTTACCGGAGACTATGCGGCAGTACCGGCAGAAATGAAAGCCGTTGCTGCTTATTTTGGAAAAGAAGTTCTTGTAGAAGTGGATGAAAAGGATTTCTATCGTGAGCTTGGAAAAATCCGTGAAAAAACTGGCGATCGTGCCGTTCTTCGTGCTGTCCATTACTACAATGATTGCCGCAGAGTAGTAAAACAGGTGGAAGCACTTGAAAACGATGATTTTGATACATTCCTGAAACTGGTAAAGGAATCCGGGCAGTCCTCTTTTATGTATCTGCAGAATATCGATACTTTCCGAAAGACAGAAAATGAACCTGTGGCAGTTGCACTGGCTGTGGCAGAACATCTGCTTCAGGGAAAAGGCGCATTCCGTGTACATGGCGGTGGTTTTGCAGGAACCATTCAGGCGTATGTACCCCTTGACATGGCAGATGAGTTTAAGGCTGGCATGGATGCCCTGTTGGGTGAAGGCGCATGCCGCATTACAAGCATTCGTCCTGTGGGCGGTATTACTCTGATTGAAGAATAATAAGGAGAAATTACTATGTGTAATGTGAATGTAAGAATCTCTCAGCTGGTTAATTATGCACAGAAAAAGAACTGGATTTCGGAAAATGATCGAATCTGGGCGGCAAACCGGATTCTGGAAATTCTTCAGATGAACGGCTTTGATGGACTGTTGGATCAGACAGAAGAAGCTCCTGTTCATGAAATTCTGGAAGGACTCTGTGATTATGCATATGAAAATGGTCTGATTGAAGGGAATTCAGCTGCATATTACGATCTGCTTGACACAAAACTGATCGGAGCACTGGTTCCCCGTCCTGATGAAATCATTGAAACGTTTAATGATATCTATGAAGAAAACGGTGCAAAGGCTGCAACAGACTGGTATTATGAATTTTCAGGAGATACCAATTATATCAGAAGAGACAGAATTGCAAAGGACCGTAAATGGACAGTTGATACCGAATACGGAGAACTGGATATTACCATTAATCTGTCGAAACCCGAAAAGGATCCCAAAGCAATTGCAGCGGCAGGAAAGGCAAAAAGTACAGGTTATCCCAAATGCCTTCTTTGTGCAGAGAATGAAGGTTATGCAGGTCATCTGAATCATCCTGCAAGACAGAATCATCGAATCATTCCCATTACTTTGAATGATTCTGATTTCTGTATGCAGTACAGTCCCTATGTATATTACAATGAGCACTGTATCGTATTTAATAAACTGCATACCCCCATGCATATCGATCAGCAGGCCTTTGATAATCTGCTGGATTTTGTCACTGTTTTCCCCCATTATTTCATTGGTTCCAATGCGGATCTTCCGATTGTGGGAGGCAGTGTACTGAGCCATGATCATTATCAGGGCGGAAATTATACATTTGCCATGGAAAGAGCAGAAGTGGAGACCTCATTTACGATCTCCGGATATGACGATATTGAAACCGGTATTGTTAAATGGCCCATGTCCGTTATCCGTCTGAAAGGAAGAGATCGGAAACGAATTTCTGAACTGGCTTCTCATATTCTGGAAAAATGGAGAGCATATGACGACGCAGCTGCATTTATTTTCCATGAAACAGACGGAGAGCGACATTCCACCATCACGCCCATTGCACGCAGAAGAGGAGAGGATTATGAACTGGATCTGGTTCTTCGAAATAATATAACAACCGATGATTGTCCTCTGGGTGTTTTTCATCCCCATGCTGAAAAACATCATATAAAAAAGGAGAATATCGGTCTGATCGAAGTAATGGGTCTCGCTGTACTGCCTGCACGGCTGAAGGAAGAACTGGAAGCAACGGCAGAAGCATTGATCAATGGAAGCGATCTTCTTGCAGATACTCGTACTGCATCTCATGCAAAATGGGCAGAGGCTGTGAAAGCATCCCATCCGGAAATGAATACAGACAATGTGATGGAAATCCTTCAGCTGGAAACCGGAAAGGTATTTTCTGAGGTGCTGGAGGATGCAGGTGTATTCAAACGGGACGAAGAAGGAAGCAGAGCATTTATGCGATTTATCAATACATTATAATAAATGAACCAATATTTGCAGGTTTTTTGTTATGAATGCCAATCCATGATAATAAAAGCTCCGTATTCTATCGATTGATCATAATTGCAATTGAATACAGTAAAATCCTGTCAGTTTTTTATACTGACAGGATTTTTGTTTTGTTTTATAATGTTTTCGTAATGTGAGGCATACAAGAAATAAAGATACATAGGAAACCATATAAATAAAACAGAATGAATTGGAGTTGATTTTATGCCTGAACAATATTATAAAGATGCACAGCGTGCAGGTATCAGACGATATAGAAAGCGAGTATCAAGAGGGGAACATCCATATCTTCCTGTTCTGGACAATATATTAAGTGAAGAACGCCTTACCTCTGCCATTGATCTCGGGATTTGTTCTATTCCGGCTGAATTTGTGGTTGGAACCCGTACGTCAGGAAGAACAAATGCATTTGCAGATAATTTCATGCCGTTGCTGGATGCCGG
Organism: Lachnospiraceae bacterium; assembly: GCA_051879215.1. Classification (GTDB taxonomy): domain Bacteria; phylum Bacillota; class Clostridia; order Lachnospirales; family Lachnospiraceae; genus TWA4. The sequence continues at coordinate 4,774 of JBJELP010000246.1, forward strand.
AACGGAATTTTCTTTCAAATGGGAAAGATTATGCAGTGCACATATGGAAGAGGGAATTCGTGATCCCATTAAGGTATATGAATTCATGAATCGGTATTATGTGGAAGAGGGAAATAAACGTGCCAGTGTACTGAAATTTTTCGGAGCAGTTTCCATCAGAGCACATGTATATCGTATTATGCCTAAAAACAGAGATGTTGAAGAAACCAGACGATATGAAGAACTTCTGGATTTTTCTTCAAAGAGTCATATTAATTTTATCGAATTTTCCCAGAGCGGACGATATAAAGAACTGTTGAGATGTCTTGGAAAAACAGAAACACAGGAGTGGACAGAAGAGGAAACCAAACGGTTTTCTTCGGTCTATTATTATTTCAGACAGGTCTATCAGAGCCGCTGGGGAGATCAGCTGCCGATTACAACGGCTGATGCTATGCTTGCATATATGAAAATATTCGGATATCAGTCCATGATCCGCATATCAGAAAAAGAGCTGCGAAATAATCTGAACAGAGTATGGGAGGATCTGACACTGCAGCAGGATACGGAGCCGATCTGTATCAGTGCCACACCGGATAAGGATATGAAACCGGGTATCATTGATAAAGTATATATAAATACCGTGGGAAAAGTACATAAAATTGCTTTTATCCATGACAAAACACCGGAATTATCCGGCTGGACAAACAGTCATGAGCTGGGGAGACAGCATGTACAGCTGGTTTTCGGAAAGAAGATTCAGACAGCAGCATATTTTAATGCAGTAGAATCCAATCCTGAAAAAGTAATTGAAAAAGCCATTGCAGAAGGAAATACTGTGATTTTCACAACATCTTCCCGACTGCTGCCGGCCAGCATCAAAGTTGCCGTTCAGCATCCGGAGGTTACCATACTGAATTGCTCCATCAATATATCTCACCGATATATTCGGACTTATTATGCAAGAATGTATGAGGTGAAATTTATTGCGGGAGCAATAGCAGGTGCCTTGTCGAAAAACGGCCGTATCGGTTATATCTGTAATTACCCCATTTACGGCAATATTGCAGGAATCAACGCATTTGCGCTGGGAGCACAGATGGTCAGTCCGGATGCAAAAATCTATCTGGAATGGTCTTCTGTACACGGAATCCGGGAATCCGTAAAAAAACTGGTGGAACAGGATATTCATCTGATTTCATCCATTGAATCCGTTCCGCTGAACGATGAAGACTATAACCTGTTTGGTCTGTTCCGGATTGATCAAAATAAAAAAACAACTCTTGCCGTTCCACTTTGGCAATGGGGTGTTTACTATGAATCCATTATTCGAAGAATTCTTGACCGGACATTTTATCAGGAATATGAAGGCAGCCACAAAGCAATGAATTATTACTGGGGGCTGTCTGCGGGAGTAGTGGATCTTTTCTGTGAAAAGTCAATTCCGAAAAGTACACAGAAACTGGCGGCATTCCTGAAAGAAAGTATCAGCAGCGGAAAATGTAATCCATTTATGGGACCGATTACAACCCAGGACGGAACTGTAATTGAAACGGAAAATGATCTTCTGTCCCTGGAGCAGATTGTAAATATGGATTACCTTGTGGAAAATGTGGTGGGAATGATTCCTGTATACGAGGACATGGACGATACAGCCAGAACTACCGTTGATCAGGTGGGCGTGGAAAAAGCAACCAGAAAAAACTGATTTTTGCGATTATACATGAAAGAAATACAAAGGAAACAAGATGAAAATATTAACAGTAGCCGATGAAGAGTCACCAATTTACTATGATTTTTATAAACCGGGAAAACTGCATGAATTTGACCTGATACTGGCCTGCGGAGATCTGTCAGCCTCCTATCTGGAATTTCTTGTAACCATGGCAAGATGTCCTTTATTGTATGTACATGGCAATCATGATGACAGCTATGAAAAGAAACCACCGGAAGGATGCATCTGCATTGAGGATACGATTTACAATTATAACGGTCTGCGGATTATGGGTCTGGGAGGTTCCCAGCGCTATCGTTCCGATGGAAAAAACATGTATACGGAACGGGAAATGCGTTTTCGAATTCTGAAAATGCAGTTTCAGCTATGGAAAAACAAAGGATTTGATATCCTTCTGACTCATGCACCGGCCAGAGGTATCAATGATCTGGATGATCTTCCCCACCGTGGGTTTGAAAGCTTCAATTCTCTGATGGACAGTTATCAGCCTAAATATATGATCCATGGTCATATCCACAGAAATTACGGGGTTAAAATTCCACAGAAAACCCAGGTTGGAAATACTATGGTTGTAAATGCATTTGAATACTGTAAGCTGGAGATCTGAACCGGATTCGGACAGTAACCTATTTGTCGAAAATACCGATATTTTATTGACAAATATTCATTACTGAATGATAATGGAATGTGCGAAAATCTGTCTGTAAATTGAAATCTGTCATTACCCCATCATGCAGTCTGGTTTCAGATACAGCCAGAGATAGAGCGGAGATGAAAAAATAGAAAAAGGAGAGTAGTATCATGGCTTCTAATCAGGTGATTTCTGTAGTAGGTCACGTGAATCCGGATACAGATTCAATCTGTTCCGCGATTTCTTATTCTTATTTAAAACACGCAGTTACAGGAGATAATTACCAGCCCGGTCGTGCAGGTGTAATTAATCCGGAAACAAGATTTGTACTGGATCGTTTTCAAGTGAAGGATCCGGTATATCTTGATGACGTCAGACAGAGGGTAAGAG
>JBJELP010000247.1:0-1852 GCA_051879215.1 Lachnospiraceae bacterium
ACTGTACCCGAAGCAGAACCTGCTGTAGATGAGAAGCAGGATGATAATCGTGGTAGTCTGCTGAGCAGTCTGTTTGGAAAAAATAAAAAGGAAGAGGATGCGCAATCGGGCAATGACAGTCAGTCCGACACGATAGGGCGCATCAATATTCAGCAGGGCAGTCTCAACGTACGGGCCCAGGGCAGTACAGACAGCACGATCATCGGCCAGGTGTATAAGGATGACAAGGTACAGATCGTTGGCCGAAACGGCGCATGGTATCAGGTTATTACGGAGAGTGGTCTGGAAGGCTATGTATCAGCTGCCTATGTAGAAGTTACGGAAGAGCTATAACCGGATATAGAGATAAGAATAAGCAGCATCGGATAGACAGTGTATTCTCACTGTTTATGCGGTGCTGTTTTTATGGCTCTTTGTCAATAGTTGGGGTAAAAATAATTTTCCAATTTCAAGAAGTGTTTTTTGAACAGCCAGCTCAGGAAATTGCCTGTCTGGCTGTTCTTCTTTTCTGGCATTTATCTGGTGTGTTATTGGCAATATGCATGATTCGATTTCTGAAATAAGTAAAGTTTCTGCAACCGTAGGAAATACGTTTTAAAACCTTAATATTATTGTTTTGACCTTCGGTGTACCCATTGCTTATTCCGGTCGTTATACTCAGATATATCGCATGATACCACTGGTTTATTGTCTTAAGACATTTTGTAAACACCGGAATATTTGCCTGTTCAATATCCATAACCAGCTTTTTATAGTTTGCTGCCAGTTCCTGTATGGTTTCGCTTTCTAAAAACTGATTGAATAATTCTTTCAGCCCATAAGCAATTTTGAGATCAGGAGCAACATCCAGCATATTGATCAGCTGCTGTTTTTGTTCATCTGTAAGATTTTTATAATCTTTCAGGAGTAAGGTTCTACTATGTTTAAAATAGATCCGGCGGGTTTTAGAGAACTTTTTCTGAACATCCTTCCGGACGGATTCCAGAGCCCAAAGAAACAATCGTTTTACATGGAATTTATCCGCAATGATCTCCGCTTTTGGGAAGGCAGCAGTCATGACACTGCGGAACAGTGGAGACAGATCCATAACAATATACTTTACTTTCATCCGCTCTTCTATTGGAATCCGATTGAAATATGCATATAGTTCTTCCGGCTTTCTACTCGGAAGAACATCCAGGATGGTATTGTCCACTGGATCTGTTAAAAGACATTGAAATTTTTCACCGATATTCCCTCTGAATTCATCGATCGCTATAATTACCGGAAAGGAAGAAGGATGGGGATAAGAAATCTGACGCATTGCCCGATAAACAGCGCTGACAGAAGAGGAGAGCTGTTTTGCAGCATTTTTCACGGAGATGCGATCAGCCAGCTTATCAAAGATCATCATATGAAAACTGCTGGTATGACGCTGATACCGGATAACTTCATGATTATCCTCGTAAAAACGCTTTCCGCAATTGGGACATACATAACGGCGTCTTTTGAATAACAGATAAACAGGCCTGTTATTTACAACAGCGTGCTGAATACGTTGTTTCCGGTAATCATGAACCTTATCGGTCAGAACATTGCAATGCGGGCAATGATGTGCAGTGCGTTCCAGTGTAATATGGATGGTGATGATACCTTCGCTTTCTTCACATTCAGTAATAACAAAATATTCTGGCAAATCAAATATTTTTCTGATATAATAACAGTCAGGCATAATTCATCCCCCTTTGATGTTGGTTTTCGCACTTCTAGCATACCAAATTGGGAAGGATTATGCTTCTCTTTTTTCTTTCAGTTTCACTCACTTTTGAAAAGTGTAACTTTTTACGGACAGTTTAATCCTCGTTTTTTATTT
>JBJELP010000248.1:0-1841 GCA_051879215.1 Lachnospiraceae bacterium
CTCTCTATTCTTTTTAGTGCAAGTTCAACAAAAAGCCTTATTTTATGGGCTTTCTTGAACCGTTAAATAGTTCCTGTATACTCAAAGCAGAGCTTTTCTGGATATGAAGAGACTTCTGTGAGTCCATTTCAGATGATTTTGGGTACAACAAAAAGAACGTCGTAGATTTTCTCTATGAAGGCCCTCTGTTTCCCCTTAATCCTCTACAGTAACTAACCTCTCATGTCTACCAGGAACACCAGCCTCTGCCAGGTCCTAAATTCCTTCGTTCTGCTTATCCATAGTTGGGTGCTGCTCATGCTCCTATGACAGGGTCTTTGCCCTATGAAATATGTCAACGCAGCTACTGGCTCTACTTTGTCTGTATACTTTTGCATTCCTGTCTCACAGCACCAATTAAAGGCGGACGCTTTCCTGTTAAACAGTAATTGATTGCTTAAGCGGCTACATTGCCACTTTCACGTCGGATATCTGACATCATTTTGAATCTGTCATAATCCACTCCCTTGGTTAATACCGCATAAAATACACGGATCAACTTGCAGCTGACCGCAACCATAGCCTGCCGCCTTTTCAAGGGATTTTTGATTCGGGTTACGTAATAATCATAGATTTCACGGAATTCTTTATTCCTTGCAAGCAATGGTATCATCACCTGATATAGAATCTTCCGCAGTTTACGTCTCCCTCGTTTGCTGATCCTTGTCCTCCCTTTATGCTTTCCTGAGCTGTTCTCTACCAGTTCAAGTCCCGCATACTTCTGGATCTGTTTCGGTGATTTAAAGCGTCTGATATCACCTACTTCTGCAAGGAATCCTGCTATTGTTACAGGGCCTATCCCTTTGATGTCCAGCAGTTTTTCTACATAGTCCACCTTCAGGATGGTTTCCTCGATTGCCTTATTGACGTTCTCAAGCTGAGAAGTCCAGAGACGATGCTCTTCAAGCAGCATGAACAACTCACTCTTTGTTCCGTTTCCCCCGTCTAATCCGATACTGTTATGCGCAGCTTCAACCAGGGTCTTTGCCCTATCTTCGGTTACACCTCTGCCACGCAGTTTCTTTTCATGCCAGATCTTTCGGATTCCATCAACTCCAAGTGCGATGATTTCCTTTGGAAACGGTGCTTTTTCAAGTACTGCCAGTCCACTTGCCGCATCGAATCTTGTATAAAGTCCCAGATATTCCGGGAAGTGTATAGAAAGCCATCGCTGGATCCTGTTTGCTGCTATGTTATGCTGCTTTATGATCCTGTCACGGCTGTATACCAGAGCTCTGATCTCCGCATATATGCCTTCCGGCATATACGGAATAGAGTATCGACCATCTACCACCAGCTTCGCGATGGTTTTCGGATCTTTGCTGTCTGTTTTTTTAGGGCTGTTATCATCCAGCTCTTTGATTTTCTTCACAGAAAACGGATTGACCATTACTAATGTCATCTGATGATCACTGACATACTTTGAGAATGCAAACCAGTAGTGACCTGTAGGCTCACAGCCAATCAGAACAGCTGTCTTACCATTATCTGTCTTAAGCTTATCTGCCCATGCACAAAAGTCATTAAAGCCTTCCATGCTGTTGCTGAACGAAAAGACTTTACGAGTCAGTTCCCTGCCCCGGTTATCAAATGCCCTGGCAAAGTGGGTCTGGCTTCCGATATCAACTCCGACAACTAAAGTTGCATCTGTTACTTGCTCTATCTTTTCATTCTGTGTATAATTCATATGGAACCTCCGGTGTTTGATTGATTTGTTTACATCCGCCAAGATGCATCTCAATCTTACCTTGAGGTTCTTCTTTTTTCAATTGACACTATTTATGAATTACAGGAATGCTCCT
>JBJELP010000249.1:0-2434 GCA_051879215.1 Lachnospiraceae bacterium
CATGCTGATCGACTGTGAAAACAACATCCCGTTCTTTATGGGAACCATGATGGATATCGGGAAATAAGGATGAATGGGCCTTTTTGTCCAGTTTCCGTTTCAGTCCCTCCATCTCCTTCCGGGACTCACTCTCGTAATTAAAAGTCGTCCTCCTGTAATATGGTATTGGTGGTTCTGCGGCAGCTTTCCGCCTCGTGACCAATTCTCAGCTTTGTTTTCAGATTCTGATCATACTCTCTGGAAAAATAGCAGCTATATAAAACATCCAGCATATAATTCATGGAACACATGGAAGAAAAATTCCCGATTTTGGAATACAGTTTTTCCCGGGTGCAGATTCTGAGTACACAGTCTGCCAGATTGGACAGGGAATTCTCACCCACTGATGTGATGGCAATCACCGGTATTCCCCTTTTCTTCAGGCATTTTGCATCTTCCAGAAGTGCTGATGTTTCTCCTGTATAAGAAAGCACGATGGCACAGCTGTCAATCGGACAGGTTTTTGACAGATAACTGCCCTCAAACACAGCCCCTGCTACCTGTGACATTTTTCCAATGCGCAGCAATTTCGTCTGAAACTGCTGCGCAGCCAGCAGATTATCGCTGAGTCCGAAAAGATTGATACCGGATGTTTTCTGCATAATGTCAACGGCCTGATACAGACTTTCATAACCATTCAGCGTGACCGTATCTTCAATGGTTTCAATATAAAGCCTTGCCAGTTTGGATTCAATAGAAACAAAAGAATCCTTTCTGGTAAAGGGATAATTGGCATCAACCTCATGAAAATGACTTTCCAGATACAATTCCTCCTCCAGATATGCTTCCTTAAATGCATTCCAGCTTTTGTAATTCATCTTATGGGCCACCCTGGACAATGCAGAAGAGGAAGTAAATGTTGCTTCCGCAATTTCCTTTACCGTCATATTTTTAATATTCAGTTTCTGTTCCAATATGTAGGAAGCAACGACTTTTTCATTATTGGAAAAATCTCCCTGCTCCAGCTTTTCACGAATCAGCATAACTATGCCTCCCTCCCGCTTTTAATCTGATTTTAATCCATACTTCTGTCTGTGTGTCTGTGTTTTTATCATTCCGATTATGTACTTCTGTCAGTCAATTCTGATTATGCAATTCTGACAGGTAATTCCAATTATACACTTCTGACAATCCATTTTGATTATAAACACACGGGATGTTTCTGTCTGAATTCCACAGAACATCCTGCCGGATGATTCTCTTTATATTTCATAATACAATTCTTTGCCTTTTTTCTCAATCTTCTGAACAGATTCTTTTCCTGTTCTTTTTCATGAATACTCAGAATATTCTCCAGCACATGCTCCACGTCCCGGCTGGCATACTCCATGATCCCCATTTCCATCACACGATTTTCTCCATATTTCTCCTGAAAATCTTTTAACTTGTGAGAAATCTGCGGTGCCAGAAGAATATAATCATATTTCGCATGAATTTCATCCAGCCTCATATAGTCAGCCGCCTCCACCCGAATCCGGTCGCTTATTTTTGCCGCTTTCTCCTGCATCAGCCCTGCAAAATAGGAGGAAGTCATACCGGATGTACAACTGATCAGAATTCTCAGCGGTTCCATCTGCTGCTTTTCCTTTTTCTCAACCGGAAGCCTGTATCCCGGACGATAGATCTGAAGAAAATGAACAAAACTGTTTACATGATGATAAATGGTATCATAATCTGTCATATCAAAATGCTGATAATACAGAATTTCATCACTCATTTTGTCTTTTGCAGTAAACTCTGCCACCCTTCCCAGATAAAACCGGGCTTCTGCATGATAAAACTCTCCATCCAGAAAAATAACCCGTTTTTCCCTATCCACAACTTCTGCGCTCTCCAGAAACGCAACCATATTAAATGTAAATTCATTCAATAATTTCTGATTTGGATTTTTCATAACATGCTCCTTCCCGACAGTACTCTGCAGCTGCATCCTGAATCTACAGCCATCTGTTTTTATCTGCATCCATTTGTATTCACCTGCAGCTATCTGAATTCATCCGCTCATCAGTTCATAACTGAGCCAACCAATGTGATCTGAAACGGTTTCCTCATCACTGATTCTAACTGCAGTCGAAAAAAACAGGAAGATTTCTTCACCTGATTGTTTTCCCATATCAAAAAAAGTTCAAAAAAGCAGGACTTTTTGAAAACGCCGAAACAAAGAAACACAAGTGTTTTCGAAGTTGGATCGAAACAACGATGGTAAAATAAGGCAAAATGAAATAATATGCGGAAACCGCTGGAATTATTTCTGCTTACCGTTTACAATAGACAGGTACCGTCTTCGCTTTTGGATATTTCTTCTCTCGTGCTTTGAGATTTAGCCAATTTCACTGGTTTTTCTGCGATGATTCCAGAGAAAAAGCAGGGATGGCCTCTCCCTTTGGATATTTCT
>JBJELP010000249.1:2534-7363 GCA_051879215.1 Lachnospiraceae bacterium
TTTGGATATTTCTCCTACCTTGCTTTGAGATTTAGCCAATTTCATTGATTTCTCTGCGATGATTCCAGAGAAAAAGCAGGGATGGCCTCTCCCTTTGGATATTTCTTCTCTCTTGCTGCTGGATTTAGCCAATTTCATTGGATTTTCTGCGATGACACAGATAAAGAGACTCGAATAATGGATTAAATGATAAAAGATGGAACTGACTAATACATCAAGTAGTGTTACATCAAATAATATCGAATAATAAGGAAAAGATTTGTTCTGAAATAATTACGGAAAGGATTTGTTCAAAATACTATGGAAAAAATTGTTACAAAATTTGGCGGAACTTCACTGGCGGATGCCAATCAGATAAAGAAAGTACGGGATATCGTGCTGTCTGATTCCAGACGGAAGTATGTGGTTGCCTCTGCACCGGGCAAACGCTTTGCGGCGGATATCAAGGTCACTGATCTGTTGCTTCGCAGTTATAACGCTGCCAGCAGCGGAGAAGATTTTGAACCTGCATTACAGGCTGTACAGGCACGTTTTCAGGAAATTCTGGACGGTCTGGAACTCTCCTTTCCTCTGGAAGAAGAAATCGCCGTTCTGAGAAAACATCTGGCCAATGAACCGGATGTCGATTACATTGCCAGCCGCGGTGAATATCTGAACTCCCGTATTCTGGCTGCTTTCCTCGGATTTACTTTCGTAGACCCCGCATGGTGTATTTCCTTTGATGAAAACGGAAAGCTGGATCAGAAAATGACCATGCGCATGATGAAAGCAGCTCTCAATCCTCTGGATAAGGTGGTTGTTGCCGGTTTCTATGGTGCCGATATGAATGATAAGATCCGTACCTTCTCCCGGGGCGGCTCCGATGTAACCGGAAGTCTGATTTCCCTGGCAGTGGGAGCGGATTTATATGAAAACTGGACCGATGTATCCGGTCTTCTGGCCGCAGACCCCCGTATTATTGAAAATCCCAGAAGTGTACGTTATATCAGCTATCGGGAACTGCGTACCTTATCTTATATGGGTGCATCCGTACTGCATACCGACGCGGTGCTTCCCGCTTCCGAAGCCGGAATCCCCATCAATATCCGCAATACCAATCAGCCGGATGATCCCGGAACCATGATTATGCGGAAGCTTCCCAAAGACGTAACCCGCCAGCCCATCACAGGCGTTGCCGGAAGATGCGGCATGTCCGTCATTCAGGTAGAAAAAGTAATGACCAGCGACGGTGCCGGATTCAGTGCCATCATGCTGGACATGCTGAAAAGACGGAAAATTCCCTTTGAACAGTGTCTGACCGGTATCGATACCATCACCCTGATCATCCGCAGCAGTGTACTGGATTCCTGCAGAAATGAACTTCTGGAAGAAATTGAAACGGTACTTCAGCCGGATTATGTCGGCATAAAAGACGGCCTCTCCATGATTGCCGTAGTGGGTGAAAAAGGAACGGAAGCCTCCGACGCCAACATCCGCGTACTGGAAGCACTGGCAGAAAAAGGCATCGAAATGAGCACCATCAATCAGGGTGCCGGCAAACTCAACCTTCTGGTCGGCGTACCCGAAGACCGCTACACCGATGCCATCCGTGCGATTTATGACATTACGTAACGATTCAGCAAAGCATACTTTCAGGACAGACAGAAGCGTCAAGCTTGCCTGTAAGCGACTGAATGGAGCTGAAAGAATATTCGGCGTTTAGCCGAATGAGAAATTTTTGCAGAAAGTGAGGTATTTTTTTATGAAAATGGCAGTTATCTATCATTCCGTTACCGGAAACACCAAAAACATGGGTGAAGAAATTATAAAAGGAATGAATTCTGTGGAAGGTACAGAAGCAAAATGCTTTTCCATTGAGAACGTAGATTATGACTTTGTAAAAGAAGCAAAATGTGTGGTTCTTGGTTCTCCCATCTATGCAGCACATATTACTGGTCAGATGATGAACTTCATGCTGACAGAAGGCGGCAAGCTGGGTCTGGCAGGCAAGCTCTGCGGTGCTTATGCCACAGCACAGTACGTTCATGGCGGAGGTGAACTGGGCATCCGTGAAATGCTGGATCACATGATGGTTATGGGCGGTCTGATCTACTCAGGCGGCGCATCCTGCGGCAAACCGGTCATCCATCTGGGACCGGTGGGCATCGACAACACCCTGGACATTAACCAGTTTGCAGAAAACTTTGAAATCTATGGCCGCAGAATGGCTTCAAAGGCTGTGGAACTGTTTGGCTGATCAAAAATAACAGGGGGAAGCGTTCCCGTTTCCCCCTGTTATTTCGAACACCTGGCGCAATTAACAACTTCATCACGATTCCTCTGCCGGAATGGAAATTAAAGTAACTTTTCTCGGCTTCCTGCCTTCTTCCGGCGGATTCTGCATCCCCTTCATAATCATAGCACCGTACTGTTTCAGAAATTCCATATATTCTTCATCATTCATCATAAGAATTGCCGATCCGACACTCACAAGATCCTTCTGCGGATCCGGATTATCCTGTGCAAAATATCTCGCAAAATCCGCACTGATATGAAGCAGTGCATTCTGAATCAGCGGATATACATCATCCGTCTGTGTCGATTCCGGCGGATTTTCACTGAGCATATAGGTTTTTTCCACCGCACCTCTCCTGCTCTCCTCCTTTACCACCTGGATCACACCGGCATCCAGCAGCACCTTAATATGGCGATACAGGCTGGCTCTGGAAACATCCTTCAGCTGCTCCAGAATCTGTGCAGATGTTGCCTCTTTTCTGATCATCAATGCCTGAATGATTCTCTGACGAACCGGATTCAGCAATATATCCATAAAATCCTTTCCCATAATCAGTCCTCAATACTGTAATAGTCTGTTTGTTTCAATCCACGCTCGGTAAAATTAATGAAAAAATTGAAGTCAGTCTCATGATCTATATGTGAACTACCCACCGTCTAAAGCCAGTGCGATTGCGATCACCATATTTCAATTTTCCTGTAAAAACAGAATACATGACTGACTTTGAACTTCTTCCTATACTTTAACAGCTCAATCGGATAATTACAATACCAGAAGCAAAATCGTCTTACTTACCAGATGAATACCAAAATGTCCAAGCATGGCATACTGAATACCGTATTTACGATAGTAACGGCCAAAGAGCAAAGCAAAACAGCCATTTAACAAAAAGCATCGGAACACAATGACAGGAGTCAGTCCGCCGTATATGGAAATACTTGTGGGAAGATGACCCGCTGCAAAAACAACTGCTGCCAGAATATTGGCTGTGATAAATACCCATGCGGGAATCTCTTTTTTTCCATACTTTCCTGCAAATATCTTCCAGATGATCCATGCAATCAGACTCATGAAGAACCAGCGAATAAGAACCTCTTCAATTACGCCTCCATAGGTCAAAGAACATAAGAAATATGCGGGACTGACTCCACGTTCATAATCAGCTGCCACTTCCGGAATCAGTCTTCCGAAAACAAAATAGTCACAGGCGAACAGAATACCAAAAAGAGTAATCATCGGCACTGTTTTTTTCAGAATGCTCTTCTGAAAACCAAAGGGACGAACCAGTCCCAGACTGTCAGCAAGCAGATATCCAATTACACAGGCAAATATCGCGTACATCGTACTCTGTATCGTAGCCACTGCCAGCAGTGCTTCATAACTTCCCAGCTGCTGCAGAATCATTTCTCTGGTTTCTACATTGTAATGTTCATATGTATAGATACCTGTAAAGAAGCCTCCAAACAAAGCAATCGGTAAAATACAAAGAGCCATTCTCAATGCTTTCATCATACGCTCTTTCCATGTTTTCATAAAAATAATCCTCCTCATAAATTCATTTCAATTAATCTCATTTTTGAGATTAATTATATTTTGTATAATAGTCTTATTTTTGAGATTAGTCAAGTGTTTTTTATTTTTCTTTCTATTTTTGTTTGACGGCAAAAGTATTTACCCCTGATATCATTCTTATGTCTGCATGAAAAGAGAGGGGCGCAGTAAAAACAAAACGACCGGCTTAGAAATGGATAAAATCAGCTGAAATTGTGCGGAAAAATCCAAATATCCAGAAAGACCATTGGCATTACAGTCTGAATTGGTCAAAGCAGCCGGATACAATGCCAAAATATCCAAAAAAATCAAGAAAACAGGGAAAAAATAATAAAAATCGTTCTTAAAATGTGAAAACTGGCTAAAAGAAGCTGGATTAAGTCCAATATAGCCAAAAACACATCTATAGAATAAAAAAGAGAAAATGGATTGGCTAAAACAGTCGGTAGAAGTGTAAAAATATCCAATTTTCAATTAAAAGTGATTTGAAAGTAGAAATTGCCATAGGATTTCATTTTAAAATGGAGAAATTGCCATAGAATTTTATTTTTAATGGAGAAAAAGCCATAAGATTACATTTCAAATAGAGAAATCACATAAAAAGCGTCCATATCGCAGTATACCCAATGCGATATGGACGCTTTTTTGTTTAAGGAGAATTCAGCCTGAAAACCGAACCAATACTATGAAATCGTTTTTCTGCTGTTGAGTCTGAAATCAGTTTCAGCCCTCTGAAAATCAGCCCTTGATGTCCAGGATATCCTGACCTGCCTTTACGTTACCGTTCACCATGGTGCTGATGGACTTGTAATCATCTGTATTGCAGACGATCATGGGAGTGGTGCAAAGGTAACCTGCCTTCTTGATTTCATCCATATCGAAGGAAATCAGAAGATCACCTTTCTTTACATGCTGTTCGGGTTCAACATGTGCTTCAAAGAATTTACCACCCAGTTTCACGGTGTCGATACCGATATGCATCAGCAGTTCTGCACCGTCATCT
>JBJELP010000250.1:0-7294 GCA_051879215.1 Lachnospiraceae bacterium
AAATCATGATGCCAGTCTTAAAAAAAATTAATTTACCCAAAGTTCAGAAAGAACCTGAATTAGTGGGGCAGCCCCTTTTACATCGTATTATTTAACAATTACAGCAGCAATTTTGCTGACTTCCATTTTGCAGGATTATACAGCAGGTTTACCGCCGAATTTGATGATCTTGCGAGGACACTTGGCAGCACACTTACCGCATCCGGTACATTTAGCATAATCAACAACGGCTACGTTGTTAACGATTTCAATTGCGCCTTCGTCACACTGTTTCTTGCAGGCACCACAACCAATACAGCCGGCATCACATGCATCTTTAACAGTCTTACCCTTATCCTGTGAAGCACATTCCACAAGAGATTTCTGCATTGCACTCACGGGAACCATATCAATCAGGTGTTTCGGGCAGGCATTTGCACATGCGGTACAGCCTTTACATGTTGCAGCATTCACCTTGGCAATACCATTTACAATGTGAATACTGTCAAAGTTACAAACCTTCACACAGCTTCCAAGGCCCAGACAGCCATAGGAACAGATCTTGGATCCGCCGCCGGGTACCAGAACTGCCTTCAGACAGTCATCCACACCATAGTAATTATACTTGCGTCCAGCCTTATCGCAGGTACCGGCACATTTAACGAATGCCACATTCGGTTCGGAAGAACTTGCTTCCATACCCATGATTGCAGCAATCTTTGCACCGACAGCTGAGCCGCCGACAGGACACTGATCGCACTTTGCATCTCCTGCAACAATTGCTGCTGCAAGGCCGTCACAGCCTGCATAACCGCAGCCGCCGCAGTTGTTGCCGGGCAGTTCTGCACGAACATCGATCACTCTCTGATCTACTTCAACTTTGAATGCTTCAGAAGCGACACCCAGAAGAACACCGACGATAATACCTACAACGCCGACGATAATACCGGCAATAATAATTCCGTTCATCTTGTTCCTCCTTTATACCAGACCACTGAATCCGAACATGGCAATTGCCATCAGACCTGCAGTGATCAGAACGATGGGTGACCCTTTGAAAGGTTCCGGGAAATCGTTGAATTCGATTTTTTCACGAACACTTGCCAGCAGAACGATAGCAATGGTAAAACCAACAGCAATACCAATACCGGATACAACACTGAAGATCAGGGAAGTGAGTACTGTATACTCAGCGCCAACCGGATAATCAGATGTGTTATTAATAGCTACACCAAGAACTGCACAGTTTGTAGTAATCAGCGGAAGGAATACACCCAGTGATTCATACAGAGCAGGCATGCTCTTTTTCATAAACATTTCTACGAACTGAACCAGACCTGCGATAACCAGAATAAATACGATGGTATTCAGGTATTCAATACCCTGAGGAACCAGGATCAGGTTCTGGATCAGGTTGGCAACTGTGGATGCGATTGTAATAACGAAGATTACGGCAACACCCATACCGGCAGCCATTTCGGTTTTCTTTGAAACGCCCAGGAAAGGACATAAGCCGAGGAACTGACTTAAGACAACGTTATTAACCAGGGCAGTACTGATAATGACCAATAACAGTTTAACAAACATTCTGTCACTCCTCCTTATTCACTTTTCTTTGCTTCCGCTGCAGCTTTTGCAGCCTTTGCTTCTGCAGCCGCTTTTGCCTTTGCTGCCTTTTCAGCAGCAGCCTTTGCAGCTTCTTCAGCCTTTACATCATCAATCTTCTTCTGGTTGGAAGCACATACACCGCCAACACATGCTGCACAGTTGCCGCCGCAGGCGATGGGTTCACCGTCCGCATTGACAGCAGGTTTGGAAATTCTGAAATAATTCAGTACAGCCTGCAGACAGCCCAGTACGAAGAAAGCACCGGGAGCCAGTACGAAGATAGAAATATTGAATGTTTCCGGAATGAACTTGAAATTGAATGCAGAACCTGCACCCAGAATTTCACGAACCAGACCGATTGCTGTAAGAGCAACCGTAAAACCAAGACCCATACCGATACCGTCACCGGCAGATTCAACAATACCGCACTTGGATGCACAGGATTCGGCACGGCCCAGAATGATACAGTTAACTACGATCAGAGGAATGTACAGACCCAGAGCACTGTCCAGTGCAGGAAGGAAGCCCTTGATCAGCAACTGTACCATGGTTACGAATGAAGCAACAATTACGATGAATGCAGGAATTCGAACCTTGTCAGGAATAATATTTCTCAGCAGAGAAATAACCATATTGGACAGAATTAATACAACGGTAGTGGAAAGACCCATACTCAGACCATTGATGGCTGAAGTTGTGGTTGCCAGTGTAGGACACATACCAAGCATCAGAACAAAGGTGGGGTTTTCAGCGATGATACCGTTGGAAATACGTTTTGTGAATTTACTCATCTCTCACCCTCCTTATTTATTTTCAGCAGCAAACTTCAGTGCTGCGTTGACAGCTCTCATACATGCTCTTGATGTAAGAGTCGCACCACCGATCTGATCCATTGAACCGCCATCTTTTGCTACAGCCAGTTTATCGCCTGCTGCAACGGAAAGATCTGCAAACTGTGTACGGATCGGCTGTGTGTCATCGGTAATCTTTGCACCGAGACCGGGTGTTTCATTGGCAGCTTCCAGAACGGAAAGACCCTTGATCACCAGATTATCACCGTCTTTTACAATACCGATAGCAAATTTAACAGGACCGCCGTAACCATTTGCCTGACAGGACATAACGTAACCTTCACCGCCGTTTACAGAGAGAGCTTCTGTGATTTTTGCATCGCTGTCATCTGCTGCAAAAGATTCCAGTGCCTTTGCCAGTTCTGCATTGGCTGCTTCGTCGGAAATATCGCCGCCGGGATAAACCAGTGAATATGCTTCTGTCTTTGCCTTCAGAGCCTGTTCTGCGATCGGGCCTTCTGTAACACCGTATACAGCACCAAGAAGAAGACCTGCGATCAATGTAATAGCAAGGAGAATCAGAGTATCTTTAACAATCGTATTTTTTCCCATATTACTTCTTCTCCTTTCCTAAACCAAAAGGAACCGGCATGGTAAACTTTTCGATCAGCGGAACCAGCAGGTTACAGAAGATAATCGCATAGGAAACACCTTCTGCAGAGCCGCCGAAGATACGGAAAATACCTGTCAGCAGACCGAGGCAGATACCGAATACAATCTGTCCTTTGGGAGTGATGGGGCTGGTAACATAATCAGTAGCCATGAAGAATGCACCGAAGATCAGACCGCCGCCAAATACCATAGCCAGCATATACATCAGACGATCGCTGCCGGCAGGAGCAAAAATAAGTGAGAATAATGCAACTGTAGCAATATATGTAACCGGAATCTTCCAGTCAATAACCTTTTTGTACAGAAGATATGCCGCACCTAACAGCAGAGCAATTACTGAAGTTTCACCGATGGTACCGGGAATCATACCGGTAACCATATCCATCATGGAATAATGCTCCAGCATGGCTGCAACGCCATTTGCCTTCATATCAGCCAGAGGAGTTGCACCGGTAACAGCTGCCAGTGCGCTGTCAGCAGGGATAAAACCTGTCATGGGACCTGCAAAGGAAATCAGCAGGAAGCAGCGGCCTGCCAGAGCAGGGTTCATGAAGTTCTGACCAAGACCACCGTACAGCATCTTAACAATTACGATCGCAAAGACTGCACCGAGAGCAGGAATCCAGGGAGCAATTGTATGAGGCATATTCAGTGCCAGAATCAGACCGGTAACTGCTGCTGACCAGTCGCAGATTGTAATCGGTTTCTTTGTAATCATTTCATAGACATATTCAGCACCAATTGCTGCTGCCATGGTAATGAGAATTACGAGAATTGAATTGATACCAACACCTGAACCAAAGTTCATAAATGCATTTGCAATACCAACGATGGTGGTGGGAACCATAGCAATCACTACATCACGCATAATAGAAGAAGTGGAATCTTTACTCCGAACATGCGGTGATGCAGATACATTCAGCTTTTTGTTCACTTTCTACACCTCTTTCTATTTTCTCTTTCTGCCTTCTGCTCTTGCATAAGCAAATGCCTGAGTCAGACGACGCTTTGCGGGACACACATATGTACAGCTGCCGCATTCGTAGCATTCCATACCGCCGACGCGCTTGAAGCCTTCGATGTCGTTGCGTTCAGCATATTCGATCATGATCTGAGGAACCAGATGAGAAGGACATGCATTGACGCAGCGTCCGCAGCGGATACATGCTGTAGGTTCCATGGCTGCCACATCATCATGAGACAGGAACAGCAGTGCAGATGATGTCTTTGTTACAGGTACATTGATATCAAACAGTGCTTTACCCATCATGGGACCGCCGGAAATAATCTTTTCAGGTTCTTTGATCAGACCGCCGGCTTCTTCCACAAGTTCAGCATAATTGGTACCTGTACGTACCTCAAAGTTCTGAGGAGTTTTCACGCAGTCACCGGTAATGGTTACAATACGGCGGATCAGCGGAATATTCTCAGCAACTGCATTGTAAATAGAAATAACCGTATCAACGTTATCAACAACACAGCCCATGTCAGCAGGAAGAATAGCAGAATGTACCTCTCTTCCGCCTGTACATGCATAGATCAGAGCACGCTCAGCACCCTGGGGATACTTGGTTTTCAGAGCCTGCACTTTGATACGGGGTTCGTTCTCTGTCATCTTTGTCAGAAGTTCAATCGCATCCATCTTGTTATCTTCGATTCCGATAACACCCTGTGCCTTATCGAATAACTGAAGCAGAATCTTCAGACCGCCGATCAGTTTTTCGGGCTGCTCCAGAAGCATACGATAGTCAGATGTCAGGTAAGGTTCACACTCTGCTGCATTAACCAGAACGTAGTCAATGGCATTGTCATCCTTGGGAGTGATCTTTACATGGTTCGGGAAGCCTGCACCACCCATACCTACGATACCTGCATCCTTAACAATGGCACGAATCTCTTCTTTGGACAGCTTGGTATAATCTCTCTTTTCGCCGAAACCTTCCACTGCTTCATACAGGCCGTCATTTTCAACGATAATCGCCTGGCACATATTGCCGCCGGGAAGCAGACGGGGTTCGATGGACTTAACAGTACCGGACACAGAACTGCAGATGTGTGCAGAAATAAAAGCACTTGCTTCTGCAATACGCTGTCCAACCAGAACACGGTCACCCTTTGCTACGATGGGCTTGGCAGGTGCACCGAGATGCTGGGACATAGAATAGACAAGTTCGCCTTTTGGAAGTACAACCTTGACGGGACGATCTTTGGAAAGCTCTTTGCCGTCATACGGATGTGTACCACCTATGAATGTAGCTAAATTCATCTGTCATCCTTCTCCTTTTCATAAGATATCATTTGGCAGTATGGTAATCAGCAGCCGACACCTTCTCCGGAAACCTGCTCCTGCTTACCACTGCGCCATTACATATATCCGCCATATTCTTACAGATACTTCGTTAATTATCCCCAAAATAACTGTTCTCTGTAATTTTCAGCGCGGGTTTATGCATTATTGTGAATTTTATCGCAAAAAACAATGCGTATGTCAACATTATAACATAAAAAAGATTTAATACAACCAGCAATTTACTTATGGAAACCATAACAACTTTTTAATTCTGAGAAAAAAATTACAAAATAGATGTTATAGATTAACAATATTACCCTGTATTAAATCTCTTTTTTGTATCATTTATACAATTATTTGCTGATTTTCTTAAAATGCCCTAAGTTTTACATGTGTCGATGCACCAATTTTTGTACAATATTTTGTTTCATCAATACATGTCTTTTTTTCAATACCTGCCGCCTACATTCCTCTCGTTTTTCTTGTGCAGGCCTGCATCGCCTCCATAATACTGCTGCGGAATCCCTTTTCTTCCAGAACTCTTACCGCTTCAATGGTGGTTCCTGCCGGCGAACATACCATATCTTTCAGTTCCCCGGGATGTTTTCCGGTTTCCAGAACCATTTTGGCACTTCCGTAAACTGCCTGTGCCGCAAATTCATATGCCTGTGCCCGGGGCATGCCGTCAAGGACCGCCGCATCTGCCATGGCTTCAATCATCATAAATACATAGGCAGGTGAACTTCCGCTTACCGCGACAGCTGCATCCATCAGATTCTCCGGAATGATATGGGCTTTTCCACAGCAGCGGAGTATTTCAAGTCCGGTTTCCACATTTTCTTCTGTAACAAATGTTCCGGGTGTTACCGCGATGTTACCTTCGCCCACCAGTGCAGGTGTGTTGGGCATGGTACGGATGATCTGCAGTTTTTTTCCAAAGGCTGCGGTAAGTCTTTCCAGACTCCAGCCGGGAGCAATGGTAATGATCAGCTGATCTTCTGTCACCGCATCACGGATTTCTGTAATAACGGTTTCATAATACTGCGGCTTTACGGCAAGAAACAGTACATCTGCTTTTGCAGCCTCCTGGTTATCCGTGGTTGTGCGGACACCCATGGTTTCTGCCGCTTTTGCCAGCTGTGCTTTGTTTTTGTCTGCTGCAATGATGTGATCTCCATCTGCATATCCTTTTGCAATGAGACCTCCCATGATTGCACCGCCCATATTACCGCATCCGATAAATCCAATTGTCTTCATATTTATTCCTCCATCTCTGTGTTTTCCGATTCGGAATCCAGTGTATTTTCCTTCTTTTTATACGGCTTTGTTTCCGGCAGCTGTCCCAGAGACTCCATTCCGAATCGCCTTAAAAACTCTTTTGTTGTTACAAACAGCATGGGACGTCCGGGAGCATTCAAGCGTCCGGCTTCTTTGATCAGACCGTATTCCACCAGTTTACTGACTGCATGGTCCGATGATACACCGCGGATTTTACTGATTTCCGCCTTTGTAACCGGCTGTCTGTATGCTATGATTGCCAGCGTTTCCAGAACCGTTTCCGACAGCACCGGTTTTTCCGGCATGGATGCAATGGTGATCAGATTGGAATAATAACAGGGTTTGGTACCAAGCTGATAGCTTTCATCCAGACTGATCAGATGAATTCCATGTTCTTCTCTATTATATATTTCCGAAAGCTCTGCTGCTGCTTTTTCCACCGTATTTTCATCGGTTTCCAGTGCCTTTGCCAGTACAGATCTGGACACCGGTTCTCCCATGGCAAATAAAACTGCTTCCAGAGCACCGGTTAATCCGGTATTCCCTTCTTTCAATTTGTATTCATCCTCCGCTTTCCTGTTCCTGTACCCACAGAAAAGAATCTGCCGGCACATGTTATTCTATTCATACTCTGTAATTGCTTCCAGTTCCTCACTGGTCATGGCTCTTTTGTCTT
>JBJELP010000251.1:0-7257 GCA_051879215.1 Lachnospiraceae bacterium
TACGAAATGGATATGCAGGAAAAGCAGGAAGAAATTCGAGAAGAGATGCAGGAAGCAATTGAAAAAGCAAAAGCTGAAAAGGCAGCTGCAGAAGCAAAAGCCGAGCAGGTCGCTGCAGAGACGACAAAACAGCTGCTCCATTCACTTGTTCAGAAAGGTCTGCTTTCTGTCAAAGAAGCGGCTGAGGAAATGGGTGTGTCAGAAGAAACATTCCTGAATGATTGATACGATATAAAACGGGTCTGGAATCTCAATTGAAATCCAGGCCCGTTAGATTTTTTAGTATGTAAACTTCAACATAGATTACACATTTGCAGGGCGGAGTAATCTATTCTTGACAGTGAAAACGGTCGTTAGCTATAATGAAACATAATAATTTGTGATTTAAACGAAAAAACTCTTGACCTTCCACCCTGTGGAAGGTGTAGTCTGGGTATAAAGATACAACATTCGTGAGAATTTGGGAGGCGAAAGAGTGAAAATCAACGAAGTGGAACAACAGGTTGGGATTACGAAAAAGAACATCCGGTTTTATGAAGACCAGGGGTTGATACATCCCGAACGGAACAAAGCGAATGGATACCGGGATTATTCGGAATGTGATGTCAGTTTGCTTCTGAAAATTAAACTCCTTCGCCGGCTTGCAATTCCCATTGAAGAGATCAGAAGACTGCTGGAGGGGCGTCTTACATTACGTGACTGTATGGAACGTCATCAGATTTATCTGAATCATGAAAAGAATAATATGGAACTGATGATTGAGATGTGTCAGAAACTAACAGAACAGGAAACCTGTCTGGAAGATCTTCCGGCAGAAGTGTATCTGGAACAATTAACTGAAATGGAGAAGGGAGGCATACGATTTGTGAATGTTTCCAAAGTGGATGTGAGTAAAAAAAAGCGGGGGGCACAAATTGCAGCAGGTGTTATGATTGCGTTGATTTTACTGTGGGATCTGTTTGTTTTAACAATTAACAGCTATGATCCCGCTCCGCTGCCGGTGATTTTACTTCTGACAGTTCCTGCCACACTGGTGATTATCGGAATTGTACTGGCTTTGAGAGAACGCATGAAAGAAATAGATGGAGGAGAAGAGGATGAAGCTGTTAAGTATTGATTATATACCCGGAAAGGAAATTGAAGCTCTGGGTCTGGTCAGAGGTACTACCGTTCAGACAAAAAATGTGGGAAAAGATTTTATGGCCGGTATGAAAACACTGGTTGGCGGAGAGCTGACCGGATATACAGAGATGCTGATCGAAGCCCGGCGGATTGCCACAAAGCGTATGGTGGATGAGGCGGAAGCTCTGGGAGCCGATGCTGTTGTTGGTGTTATGTATGGGTCTTCTGCCATTATGCAGGGGGCAGCAGAAGTCATTGCCTATGGTACGGCTGTCCGGATTGTTGAAAAATAAGGAGACAGGAAGGGGGAAAGAATATGGTTCCGACAATATCCATTTTATGTATTGCGATCAATATGGTGCTGGGAATTGTCGTTCCCGTTGGTTTGCTGCTGTATTTTAAAAAGAGATATCATGCTTCTGTGAAATGTTTTCTGACAGGCTGTACCGTTATGTTTTTATTTGCCCTGGTATTGGAACAGTTTGTCCATGCAGCAGTGCTCGGTTCTCCGACAGGTGAGGTTATTCGGGGGAATATCTGGCTGTATGCCGGTTACGGTGGACTGATGGCAGGTTTGTTTGAAGAAACCGGACGTTTTATCGCCATGCGCTATGTACTGAAAAAGCAGCATGGAAATGCACATAATGCACTGATGTATGGTGCCGGTCACGGCGGGTTTGAGATGTTTGTGATTCTTTCCATTGGAATGGTGAACAATCTGATTTATGCAGTGATGATTAATGCCGGTCAGGCACAGACTCTGCTTGCTCCACTGGATGAAGCATCCAGAAATACCCTGCAGGCAGCATTTGATACCCTGATTCAGACACCTTCCTGGCATTTTCTTCTGAGTCCTGTGGAACGATTTGCAGCCATCATTGCACAGATTGGATTGTCCGTGATTGTATGGTTTGCCGCTGCGGGTAAAAAGAAATGTATGTCTCTTCTGGTTCTGGCAATTGCACTGCATGCTGTACTGGATGCAGCGGCAGTATTGGCAGCAGGGATGGGGATGTCACTGATTATTGTGGAAATTCTTGTATGGGTTCTGGCGATCGGCATTTCCATGATCGCTTTAAGACTATGGAGGCAGAACATGTAGTTATTACTTGATTGCAAAAGGATTGTCAGCTATAATTATTTTTAAGCGAATTTATGTCGCACGCCGCACTCCGATATTTTTACCGGGCGTAGATTGAAACTGTGAGGAAATGATATGGACGATCATGGCAAAAAAAAGATTGCACCAATTGTTGTTACAGTGGTAATGATACTTTACTTTGTGCTGTATTTTGGAGTTCTGGTAGCTGTTGTACCGGGAGTTTTGAAATTCCTGCTGGGTATCATACCGCTGCTGTTGGGATGTTGTATGTTATATGTATGTATACAGAGACTAAAAGAAATTGATGGAGGGGAAGAAGATGATCTTAGTAAATACTGATTATATCAGCGGAAAGAACCTGGAGATGCTGGGACTGGTTAAGGGAAGCACCATTCAGTCCAAGAATATCGGAAAGGACATTACACAGGGATTTAAGACACTGGTTGGCGGTGAACTGACAACGTATAACGAAATGATGAACGAAGCAAGGGCACTTGCCACCAAGAGAATGGTATCCGAAGCAGAAAATCTGGGTGCAGATGCCATTGTGAATATCCGTTATGCATCCTCTGCAATTATGCAGGGAGCAGCTGAGGTTATTGCATACGGTACAGCTGTGAAGTTCGTATAAGATATCTGCAAGTGACTATGCGAATGATACATAATCAAAATGCGGCCATATCTGTTCAGGAGACGGCCGCATTATTTTATTACCGTCCTATAACTACCGAAGGATAAGAAACAATTTGGCGGCACATGATTTACAACAAATGAAGATTAGCAGGAAAATGCTCAGGAAAAACATATCACAGTCACCCATATGGTGGAAGAACATGTTGCTGGACTTGGAGTTTCATGGTGTATTGAAGATGAAGTGTTAGATAGCACAGAAGTGAAAGCGGCTGACAATGATATAATCGGAAATGGAGCAGTTCACCTCAGAGAACAGGATGATGTTATGCAATATGGTCTGTAACGGATCAGGTTTTGTATAGCGGAAATAGTATTTCCGTAGAAAATGATCCGTCTGCGGGAACAGATGGGGAATAAAAAGGAAAACGCAGCAGGTCAGAAAGGAGAACTATGAACGAATCAACAAAATACAAAATTATGAAAAATCGTGAATTGCTGAAGGGACACGGTTCCTGGGATATCGGAGCCGAAGCAACCGATCAGCAGCAGAAACTTCCGGGCATTTCACCGGTGAAAAAACCGCAGAGTCGTCAGGTAATCGATCTTCCCATGGACTTTTCCGATGTGGTAAGTAAGGATTCTCTCCTTGACCTGCTGAAGACCCGGGTCAGTCACAGGAAATACCGGGATCAGCAGCTGACATTGAAAGAGCTGTCCTTCCTTCTGTGGTCCACCCAGGGAATCCGGAGAAT
This sequence comes from Lachnospiraceae bacterium, assembly GCA_051879215.1. Lineage (GTDB taxonomy): Bacteria > Bacillota > Clostridia > Lachnospirales > Lachnospiraceae > TWA4. The sequence goes on from JBJELP010000251.1 coordinate 3,610, forward strand.
AATGGATGGCGATCCGCAGATCACTTTCCGTACTGTACCTTCTGCCGGTTCCAGACATCCTCTGGAAACCTATCTGTTCATCAATCAGGTGGCAGGGCTTAAACCGGGGCTGTATCACTATCTGCCGGAATTGTGTCAGCTGGAATGTCTGGATGCAGATGGAGATTTTCAGGAGGAACTGACACAGGGACTCTGCGGGCAGGCTTTTGCTGCCGAAGCACCGGTGGTATTTGTCTGGAGTGCCGTACCTTACCGAACTGAATGGAGATACAGCCTGAAAGCAGTGAAATACATCCTGCTGGATGCAGGACATGCCTGTGAAAATCTGTACCTGGCCTGTGAGGCCATTGGCTGCGGAACATGTGCCATCGGTGCCTACGATCAGGAATGCATGGATGAACTGCTGGGATTTCTCCCCGGACCGTCCGCAGAAAAAGATTATGAATGCGTGGTTTATATTGCATCGGTGGGGAAAGTAAAATCCTGAGTAAATGAATTCCTGCGTAATGATTCATTCATGATGGCCTCTGCTTCCGGCATAGAGAGAATGAAGTGGAGGATACGCCACACCGGGGAAACACGCAGTGTTTTCGAGGTTGCGCTGACAGTAACATATTATTGATTAATTTATCGTATTAGCACGGTAAAGTGTTGCTATAATAAAGCTTTTGTGTTATGATTATCCATACAGAAATGAGTACAGGCACATTGAAATCTGTTCATGAGGAGGAATTTATGAAAAAGTTTAATCTGAAGGCCCTTTTGGGCGCGTTTGCTGTGTCCGCAGGGATTCTTGCAATCCCTTCCAGTGCACTTGCGTGTACAACATTATATGTGGGCGGCAATTGTATGGATGATGGTGTACCGGTTGTTGCAAGAAGCGAAGATTATACCAACAGCCGTGCAAAAATGTGGTACATCAGCGAAGCAGGTACATACAAAGAAGGCGAGTTGTATATCGGATGTCGTGACTACGGTGCATTTGAGTGGACATGGACCCATGACAGCTATCGTTTTATTGCTTTTAAGGCTGATAACGAATACGATCCGGAAGGCCGTTGTCCGGAATGCGGAGAACCCGGTCATCCCTCCTATACCGAATCCGGTACCAATGAGATGGGTGTGACGGTCAGTGCTACTGAATCCTTATCCGGAAACACTGAGGTAGCCGGAGATTGGAGGACAGGTGCAACAGGTGTGGATCCTATGGTTCAGACAAAAGTGGATGGAGTTGTCGGAATTGAAGAGAGTGATATTCCTACAATTCTGCTCAGTGAAGCAGCCAGCGCGAGAGAAGGTGTGGAGCTTCTTCTGGATATTTATGATAATTACGGATGTTTCTTTGGATCCGGTTTATTTATTGCAGATCAGAAGGAAATCTGGTATATAGAAAACTGCTCCGGTACCCAGTATGTGGCTTTGAAGCTGAATGATGATATGATGTTTCTGGAACCCAACATTTCTGTCATCGGACGGATTGACCTGGATGATACCGAACATGTCATCGCATCCAAACGTCTGATCGAAGTGGCCAAAGAGGCAGGAACCTTTGTGGGTGATGAAAAGGAAAATATCATTGATTTCCGTGCTTCCTATGCACGTATCAAAGCCAGCAGCAAAGATCGTCTTTCCAATGGTCTGAACTTCCTGAATGAAAACTACAATTATACAGAAGAAGATCTGCTTAATGACAGCACACAGTTTACCATCTCCAATCTGAACAAAAATGATGAAATCGTTCCGCTGTACACCAACATTAAAGCAGACCGTAAACTGACCGTGGATGATGTGGTGAATTACTATAAGGTACCCGGCATCGCCAATACAGGCAATACGGATACGGCATTCTTCCAGATCTACAAAGAATCCGACAGATGCAGGGAACTGGGAACCGTGGAATGGACATCCATGAGCCATGGCGCATACAATGTATTTATTCCCAACTACCCCATGCTGATGAATCAGACCTATAAAGGTTACCGCGCAGCTGTTGGTGAAGCTACCAAAGGACTGGAAGAAAAACCGGAATCCGGTATGTACTATCGGACATCTGCAGACGGTACCTATACGCTGCTTCCGCAAAAATGGCAATCTTCTTTCTACTGGAGCTTTGATGCCCTGTCAAACTACATACTGTATGCACAGTACGATGACGGTGCAGTGACAGACGAAGAAGTTCAGTTTGTAAACAAGAATTTTGCAGCGCTGCAGAAGGAAATTTACAGAGAATTTGACAGACTGAACAAAAAACTGTTTAGGATGAAGAATGCAGCCACAAGTTCTGCAGCCCGCAGTCAGGTTACCCAGAGCAATGAAAAGCTTTCCAGACTTGCACATCAGACGGCCCTTTCCATGTTTTATTATGTGAAGTATGGAAACATGAATGGGTTTAAATAAAAAGCAGGATCTATCCTGAATGATGAAATTATCATGTAAATGAATCGATCATAAAGTGCTCCCCCCAAAACCCCCGCTTATTTCCATTAGTGGAATAAGCGGGGGTTTTTAGTACGCATGGTGGGTGTAAATTCCCGATATGACTGTGAACAGATGCGGGAAGTTTATGTCTGTGGACAGAACAGATTTTAACACTTAAGGCTTAAGGTATGTTCAAAGTATAATAAGTATGGTAGAGTATAGGATATTGGGATCAGAAAGTGCTGATTCCAGAGTACATACGAAATATACAAATGGGGGAAAAGTTATGTTAAAGCAGTTATTTGCTCCTGTCGATATGACAGAGGGCATACCGTGGAAGGGAATCGTAGCCTTTTCGATTCCCATGCTGATTGGAAATATTGCCCAGCAGCTGTACAATACGGCAGACAGCATCATTGTTGGGCGTTATGTGGGAGATAATGCACTGGCTGCTGTGGGAAGTGCCGGACCGCTTTTAAATCTTCTGCTGGTGTTGTTTGTCGGAATTTCTGTGGGTGCCGGAATAATGGTTTCCCAGTATTTCGGAGCAAGGCAGCGGGAAGAATTGTCGGAAACCATTGGAAACTGTGTGACACTGACGGCAATTTCATCTTTGATTCTGATGGTTTGTGCACCGCCGGTGATTCGTCCGATGCTTCGATTTCTGAATACACCGGACAGTATTCTGGACTGGTGTACTTCCTATCTGATTATCCTGATGGTAGGAATCGCAGGTATGGCGTATTACAATATTCTGGGCGGTATTCTGCGCGGATTGGGTGATTCCATTTCTGCACTGGTCTATCTGCTGGTGGCTACGGTTCTGAACATTGGTCTGGATCTGCTGTTTGTGGCTGTATTTCAAATGGGTGTGTCCGGCGTGGCACTGGCAACGGCCATCGCTCAGAGTATTTCTGCTGTTTTGTGTTTTATGAAACTGGCCCGCCTGACAGATATTTTTGATTTTAAGCTTCGGTATCTGAAAATAAGCTGGAAACATACCCGGACAATTATTGCTCTGGGACTGCCTTCCGGGCTGACACAGGCGATTCTGTCATCTGCCATGATCATCGTGCAGTCATTGACCAACAGTTTTGGAGAAATGTTTATTGCGGCCAATGTTATTGTTATGCGAGTGGATGGATTTGCCATGATGCCGAATTTCTCCTTCGGAACGGCGATGACAACCTATGCCGGGCAGAATGTGGGTGCCGGCAAGTATGATCGGGT
>JBJELP010000252.1:0-28777 GCA_051879215.1 Lachnospiraceae bacterium
TATTCATACTCTGTAATTGCTTCCAGTTCCTCACTGGTCATGGCTCTTTTGTCTTCTGCTGCTTCTATGTAGATATCTGCAAACCGTTCATCCTGTACAATGGTGATTCGTCCGGCTTTCATCAGTTCCAGCATGGCCAGAAACGTAACCACAATTTCAAAACGGCTTCCTTCCTCCAGTGTCTCACTGAACCAGAATCGGGATTGTTTCTCCAGACATTCCGTCAGCCAGGCGATCTTATCTCCCACCTTCATCGGTTCCCGGCGGATACGTCCGAAATTGCTGCGGACAGGATCCTTCAGATTTTCCTGCTGTTTCATCAGCATCCGGAAAATACTGTGCAGCTTCTTCATATCCACCCCTTCAAGCAGCTGATCCAGATCAATGGGTTCTTTATAATTTTTCACTTCATCGGGAAGGAGTTCCTTACGATATACGGAATCTCCCGTCTGCTCCTGCTGTTCGTCCAGTACTTTTGAAATTTCCTGAAACATTTTGTATTCCAGCAGACGGTTTACCAGTTCGTCTCTCGGATCTTCCGTTTCCTCTTCCTCATCTTCATCCTTTGGAAGAAGGGAAACTGCCTTCAGATACAGAAGTGTGGAGGCCATGACAAGAAACTCGCTGTTGGAATCCAGATCAGGCTCCAGCCCTTCCAGACATGCCATATACTGATCGGTCAGAACACCGATGGGAATATCATAAATATCAATTTTATTTTTTTCAATTAAATGCATCAGCAGGTCCATCGGCCCTTTAAAAACATTCAGATCAAATTCCAGCTGCAACCTGTCACCTTCCTTCTATTCTAATCGACGCTTTTGGGAATTGGGCACTGGATTCAGTTTGTGAAACAAACATTTTCCTATTCGAATCCGTGCACAGTCTACGCTCTGCTTTGGTCAGTTCTTTTGTTGTTCCCCCACTTAGTGCTTTACTCACTGGAAGTGGGGGAGATGTTTCTGATAACTCACTTATAGTATCACATAAACGTGGGAAAAGTCCAGTCTGTGCAGACGGGAAACTGAAAAGAAGTCCCGGGGCTTTTCAGGACTTCTTTTTGAGACATCAAACTGACAAAATGCATATCAGACGAGGGGAAACCATCTTTTACAGACTATGACAGATAATTTCGCATGACTTTCAGTGCATTTTTTTCCAGACGGGATACCTGTGCCTGCGAAATATGAATTTCATCTGCCACTTCCATTTGAGTTTTTCCTTCAAAAAAACGCAGATCTATGATGTGACGTTCCCGTTCCGGCAGCCGCTTCATGGCTTCATTTAAAGAAATTTCATCCACCCATCGTTCCTCTTTGTTTTTCTTGTCACTGATCTGATCCATAACGTAAAGGGTGTCTCCACCGTCTGAATAAACCGGTTCATGGAGGCTGACCGGACTTTGCAGTGCATCCAGTGCAAATACAATATCCGATACTTCCATCTGTGCTTCCCGGGCAATTTCTTCCATGGTGGGTTCCATGGGATTTTTCTTCATCAGCGTTTCTTTGGCATACATGGCTTTGTAGGCCATATCCCGCAGGGATCTGGACACACGAATGGTATTATTGTCCCGGAGATACCGTCTTACCTCTCCGATGATCATCGGTACCGCATAGGTACTGAATTTTACATTCTGCGTAATGTCAAAATTATCAATTGCTTTAATCAGACCAATGCAGCCGATCTGAAACAGGTCATCCACATTTTCACCGGATGCATGAAATCGCTGGATAACACTCAGCACCAGTCTGAGATTACCTTTTATATATTCCTCTCTGGCAAGTTTGTCACCTGCCAGAATCCTTTTAAATAATTCTTCTTTTTCCTTTTCTTTCAGAACAGGAAGTTTTGCTGTGTTGACTCCGCAAATTTCCACTTTGTACAGTGCCATATCGTTCCTCCATAGAAGGTACATCACATACCAGTATTCAATAAGCACTTCAAAAACGACCAAAATTTCATCAGATTCTGTCTGTATTTCCATATTTCATTTTTATCGTTGTATGAATGGAGTGCTTATGTATCCGACAGGCAAAGAAGAAAAACAGATTCTATATTGATAAGTTCTGTTGGCCGGTCGTTTTCTATACCGGTATGCACCATACAATTTCTGGAATACAGTTTGGTTTCAGAAATTGATTTCTATGAATTGAAATTATTGTACGAAATGCAGGATGAATTATTTTGTAGAATTTCAAGAACAGCACGACTCTTTCAATCGCCGGATTCGACAAATTATGGGAGAGACTGTACCATTTCTGATTCTGCCTCTCCCATCAATGGAAAAAAATCATTTGCGTTCATACTATTTTGCAGTATCGCTCCAGATATTTTTCAGCAATGCAATTTCCTTTGCATATCCGGGCAATTCATTGGGTGTTTCCAGGTAAATGGGAATTCCCTGCAGTTTTTCATGGCGGATGATCGCTGTCAGGGCATCGATTCCTATGTAACCTTCTCCGATTTTTTCATGTCGGTCCTTATGGCTGTTTACGGGATTCTTGCTGTCATTCATATGAATGGCTTTCAATCGGTCCAGACCGATGATCCGGTCAAATTCTTCCAGGACGTGATCCAGATCATGAATGATATCATATCCACCATCGTGTACATGACATGTATCCAGACAGACACCCATATGATCTGATAATTCTACCCGATCCAGAATTTCACGGATTTCCTCAAAATTCCTGCCGATCTCTGTTCCTTTTCCGGACATGGTCTCCAGCAGTACCGTGGTGGTCTGTTCCGGTTTCAGAATGGTATTGAGCAGTTCTGTGATCAGTCGGATACCGGTTTCACTTCCCTGTCCCACATGACTGCCCGGATGAAAATTGTAACAGTTTCCGGGAACATATTCCATTCTTTTCAGATCATCTTCCATGATCTGCAGAGCAAACTCTCTCACATGCGGATCCTTTGATGCCGGATTCAGTGTATACGGTGCATGGGCCAGAATCCTGTCGATTCCATGATTCTCTGCATACTCCAGAAAGGTGTTTACATCGTCCGGATCCACATCCTTTGCTTTGCTTCCTCTGGGATTTCTGGTGAAAAACTGAAAGGTATTGGCTCCCAGTTCAACCGCCTCTTTTCCCATGCGCAGAAAACCTTTGGATGAGGACAGATGACAGCCGATTTCCAGTTTCTTTTCTCTTTTTTTCATGTTGTTTCCCCTTTCCTTCTCTTTTCAAATTGTATTTCCTGCAGTGAATCTACAGTTTTATCCATTTGCTCCCAACATCGTAATATGAACCAAGGGACAAATGGGCATAAAATACATGCTTGCATAAAAGCATGACTTTTCAGGCAATAAAAATAACCACCAGTGCGTAAACTGCCAATGTGATCAGCATGTATACCGACATGAATGCCGATGCAAAGCTGGTATCCTCTTCTGTTTTCAATAAGGGTGACATCACCGGAAGCATGCCGAATCCTGTGGGGGACATAAAGTAAATCAAAACTGCCATCAGAAATGCCGTGTCTGCCATGCGGGCAGGGAACAGAAGAAAGAACCCGGCGATGACTGCTGCATAGAAAGCAACCCGGACTGCAGCCAGTTTCATCATGGCCCCAATGGTGTCCTTATCAATCCGCAGATCGTATCCCAGAATAAACAGGATCATTCCCACAATGGGAGAGGTTGCTCTGTCCACCGTGCCGGTATACAATTCAAAAAAGGGTGTCTGCTGCAGCATGGAATAAACACCGGTCAGGTTCAGCGTAAGACCCAGAATAACCGCCAGTACAAAAGAATTGGAAAAAATATTTTTCACAAGCTGTCCGCCGGAAACACCGGAAGATGCTATTCTGGCAACCAGAACCGGCATGACAACGAAGCACATGATACTGCCCGCAATATCAAAAATAACTGTATTGCTGGACTGACCAACAATGGACAGATACAAAGGAAGGGCAACGTTGCCGCCTTCAACGGTTGCCATCAGAAGCCAGGAAAAATGTTCGTATTTTTTTCCGACTAACCCGGTCACCATTTTGCCGACAGCCATGGAGAGAAGAAAGGCTATAAATACATAACCCACAATACACACAGACGATGCATCTACGGATACCGTCAGCATCAGGTTAAAGACAAGAATCGGAAACAGAATCTGAAAAATAATTGCATTGGCTCCGGCTTTCTGTTCCTGTGTGATCCAGCCTCTGACCCTGGCTGTAAATCCCAGAAGAATCATAAAAAACACCGGAAATAAGATTGTGACCGCTTTCATCGGATACCTCCATCTATTTTCATATTAACGGCTGCGAAATGCCGCGCCGGATTCGGTTTGCAAAGCAAACATCCTCTTATTCGAATCCGTGTCATTATATCAAATAGATGGAGGGAAAATCCATTGTAATTTCATCTGTTTTTTTATTTTTTCCAATACGCAATTTGGAAAATACCCACAACTTCGGTTCCTCATCCGTTTCGATCTTATGAAAAACGAATCATCTCCCGCTTCAGTCTTCGTATGATTTTCTTTTCCAGTCTGGAAATGTAGGACTGGGAAATTCCCATGGAATCGGCCACCTCTTTCTGGGTCATCTCCCGGTTATCCTGTTGATCGATTCCATACCGCAGCTGTACGATTTTCTTTTCCCTCGGACTCAGTGCTTCGATGGCGTGACTCAAAAGCGTTTTTTCTGCTTCGTCCTCCATATTTCTTCCCACTTCGTCTTCATCCGTTCCAAGAATATCACTGAGCAGCAGTTCATTTCCATCCCAGTCGATATTCAGCGGCTCATCGATGGAAACTTCATAACGGAGACGGCTGTTTTTGCGGAGATACATCAGAATCTCATTTTCAATGCATCGGGAAGCATAGGTGGCAAGCTTGATCTTTTTTTCACTGTTAAAGGTGTTGATCGCCTTAATCAATCCGATTGTTCCGATTGAAATCAGATCTTCGACCCCCACACCGGTATTATCAAATTTTTTCGCTATGTATACCACCAGACGCAGGTTATGTTCAATCAGTTTGCTTCGCGCTTCCTGACTGCCTGTTGTTTCCAGCCGTTTAATATAATCATTTTCTTCCTCCACGGAAAATGGCGCAGGCAGAATATCACTTCCGCCTATATAATGGACTTCTCCCGTTTTGGGAATACAGATGCTTTTCAGCACCGGAACGATTTTCAGCTGAATCCTTCCGGGAATACCAAATTTAATAATCATACGGCCTCCTTGATTTCTCGATGCAGCAGCATTTTCCATTTTCCGCTGCTGCTTAATTTCTGAGCGGTCAGACCAAGTTTCTGGTGATAGATCGGATATGTATATGTTCCCCGGACAATTTCCAGTTTGTCTGCCTCAATCACCCTGATGATTCCATTTGTTTTTCCCAACGAGGAATAGGGTACAAAAGCGATTTTTTCCGGATTTTTCAGGAGCAGTTCTTCTATTTCTCCGGGCTTCAGCAGACAGGATTCTTCAACAATGTGAACCGGCTTACGATCATTTGGTGTGTACAGATTGTTGCCGGTATCAATCATTGCAGGAACACTGCAGATCCTGTGATTCCACATAATTCTGACATCGCATAGTATCTCATCTGTGATTTCCTTTTTTCTCCATTTATATAGTATTCCATATCCCAGAAGAAAGCATCCGCTTCCGCCTGCTGTAACGAAAAGCACTGCTTCCGGCAGAAGAATCTTTTTTGAATCTGCAGAAAAACGGGTTATACTTCCCGTCATTCCTCCCACAGTAAACATGCTGATCAGCAGAAACGGGATTTCTGCCAGAATCCGGATACCTTCTGTTCTTTTGTCCAGCTGATTCAGTATATACAGTTCTGATAAACAGCCTGTTAAAGAGAGAAACCACAGACCGGAACCGGAAATATTTTCGATATTGACTTCCTTCAACAGGACAATGGTCATAACTGTTGTCAATGTAGTCAGAAGGTCTGCTGCCAGCAGACTTTTCATCGAGTATTTTTTTCCGGTACATATACAATAAACAGCCAGAACAAGTCCATTCATGAGAAATTCATTCGCACTCAAAATATCCAGATAAATAACTGTATTCCCGCTTATGTCAATAATAACCGCCTCCAATTACCGCTTTTACAGTATGCATTTCTGATGCAGTACTGATCAGTTACTATTTTATCGAATAAACAATGGCTGATTTTGTAAAAAAATAAGAGCAATACTGCTCTTTTCATCGACAAAAAATGCCGCAGTCCGAAAACTGCGGCAAATAATCTGTTTTGTTTCAAATCGGTATCCGTTGTCCACCCATAGAGAAAACGAACTTTGCTGAACTTATTTCTTTTTACGGGTATAGAAATCCGGGAAGATCAGTCCATCCCGAAGATTTTCAGAGGGTTCCGGATGCTTTGACTGGAATTTATATCCGCCATTGGAACCGGAAGAAGATGCACTGCTTCCGTTTAAATGGCTCAGGGTATGTCTCGGTGTTTCCTGACCGAAAGCAGTCTGTGCCTGATTTGCAGAAGGAATCTGCGGTTTCACGCGGGAACCTGCAAGATCTGCATTGCTGCTGGGAGCTTCCAGACCGGTCGCAATTACGGTAATCACCACTTCATCCGCCATGGATTCATCATATCTTGCACCAAAGATAATATTCACTTCATCTCCGGCAAGCTCCTGAACATACTCGGCTGCTTCTGATGTATCCATCAGGCTGACATCACCGGTAATGTTGAAAATAATATCCGTAGCTCCTGCAATCGTGGTTTCCAGCAAAGGACTGGAAATTGCCTGCTTAACAGCATCTTCTGCTTTGTTGTCACCTTTTCCGTAACCGATACCGATATGAGCAATACCCTTGTCCTTCATAACCGTTCTGACATCTGCAAAGTCAAGATTAATCAATGCATTAACATTGATCAGATCGGTAATACCCTGAACTGCCTGCTGCAGAACTTCATCTGCTTTGCGGAACGCATCGGGAATGGATGTTTTCTTATCTACAATCTGAAGAAGCTTCTGATTGGGAATCATGATCAGTGTATCAACACTCTTCTGCAGTTCTTCAATTCCTGCCAGAGCATTCTTCATACGGGGTTTTCCTTCAAAATTGAACGGCTTTGTGACAACACCGACGGTAAGGATGCCCTTTTCCTTGGCCATCTTTGCAATAACAGGAGCTGCACCGGTACCGGTACCGCCGCCCATACCACAGGTAACGAATACCATATCCGCATCCTTGATAATATCCTGCAGGGTGTCTGCACTTTCCTCTGCTGCTTTCTTACCCATCTCCGGCTTTGCGCCTGCGCCAAGGCCTTTGGTCAGCTTTTCACCAATCTGAACAGCAGTGGGCGCTTTGCAAAGTGCCAGTGCCTGACTGTCCGTATTGACTCCCACAAATTCCACGCCACCGATGTTTTCCTCAATCATACGGTTTACAGCATTGTTGCCGGCACCACCGACACCGACTACGATAATCCGGGCTTCGCCTTCAAATTCATCTATTTTTACTTCGAGCATGTCAGCCCCTCCTTTAACCTTATTCACATATTCCTTCATGTGTACACAACATAACTCGCAGGTATGTGCAATCATACTATTAATATCTTATTTTATTTCTCTGAAATAATCAACTATTTTTTGAATGAAATCCACAGGAATTGCTATTTATTCAGTGGCTTCGGGTGCCGTATCTGTTTTAAAATAATATGTGCCGGAAGAGGATGCTCCCATTTCCAGTGTATCCAGATAAAGGGTTCCTTTTTTCCCTTCCAGTTCCGGAAGAATATCATTCATTTCTGATATTTTGATATCCATATTGTCTGCGGCGCCCAGTTCTACTGTGATATCCCCATAGAAAATCTTTATATGTTTTGCTTCATCAAAATACAAAGCATCAATGTCCAGTTCATATTTTTCAAATAACTGCGTCATCAGCAGAATCTGCTCGAAAAGTCCCGGAATATCCGTTTCCAGTTTTTCATTGAAAACGATTTTGGAGAATGTAATTCCCTTGATTTCACAGATTCCATCCAAAACCTCCCGGCTGCTTTCCACAATCGTTCCGTCTCTGTCAAAATACATATTGCTGCCCATGAAATGTACATAACCAATAATATTTTTTTCATAAAGAATGACTTCCACCTCATGTCTGTTTACAATTTCAATCTGATAACGTTCAACAAAAGGGATGGTTTTATGTTCTCCGAAACGATTGATCAGATACGTGCTGATCGTATTGTTGTCCATTGCAGTTCCAAATAAGATTTCCCTGATTTCATCTTCCGTATAGTAACTGTTTCCGGTCACCTTGACAGTTTTTATCGTGGAACCGCCATACAGTATGGCAAGTATCATGATCACCAGCAGCAGGATCCCCAGTGCTGCAGGTATGGTTCTTTTTCTTTTCAGTTTAACCAGCATGCTTCTCCTCCAAGTAATCGAATAGTCTCGGGAATCTGCTCGTATCCCCTTTGAATATGGCCGGTGTCGTTTATAATTGTAATCCCTTCCGCTCCTAGAGCAGCAATCATCAATGCCGCACCGCCTCTGAGATCCGGTGCATCTACACAGGCCCCATGCAGTCTGCAGCCTCCGCGAATACGGGCACATTGTCCGTCATCTGTAATACAGATATCCGCTCCCATTTTTCTCAGTTCACAAACGGTACGGAATCGGCTGCTGAATACTCTTTCACAGATACAGCTGATGCCTTCTGCCCGGCAGAGAACCGGCAGCAGCAGCGACTGCATATCCGTCGGAAATCCCGGATAAGGGGCTGTTTCCAGATATTCAATGGGCTCCGGGCAATCCGGTGCTGTCAGAATAATCCGCTCTTTCTCCGTGCGGATTTCTCCTCCCATCTTCCGAAGAATCGAAAGAACAGCAGCCATGGATTCCGCCGGTGCATGATCCAGAACCAGTTCCCCTCTGTTTTGCATGCAGCAAAGCAGCCAGGTTCCCGCAGCAATCCGGTCCCCTGGTATGGAATAAACCGAATCCACGGTCTCGGTACATCCTCTGATCCTGATTTCTGAGGTTCCGTCACCGAAAATACCATATCCCATATTTCTCAGGCATTGTGCCAGCCCGGAAACTTCCGGTTCTCTGGCTGCATTTCGAATAATTGTCGTGCCTTCTGCCGCAGTGGCTGCAAGCATCAGATTTTCTGTTGCACCCACGCTGGGACCCGGCAATTCAATGACGCATCCCTTCAGTTTGCTTCCCCTGACTTCCATTTTATCATCTTTCTGAACCACGGAGGCTCCCAACCGCCGGAATCCATCAAGATGAAAATCAATGGGTCTTCTGCCGATGACACATCCGCCGGGGCTGACGGCACCTGTTTCCCCGCATCTTGCCAGAAGAGCACCCATGAATATGACGGAAGATCGCATCCGCCCCATGAAATCCCGGGGAATATCCGAAGCAGTCAGCTGTCCGGCCTGAATGGTAATACAGTGATCCCTGATATACACAGATGCTCCCAGTGATCGGAGGATCTCCGCTGCAGTCAGCACATCTGCAATTATGGGAACACCCTCCAGAACCGTTGTTCCTGAATGCAGTAAAGCTGCAGCCATACAGGGAAGCGTACCATTTTTGGATCCCTGCAGCTGCAGCCTGGCATAAATCGGCCCATTTCCCCTGATTTGTAAACGGTTACACATAATACCTCCTGCATAACATAATATATGTTTTCCGGAATATCCGGTTCTCACATATTATTATATGCATTCGATATTTTCAGGGCCAGAATAAAATCCTGTTATTTCTCATAAATAATCTGATTGGATACACTTAACACCATTCCCATTTCCGCAAGCAGGATGGCAACAGATGTACCGCCATAGCTGATAAAAGGCAATGTGACACCGGTATTGGGCATGGAATTTGTTACCACCGCAACATTCATCAGAACCTGCAGAGCAATGTGGACCATAACACCTGATACGATCATGGCTCCGTACAGGTCCGGTGCCCGCAGAATAATATAAACAAACCGGTATATCATATATGCAAACAGTCCGATTACACAAATTGCCCCGAAAATACCCAGCTCTTCGCAGATAACCGCAAAAATCATGTCATTATGCGATTCCGGAATAAATCCCAGTTTCTGAATGGAACTTCCCAGACCCTTTCCGAAGAATCCGCCGGAACCGATGGCGTACAGTCCCTGAAGGACCTGAAATCCTTTGTTGGTGGGATCCAGAGTGGGATCTTTCCAGACCTGGATGCGGACCAGATGATACTTTTCAATAAATGGAAGGATTGTCAGCACATCCGGTTTTATGTATATGATTACGACCAGTACTGCCAGCACTCCAGCCAGTACTCCATACAGTCTGGTACGTTTGCTTGCTAAAAAATACATCAGACAACCGATACCGGCAATAATGATACCTGAACTCAGGTTGTTGATGATGACCAGACCTGCCATGGGAGCCAGCAGAATGATCAGTACCAGCATAACCTGCCATCGATCAATATTTTTGATACATCGGTTAATCATATATGCAAATGTCAGGATCACCGCAATCTTTACAATCTCAGTGGGCTGATAGGTCGGTGTCTGGGAAACACCGGGAATCAGATTCAGCCATCTGGTCTGACCGTTTCTCTCCACACCAAAAGGGGTAAAATCAACCAGGCACATCAATACAACTGACAGCAGATATATGGGCAATGTAAATTTCACAAACCAGTGATAATCCATTTTGGAAACCAGCAGCATGAAAAGAATACCCACGCACATGAAAAGACCCTGACGAAACACATAATAATATTCATTGCCCATCTTGGTTGATGACACATATGCAGAACTGCTGTATACCATAACAAGACCGAAACAGCACAGAACAAAGATCGTAATCAGAAGTCTGTGGTCATAGTTCTGACCCAGATGGTCCGGAACCGTTGCCCGCTTTTTCTTCTGAGACTTCTTTTCCTCCGTGTCTCTTTTTCCTCTATTTCGATTTTCAGATAAAGCGATTGCTGCCACCTCCTTCTTTCATTTCAAATCGACGCTTGCGGAGCATTTATATCAGTCTTCCAATGCGAGCACGCAATCCTTGAACACCCTGCCGCGTACTTCAAAATTGGGGAACATATCCCAGCTTGCGCATGCCGGAGAAAGAAGAACCGCATCTCCCGGCTGTGCAAGTTCGGCTGCCCGCTTTACAGCGGATTCCATGGATTCCGTAAATTCATACGCAGTAAAACCGTGACTGTCGGCACACGCTGCAATTTTCTTTGCTGTAACGCCCATCAGAAGCATACATTTAATGCTGGTACCGAAAGTTTCAATCCATTCATCGTATTCGGATTCCTTATCATAACCACCTGCAATCAGCACCGTGGGACGGTCCATTGCCTGCACAGCCTTAATGGCTGCATCCGGATTGGTTCCTTTGGAATCGTTATAATAAACAACGCCTTTCTTTTCTGTTACATATTCAATTCGATGCTCCACTGCTTTAAATTCACGCAGTGTCTTGCGAATAATTTCAACATCGATTCCCATGGCCCATGCAATTGCTATGGCTGCCATGGCATTTTCATAATTGTGTTTTCCGATGATGTTCATTTCGCAGGTTCTCACAAACTCGATGGTCTGATCGCCTTGTCTCAAAAGGATCCTTCCATCTTTCAGAAAAACACCCTGTTCCAGTTCTCTTTCACTGCTGAAAAAAATCACCGGAATATTCAGACTTTCACCGAAGGCACGAAGTACCTCATCTTCATAATTCAGTACACAGGTATTGGAAGCGTCCTGATTCATGGCAATTTTTTCCTTGATGGAAGCATAATTTTCCATGGTTTTATGACGATTCAGATGATCTTCCGTAATATTCAGAATCGCACTGACTTCCGGTTTGAAATCAATGATAGTTTCCAGCTGAAAGCTGGAACATTCAACGACTGTCAGTGAATTGTCTTTCATATTCAAAGCTTCCTGTGTGTAGGGAATCCCGATGTTTCCCACTGTAAATGCACTGTCACATGCATTGGCAAAAATTTCACCGGTCAGGGCTGTTGTGGTTGTTTTACCATTGGTGCCGGTAATTGCTGCCAGCTTACCCTTTGCTGCGCGAAATGCCAGTTCAATCTCACTCCAGATCGGTACACCGGCTTCCTTCAGAACTGCAACAAAAGGAACCTCCAGCGGAATACCGGGGCTGATTACACAAAGCTCTGCCTGAGAAGCCAGCTCCCTGGTCAGTTCACCCTTCCGGATTTCTATGGAAGCATCCTCTGCAAAGCGGCTGCGTACAGCTGATGTATCCAGTTTTTCATTGCCATCATATAAAATCACTTCTGCTCCCAGTTTCAGAAGCAGTTCTGCTGCACCGATACCGCTGACTCCGGCACCGGCTACCAGTACTTTTTTTGTGAATTCCATTTTACATCCTCCAGTCAACATCCTGTGATTTCGATTTATTCCAACAGATTATCATCATTCAGGCTCATTTGTCAGATAACTCATTTATGATATACGGAGCCAATGATTTCCCCACAGATCACGGTACCAGTGCCAGAAAAGAAATCAGACACATCAATACGGTAATAATGGAAAATACTGTAACAATTCTGGTTTCTGACCAGCCGCATGCTTCAAAATGGTGATGGATCGGAGCCATTTTGAAAAGTCTTTTGCCGCCTGTTTTTTTGAAATATGCAACCTGAAGCATAACAGAAACCGTTTCCATCAGATAAATAAAGCCCACCAGAGCAATGTAGATCGGCATATTGGTCATAAATGCCGCAGAGGCAACAAAGCCTCCCAGTGCCAGCGACCCGGTATCTCCCATGAATACCTTTGCCGGATAGCAGTTAAACAGCAGAAATCCTGCAAGACCTCCGGCCACTGCTGCTGTTACCGGCTCAATACCGGCATTGGTCATCAGAGAAACCATGGTAAAGAATACAGCAACCATCAGTGTCACACTGCTGCAGAGTCCATCCAGTCCGTCTGTCAGATTTACACCGTTATCGGTTCCAAGAACAATGATCAGGTAGGCGGGAATAAACAACCATCCCAGTTCCAGACGATAAGAAGTAAACGGAATCAGCATGGCGGTTCCGGGTTCTTCACGGCTCATCAGATAGAAACAGAACACTGCTGCCACAAGCAGCTGAAGAAAAAGCTTCTGCTTCGGTTTCAGCCCTTCATTGTGTTTCATAACAATCTTGATAAAGTCGTCCAGAAAACCAACCAGACCGAAACCAACAGTTACAAACAGAACCGGCACAATCCTGGGGTAATCTCCAATGAAAAACAGGCATGTAATAATGATGCCCAGTAAAAAAGCGATACCGCCCATGGTGGGTGTACCCTGTTTCTTCAGATGACTCTGGGGGCCATCCTCTCTGATATACTGTCCGAATTTCAGTTTATAAAGAATCGGAATCAGAAATTTACATGCAACAGCACTGACTGCAAAAGATACCAGTGCAGGAATAATCGCACTAAAATAAAGTGTATTCATATTTTCACCTCTGAATGATTATAAGGCATGAATCATCAGCCTGTTTTATCTCACATACTCCGTAATCATATCGCCCGTGACATTAGATGTCAATAGCGTTCTTCTATATATGGCAGGATATTTCCCATGATTTCGGCAGCGGCCGGTGCACAGACTGTACCACCATAATAGACCCCTTCCGGTTCATTGACCAGAACCAGAACGGCCAGCGTCGGATTGTCAACCGGTGTAAAACCGATAAAAGAAGAAATATATTTACCATTTCCCCGGGGGAGCTTTTCGGAAGTAGCTGTTTTCCCTCCGATCCGGTATCCTTCGATATAAGCTCTCTTTCCGCCGCCCTCGGCAACCACTGCCTCCAGTATCGTCCGGACAGTACTGCTGATCTCTTCTTCCAGTACCGGTTCCTCTGATTCTCTGTCATAGGAAATCACCTGATCCTTTTTTTCATTTTCCGCATAAACGGCAAGATGCGGTATGATCTGTCTGCCCCCATTGATCAGCGAACAGATCGTGGTCAGATGCCGCAGGGGAGTCAGCTGAAAGGACTGACCGAAGGACATGGTTGCCAGTTCCACCTCTCCTATGTTTTTCAGACTGTGCATAATAGTAGAAGCTTCTCCCGGCAAATCCACACCGGTTTTCTCCAGAATTTGAAACTGTCTGATATATTTCATGAAAACCGAAGGTCCCATACGAAGACCTACTTCCATAAATACCGGATTGCAGGAATTCATTGCTCCCTCTGTAAAACTTTCACTTCCGTGTCCTGTTGTTTTATGGCATCGGATTCTTCTGTCTTCCACAATGCGATATCCGGGACAGTAAAACCGGTCCTCCGGAGTGACCACACCGGCTGAAAGGCCTGCTGCCATGGTGATGATTTTAAATGTGGACCCCGGTTCATAGGTATCGTTGATGCAGAAATTTCTCCACATCCGGTTGCGGAGGTCTGATTTTTCCTTTTCGGTCATGGCTGCCAGTTCATCCTCTGAATATGGTTCACCGGAATCATGATACAGAACAAACGGATGATTCAGGTCATACTCCGGCACATCGGCCATGGCATATATTTCTCCATTCTGTGGATTCATTACGAGAATGCTGACATGAATCGCAGATTTTTCCTCTTTCAGCCTTTCCGCCGTCTGCTGAGCAAACGCCTGTACATCGGAATCCAGGGTCAGATGCAGATCATATCCCGGTTCCGGTTCCACCCGGATTTCTCCTTTTTCTTCCAGTTCCGTACCGGAAGCATCTGTCGTTGTGAGAATGATTCCGTTTTTTCCCTGAAGGACTTCATCATACTGCACTTCCAGTCCCAGAATTCCCTGATTATCACCACCTGTAAATCCCAGTATCTTGCTGGCAAGATTTCCTCCCGGATAATACCGTTTATAATCCTCATCCACCTTGACACCTTTCAGATGAAATCCACGGATCTGATCCCCCAGTTCCTTATCCACATTAACAGCAATGATTTCTCTGGAGCTCCTTTTTTCCACTTTGGTCCGGACTTTTTCCTCGGAAAGTCCCAGAACAGAAGAAAGGGAAGCGATCACTTCTTCCGGTTTTTCCACCTGATTGTGAACAACCGAAACAGTACATACTGTACGGTTTCCCGCAAGCAATATACCGTTTCGGTCATATATTTTGCCTCTGGCGGCTTTGATCGCACGTTCACGCTGCTGCACGTCATTGGCTTCTTCTTCATAGTATTCACTTTGCCAGACCATCAGCCAGATGATCCGGACGGTTACTGCTGTCATTCCGATCAGCACTGCCGCAAGAAAAATGAGAGCCCGCAGTTTCACCGGATATTTGGCATTTTCCTGCTTCACAAAAACCACCTGCATCTGAATACCTTGCTGTATTCTATGCCGGTTTGTTTCAAATTAACTCAGGAATTATTCTCTGAGCTATCTTATTGTCCAGCCTCAGGCTGATTCTGGTCTCCTCCTTCCGGCTGGTTCTGATTGCCGCCCTCCGGCTGGTTCTGGTTGCCATTATTGTTCAATGCCTGATTTGCCGCATTGCGGATTTCATCGGCTGCATTCTGCTCATTTTCAATAATGGATCCTTCATCATACATTTCATCATCCTCCGGTGATGTGAAGTTTCCGTTGGAACTGGAAACCTTGTCGCCGTCAGCTGTGGGATAAATATTCAGATAGGGAAGGATTTTTTCCATGGCTGCCTTACAGAGATCCTTGGCCTGATATGTATTTTCACCTTTGGAGCAATTGGGTTCATCGACCACCGCATATATAACAACTTCCGGATTGTATGCCGGTGCAACGGCCATCAGGGAAATGGTATACGTTTCATCTGATGAGCCTTTGTTGGCTTTTTCTGCGGTTCCTGTCTTGGCACCGATTTCATAACCGGCAATTTTCACACGATTGGCAGTTCCGTTTTCCACGGTCTGGAAAAGTGCTTCTTTCAGAAATTCACTGGTCTCTCTGCTGACTGTCTGGCGAACCAGTACCGGATCGATCTTTCGAACCACATTTCCTTCCGCATCCAGAATTTCCTTTACCACGTGAGGCTGATAATAATTTCCGCCATTTACAATGGAGGAATAGGCCGCACACATCTGTACCATGGTAACATAAAAGTTCTGACCGAAGGAGTTGGTTGCCAGATCGACATCTGTCATGTTATTGGCATGATAGATCTGATTGGCACAGGACTGTTCATCCGGCAGATCAATTCCGGTTTTCTGTCCCAGATTGAATTTGGACTGGTAATCACAGAAAACATCTGCTCCTGTTTTTATACCGATCTGCATCAGTGCATCATTGCAGGATGCCATAATGGAACCGGTCAATGTCAGGGTGCCATGTCCGCGGGTGTAATGACAGTGAATTTTCGCCCCGCCGTAAACACCCACACCATCACAGCCATAGGAACTGTTCTGGTCGATGCACTTTTCTTCCAGACCCGCTGCAATGGTGAACAGTTTTGCCGTGGAACCCGGTTCGTAACTTTCCGAAACACAGAAGTTTCTCCAGTGGAGCAGCAAAGCCTCTGATTTTTCATCATCACTTAAGGCATTCCATTCTTCTTCTGTGAATTTTCCATCCATGTTATTGGGATCATTCAGATTGTACTGGCTGCTGTTTGCCATGGCATAGATTTCACCGTTATTGGGATTCATAACCATCAGAGCCGTCATATTGCTTCCGACTCTTTCATCGTATTCCGCAATCACATCCTGGCACATTTTCTGAATATTGGCATCCAGAGTCATCACCAGCGAATAACCATCGGTTTCTTCGATGGTCTGCACATCCACAGAAGATTCCTCATTCAGATATCCGAACCGTCTTCCATTGACGCCCTTCAACAGATCATCATACTGTTTTTCCAGACCGGTCACACCGCCTGCCGAATTGGCAAAACCAACGGTTGTGGATGCCAGATTGTCATAGGGATAAACCCTCTTCTGGTCTTTTTCAAAATACACACCTGTGATTTTCCCTTTTTTGGCTGTTTCAGCGGTTTCTCCCGTTCCATCTGTTTCTTTATTTTCCGATTCTTTTGTTTCCTGCTCTTTCGTTTCCGATTCTGCCGTTTCCAGTTCCTCCTGAAGCAGATCGCCGTCCGGCTCCAGTGCTTCCGTCTCCGGGGCAGAAGAACCTTCGGTTTCCGTCTCGGAAGGAGCTGTATTTTCTGTATTCACCTGAGAATCCGCGTTCTGGTACGCTTCTTTATAATCCAGAAACTTCTGCATTTCCTCTTCTGTTATCTGCTTTAATATACGTTTATAAAGGGAATTGGGATTATCCCGGATCTGCTGTTCCAGCTTCTCATATTCGCAATCGCTGTAACACTCTGTCAGTGCAGTCAGTGTCGCTTTCATATTATCTTCATCTGCAAGCAGATTTTTGGGTTCTATGATCACATTATACCGATTCTCATTGTAGGCCAGACTGGTGCCATTACGGTCCATGATTTTTCCCCGTTCCGCCTGAATGGTTTTGCTGTCATAGGACATCTGGGTGAGAATCTTCTTATTATAATCCTGTCCCTTGTTTCCATTGATATATACAATTCTTACTATCAGAATGCACATCAGGCCCAGTATCACAAGGAATACCAGGCCAGTCCTGTTTTTAATATGACCGGCGACCCGCCTGGGGGCAGGACGTCTTTTTTTCTTTTTACTCATTTGGGATATCTTCCTTTTGTCTTACATATTCAGAATCTGACTGATCATAATAAACAATCTGGCTGTCATCTGCCGGAACCATATCCAGCTTTTCTTCTGCGACTTTGCGGATTGTATCCAGATTGGTACAGGTCGTGATTTCATTCATCAGGTCCTGATTGTCCTGTCTGATTTCATCCAGATCATTCTGAAGAACCGATACCTGCTTTGCCATGGTTGTCAGTTCTGTTTTTGCATGGATATACATAACAGAAAAGGCAAGAATACATACACAGGAAAAGGCAACCGCTGCCACATATGCAACGGGAATCAAACTGACTGCCGTTCTGGGAAGTACTCGTTTCTGTCTTCTTCTGACTCTCTCCGGCTCCCTTTCTTCCGGCTGCAATGCTGCACTTCCGTGAACCAGATATCTCCTCTGTGTTCTGAATTCAGTGTTGTCCATTTTCATATCCCCCTGTCTCTCATATAGTATCGTATCTGCTGAATCCTCAGTCAGATGTTTTCTCGAATATTCTCAGTTTTGCACTCTTGGATCTTGAGTTTCTCTTCAGTTCTTCTTTTGATGGTAAAATCGGTTTTCTGGTAATCACTTTTCCCCTGCTCTTTTTACCACAGACACAAACCGGAAACTCCGGCGGACAAGTGCAGGGATTTTCATTCTTTTTAAACTGATTTTTTACAATACGGTCTTCCAGGGACTGGAAGGTAATAATACATAGTCTTCCGCCCGGTGCCAGACGATCAATCATGTGGTCAATGGATTCGGTCAGCACATCCAGTTCACGGTTCACTTCGATCCGCAGTGCCTGAAAGGTACGCTTTGCCGGATGACCTCCTGCATTTCTGGCCTTTGCCGGAATGGCTTCGCGAATAATGTCCACCAGCTGTGTGGTTGTTGTGATCGGAGCCTTCTTTCGTTCTCTCAGAATACCTGCCACGATTCTTCTGGCATACCGTTCTTCGCCGTAGTCCCATAAAATGCGGCACAGTTCTTCTTCAGAACAATTGTTGACCAGCTGTTCCGCTGTAACCGGATTTCTCTGATCCATACGCATATCCAGCGGACCTTCCATACGGTAGGTAAATCCCCTGGAAGCCTCATCCAGCTGATAGGAGCTGACACCCAGATCCAGCAGAATACCATCCACCTGATCAATTCCCAGAGTATCCAGTACCATGGGCATGTCCACATAATTGCTTCTGACAATAGTAAGCTGCTCCTGATAAGGTTCCAGACGCTTTGTCGCTGCGGCAATGGCATCTGCATCCTGATCAATACAGATGACTCTTCCGGTTCCATGCAGTCTCCGCAATACTTCTTCCGAATGACCGCCATATCCCATGGTGCCGTCTACCACCACTGCGTCGGGCTTCAGATTCAGTCCGGACACGGTCTCATCCAGTAAAACGGATATATGATTAAATGAAATCTGTTCCATATCAATCCTGCCTTTTCTGTCTTTTTATTTCGCTAAATATCGTACTTCTCAACACTTGCGCTGATTTCTTCTGTTGACTGGTAGCTGCTGCTTGCCTCCCAGACATCCCGGCTCCAGACTTCCACCCGGTCACCCATGCCGGACAGAACCAGTTCTTTATCCAGTCCCACATCCTCACGAAGATGTGCCGGAATCAGAATCTTCCCCTGCTTATCCGGAACGCAGGGTTCTGCATTCCCAAGAAAATACCGGATAAACTTCTGTCCCTGTTCATCACTGGCAGGAATCTCGCGAAGTTTGGTCATACGCTTAATAAATTCATCTTTTGAAAAAATACAAAGGCAGTTTATATCGTAACCTCTGGTCACAACAACAGGGCTGCCCAGACTGTCGCGAAAACGCGCAGGAATAATCACCCTTCCCTTGCTGTCAAGGGAATGATTGAATCTGCCGTATAACATATTCAGATTAAACTCTGTAAACAGATCCTCTAATCCTGATTCCATCGCTTCCTCCGTCTGAAAATAACCTGTAATTGCACAAACTTGCACTTTCCGTCACTTTAAAATACATTTTAGCACACTTGCCAACACTTGCAAAGTATTTTCATGAAAAAAAGCAGGTGAATTCTTCCAAATAAATTGGCAAAAACAAAAAAAACATACACTGGATATCTTTTTCCCAGAAAATGGAAATAAAATATCCTGTGTATGTTTTCGTTTTCAATTATCTTTCAGCTGTGGATGTTTTCTGCTCTTTATCACCATGGCAATCACACTGATCATTACCAGCACCACTGACAGAAGCTGTGAAACGGCCAGACCCGTGCTGCCGATGGTCAGCTGGTCGGTCCGCAGTCCTTCAATAAAAAATCTTCCCAGTCCGTATAAACCAAGATACATGAAAAAGAGCTGTCCGTTAAATTTCTTATGTCTATGGGCAATCAGAAGGATAATTACCACTCCGACATTCCACAGGGATTCATAAAGAAATGTGGGATGCACCTGTATATACTCTGCTCCCTGAAAGGTAACCAGATGGCTGTTGATTTCAGGCGTGATATATCCGCTGTATACATCCTGTTTCAGAATCTGCATGGACAGCAGATTATCGGAATAACCGCCAAAGGCTTCCCGGTTAAAGAAATTCCCCCATCTGCCGATGGCCTGTCCCAGAGGCAGCCCCGGGATACAGCAGTCCGCCATCTGTAAAAAGGATATCTTTTTCACCCGTGTAAATACATACAGGGTAAGAAATGCTGCAAGGACACCGCCGTATATGGCCAGACCGCCTCCCCGCAGATTCAGAATCTGCAGCGGTCTTTCCTTATAATAATCCCATGTAAATACCACATAATACAGCCTTGCACCGATAATGGAGAAAATCAAGGCATAAATCAGAAAGTCACTGATGGTCTCTGACGAGATTTTTTCTCTCCGGCCACAGTAACATGCCAGAGCGTATCCGCATATGACGCCCAGACCAATCAGAATCCCATAATACTTCACTTCAAATCCGCCGCCAATGGGAAGCATGATTCCAGTGGGAAGATGTTCAATATCAATTCCCAGACCGGGAAAGCGGATTGCAGGAACCTGTAAAATCATATTCTCGTCTCCTGTTCTGTTGATAGTGTTTCAGTCCATTTTACTATCAATGACATAAAAAGGCAATGGCATGCCGGTGTTTCCGTGGATTTTCTTGCGAAACAGGCATACCTGTGATAAGCTGTTACCATAAGATTTTATCCCAAAACCGGAGGAATACTATGGCCAATTTTACCCGCAGGGCAATCATGGAAACCTTTATATCACTTCTGGAAGAACGTCCGCTTTCCAAAATCACTGTCAAAGACATCGTCGATACCTGTGGAATCAACCGCAATACCTTTTACTACCATTTTCATGATATCCCGGAACTGGTTGAAGTCATCGTCAAAGAAGAAGCACAGGCAATTATTCAGAAATATCCGTCTGTCAACTCCATCGTGGATTGTTTTGATGCCCTGATCGAGTTTGCCTCTCACCGGAAACGTACCATCATGCACATTTTCCGTTCTGTAAACCGTGAAATGTTTGAGCAGAACCTGATGGAAATCAGTGAGTATTTTGTAAAAAACTATATTGATACTGCACTTGCTCAGGAAACGATTTCCCAGGAAGACAAAAAATCCATAATCGACTATTACAAATGTGTATGTTTCGGGCTGATCATTGACTGGCTGAATCACGGTATGACCGAAGAATATGCACAGTCCATCCGCCGCATTATCCTTCTGAAAAAAGATTATACCATAGAAATGGCCCGATCCCTGCAGAAACAGATCTCGTAAGTGCCCCGGTTCCTGCTCAATTCTCCACAAATACCCAGACAATCCAACCCAAATGTCTGATTTTCAGACACCTGTACGTAAGCTGCTTGTTTTCAGGCAGCTTTTTTTGAATAAAATGATACCAATGAAAAAACTGACAGCTGATCTGTCAGATCATTTGATGTACAGGAGGACTGATCTATGCGTTTTTCAAAAAATGTTGTGAAATATCGGATCCCGATTCTGATTCTGACGGCATTTCTGATGATTCCATCGATCATCGGTATGGCTGCGACCAGAGTCAATTATGATATGCTGACTTATTTACCGGACGATATGGAAACGGTGGTTGGCCAGGAAGCACTGCTTGAAGATTTTCATAAAGGTGCATTTACTTTTCTGATTCTCGAAGATATGCCGTCAAAGGATGCCGCTTCCATAAAAAAAGAAGTGGAAGCCATTGACCATGTGGATACTGTGCTGTGGTATGATTCTCTGACAGATATTTCTGTGCCCATGGAATTTCTTCCCGATTCCGTGAGCAGCCAGTTCAATACCGATCACTCCACCATGATGGCCATTTTTTTTGATACGGGCACATCAGATGATCAGACCATGGATGCCGTAAAGGAAATCCGAAAAGTCTGCGGGGAACAGTGTTTTGTTTCCGGCATGACAGCTCTGGTGGTGGATCTGAAGGATCTGTGTGAACAGGAGGAACCGGTTTACGTGGGACTGGCGGTCCTGCTTTCCTGTATTGCCATGCTGCTGCTTCTGGACAGCTGGCTGATTCCCTTTCTGTTTCTGGCATCTGTGGGGGCAATGATCCTTCTGAACCTGGGCACCAATATTTTCTTTGGAGAGATTTCCTACATAACCAAAGCGCTGTCAGCGGTTCTTCAGCTGGCAGTTACCATGGATTATTCCATTTTCCTGTGGCACAGCTACAACGAACAGCTGGACCACTATGAACAGAAAACCGATGCCATGGCAGCTGCCATCCATAAAACCCTGAACAGCGTTGTGGGAAGTTCCATCACCACAGTGGCCGGTTTTATTGCTCTGTGTTTCATGAGCTTCACCCTGGGACGGGATCTGGGGCTGGTCATGGCCAAAGGTGTTCTTCTTGGTGTTCTGGGATGTGTCACGGTTCTGCCGTCACTGATTCTGGTTCTGGATCGGCCGCTGCAGAAAACCAGACATCGCCCCCTGATTCCCGACATGCAGAATATTTCACAGAAAATTATTCGGTTTTTCCCCGTTTTTGCTCTTCTGTTTGTGATCCTGATTCCGCCGGCGTTCTACGGTTATCGGAAAGCCAACGGCGAGGTTTACTATAATATTGCAGAAACCCTTCCGAAAGAAATGAATTATATCATCTCCACTTCAAAACTTCAGGAAGAGTTCAACATCGGATCCACCCATATGGTACTGACCGATGCCGGCCTTTCTGCAAAGGAAGTGAAAGAGATGTCACAGGAAATGGAACAGGTGGATGGCGTGAAGTATGTTCTTGGTATGGAATCGGTTGTGGGTTCCAGAATTCCGGAAGAAATCCTTCCTTCCGGTGTGAAAGAAATCCTGGAGAGCGACCGCTGGGAGCTGCTTCTCATTAATTCAGAATATGAAGTGGCCAGTGACGAAGTCAACACACAGCTGGAGCACCTGAACCGGATTCTGAAATCCCATGATCAGACGGGCATGCTGATCGGGGAAGCGCCCTGCATGAAGGATATGATTGAAACAACAGACCACGATTTTAAGGTCGTCACCGCCATTTCCATGCTGGCCATTTTTCTGATTATTCTGCTGGTGGAAAAAAGTATCTCTCTTCCGGTCATTCTGATTTCCGTCATTGAACTGGGTATTTTTATCAATCTGGGACTGCCCCACTATCTGGGGCAGAGTATGGCATTTATCACACCAATCTGTATCAGCACCATTCAGCTGGGGGCCACAGTGGATTACGCAATCTTAATGACCACACGATATAAGACAGAACGAATCGCCGGCACAGAAAAAAAAGAAGCCGTCTGGAAAGCTCTGTATACTTCCATTCCATCCGTTCTGGTTTCCGGTGCCGGTCTGTTTGCTGCAACCTTCGGCGTGGCAGTATACTCGGATATTGAAATGATCCACTCCATGTGTATGCTGATGGCCCGCGGTGCCGTCATCAGCGTTCTGTTAGTCATATTGGTACTGCCGGCCATGTTTATGCTCTTCGATGGACTGATTTGCAGAACCACCCTTGATATGCGTACAGTAATGAAAAAATAAACGGAGGTAATGAATTATGAATAAAACGAAAAAAATAACGGCTGTTCTTTTAAGCCTTACCTTATGTACCGGCCTGATTTCCACATCCATTTATGCACAGAAAGCAGGTGAAACACAACCGGAGCCTTCCGACAGTCTGACGGAAATGGAAACGGCAGATGCATCAGATACAACGTCTTCCGATCCAGAAGTATCCAAAGACGAAACGGTCTATGTCCTGACCGAAGCCGACGGCAGCGTCCGAAAAGTCATTGTCAGCGACTGGCTTAAAAATGCCTCCGATCTGAACCAGATCAGCGATGTATCCGATCTGGAACAGATTGAAAATGTAAAAGGGGATGAAACCTTTACTCTGTCCGGTCAGAATGAAGCTCTCTGGGATGCCGGAGGAAATGATATTTACTATCAGGGAACCACTACAAAAGAACTGCCTGTGGATATTGCCGTTTCTTATAAGCTGGATGGAAATGCCATTTCCGCTGAGGATCTGGCAGGCAAAAGCGGTCAGGTAACAATCCGCTTCGATTATACCAACCGTCAGTCAGAAACGGTACAGATAGATGGAAAAGAAGAAACCATTTACGTTCCTTTTGCCGTACTGACCGGAACCGTTCTGAATAACGATTTTTTCCGGAATGTTGAAGTTTCCAATGGAAAAATAATCAATGATGGCGACCATACCACCGTCATCGGTCTGGCTTTGCCCGGCCTGCAAAGCAATCTGGCTCTGAGTAAAGAAACCATCGATCTTCCGGATTATTTCGAAATCCGTGCGGATGTAACCGATTTCCGGCTGGGCACGACCATGACTATCGCTTCCAATGAAGTATTCTGCGATCTGGACGATGAAAAATTAGAGTCCGCTGATGATCTGGAATCATCCATGAATCAGCTGACAACGGCAATGGATCAGTTACTGACCGGTGCTTCCTCACTGTCCGATGGATTGGATACCCTTCTGGAAAAATCCGGAACTCTGGCAAATGGCATTGATCAGGTGACTTCCGGAGCCGGTGCATTGAAAAGCGGTGCTTCGGATCTGAATTCCGGTGTTTCACAATTAAAAGCCGGATCCTCACAACTGTCTTCCGGACTGAATCAGCTGTCCGGAAACAATAAAACTCTTACTGCCGGTGCAAAGCAGGTATTCAATTCCCTTCTTTCCACCGCAAACAAACAGCTTTCCGAGGCAGGATTAACGGTTTCCACATTGACCATTGATAACTACGCCAAGGTTCTGGATCAGACCATCTCCTCTCTTGATAAAAATGCGGTTTATAACCAGGCACTGGCACAGGTCACTGCTGCTGTGGAGGCAAAACGTCCTGACATTGAAAATGCAGTTTCCGATGCTGTCCGAAGTCAGGTGACAGCTCAGGTGACAGCTGCTGTACAGGAACAGGTCACAGAAAAAGTCACTGCTGCTGTCAAAGAGCAGGTTGCCGGACAGGTCATTCAGACCGCTGCCGGCATGAGCAAAGAAGAGTATGATGCGTCGGTGGAAGCCGGTCTTGTGGAGGAAACCACCCAGAAAGCGGTAGAACAGGCAATTGCGGAGCAGATGAAATCCGATGAAGTACAGAAAACCATTGAAAATAATGTTGCTGCTCAAATGGACAGCGAAGAGACAAAAGCCATCATTGCTTCCAATACCGATGCGCAGATGCAAACAGAAGCCGTCCGGAAAACCATTGCTGAAAATGTGGAAAACCAGGTGAACAAAGCCATTTCCGAAAACATGGCCTCCGAAGAGGTTCAATCTAAACTTGCGGCTGCATCAGAAGGAGCCAAATCCATTATCTCCCTGAAAGCATCCCTTGATGCGTATAATGGCTTCTACCTGGGGCTTCTGACCTATACAGACGGTGTCGCTTCCGCCGCATCCGGCGCTGCGCAGTTGAATGCAGGCATCTCTGAACTCAGTACCGGTGCAGCAAAGCTGAATGCCGGTGCAGCAGAGCTTTATAATGGCACAATACAGTTGAAAAACGGAACTCCTGCACTGATCGACGGCATCAACCAGCTGCGTGACGGTTCCGTACAGCTTTCCGATGGCCTCAATCAATTCAATGAAGAAGGCATACAGAAACTGGTAAGCGCACTGGACGGCGATCTGGATGGTGTGATTTCCAGACTGAAAGCAACCATCCAGGTTTCCGGAAACTATAACAATTTCTCAGGAATCCGGGAAAATATGCCGGGACAGGTGAAATTTATATACCGGACCGATGAGATTGAGGCAAAATAAAATGAAAAAGGGCTGTTGTACTAATTCAGTTTAGTGTGCAGTCTTTTTCGCACTTCAAGCCAGTCAGTATATCCACCACGGGTATAAAACCTGAGTCTTTGAAGCTCTAGCGCTCAAGCTCCTTTTTCCAGGGGCCGGTGCCAACGCATGAATCCGCCTGATGCGAATTCATTTGAACGGTGGGCACCTAATCTAGCAGGGCCGAAACCTGCGAGATTACCCCTTCCATACAGGAGCTTTCGCTAAGATCTTCTAAAGACTCAGGTAAATATACCCTTTAGGTGGATATATCTGAACTGGCTTTTGTGCTCGTTTGCCCAAAATAAAGATCAGATTTGTGACTGTCATTCAAACAAAGAAAAAACGGAAAAGTGTGCATAAAAATGACGGTGCAAGGACGATTTTGCAATTGTCTTTGCACCGCCTAGAAATATCAAATACAACAGCTCCTACGAAAACATTCGGATGTATCTTAAAAGAATTACGGAAATAAATGAATCGTAGAATACTGTTTTATATAAGTAAAGCTTTCATAGGTTTTGAATCGGAATCCCGTATGTTATAATGAATCCACCACGAAAGGAGGTTTGACAATATGAATGCCTCAGAATTTGGACAGTTCATTTCCCAAATGCGTAAAAAAAATAAGCTGACGCAGGCAGAGCTTGCCAGGAAACTGGATGTAACCGATAAGGCAGTAAGCCGCTGGGAGAGAGGTCTGGGATTCCCCGACATCAATACACTTGAGGCTTTAGCGGATGCTCTTGGAATCAGTCTGCTGGAACTCATGCAGGCAAAAAGAAACGAGAATAACGAACCGATCAGTACCGAACAGGCGGAAGAACTCCTGTCAGATACGATTCAATTGTCAAATAAACTGAATAAGTATGTAAAATTTACAGGTGTCCATATTTTATCTGTATTTGCACTCATCGGTATTTCTATTCTTTTCCTTCTGTTTTCCGACTGGAACAGTGTACGCTTTATCGCTCCAGGGATTATTGCCGGTCTGATTGCCTGGGGAATCCCCATATGGAAGATGACCATTTCCCGAAATCGTCCGATTGCTGTACCGTTGATCATCAGTTTCAGCTGTGCACTTACTGCGATAGCGCTCATAATAGTGGATATGGCACACGATATTCACACCAATGACATGGTTGCTGTGATTGATACAATCGACGGAATTGTTGCGGTCGTATTTCTCTTTATTGCTGTCACGATTGTGTTGAATATTCTCAGTTTGATTTGCTCAAGAAAGAAATGAGCAGAAAATGGCACTACTCTATCCATTTCAGGAATGTTTCCTCTGAAACACCTATTTCCGCAGCTGCTTCTTTAACCGAGATCAGATTTTTCTGAACAAGGGAACAGAGCAGCTGTTTTGTTTTTGTCTCTGCCTGTTCTGCCCTTGCCTCTGCCTGCTCTGCCTTTGCCTCTGCCTGCTCTGCCTTTGCATTCAACTCTTCACGTAACGCATCAATCACTTCCTGCATCTCTTCTCGAATTTCTTCCTGCTTTTCCTGCATATCCATTTCGTAATCATATTCTCCGATCAGCATATTGATTACCTCCCTGCTTTTTCGCTCCAGATATTCCGACAGGATTCCTTCCCTGATGCATTCTTTCACTGCCTTTGTCAGTTTCTGCTCGTCATTTCCATATGCACGGACATGTTCCACAAACGCACTGTATTCCTTTAATACAGGACATTTTTCCAGAACCGGATGACCTGCTTTTTGATTAATGTTGATCATCCTTACTTCCAGTTCCAGTGCATACGTTCCGGAATCATTTTTCTCCTGATAGGCATCGGACAGTCTCAGCAGTGTCTCTTTTTCCTGATCCGCTCTTCCATTATAAAATATTATAAAAAACGGTGTTGGAATCTGTGCCGCATTCGTCCGGAATCTTTTCCTGACCGGAACAAGCTGCTCATATTCTCTGGCCACATATAAAAGGCATCGCAGGGGCATATTTCTGTTCAGTGTACTCTGATGCTCACCCAGGATAATCTTCTTTGACTCAACAGTAAATGCAATATCGTTGGCAAAGGGCATATACAGTACATTCTCAAGGCGTACACCTTTCAGTGCATGGATATCCGTCAGGGAATCATCATACAGGGCATTGTACAGGCTCAGCAGATTCTCTCCTGCATTCTGGTCTGTGTAAAACAGATCAACAAACACTGAATCCTTATAGTTCCGTCTCTCTCCATGCTGATAGCTTCCTTTCTGCTGAAAGAATACATCTGTATCGGGTGCTGTTGCTTCAGAATCGTTTCCATCTGTCAGATTATCTGATATGTTATATTTATTCTTGTTTTCTGGTACTTCTGCCAAATAGCTTTTCCTCCTTATTGTAACAAATATGTTTTTGTTTTTCAATTTGTGTAATATAACATATCAGATAGATTCAAATAATACAATAAATTAATTATGAATTTTTTATAAAATATTTCTAATCTGACACATGTATGGCGTATTAATAATTCAAATCTGTGCCTGCGAATATTTGGCGGATACGCCACACCGAGGAAACACACAGTGTTTTCGAGGTTGGCTCTGAACTGTAATATCGATTTTTATAATTGGTGATATCTGCCGAAAACCGGTTGTGAAAGCCGGTCTTCTATGATATTATATTATGATGTTGGGGTTCCAAAGTCATGCTTTTTCACACGTGCCCTTTAGGGTATGCAAGCATGAACAGCATGACCTTTTGCCCTTGGTATCATATTATAAGTTACCCGACAAATGAGCCTCACGTCGATTTTTTCGTGCTTTGCACTTTCAAAATCGACTCAGAATACGATGAAAAACGACTTCTCTGAATCGTTTCGAAAAATAAAGGAGATATGACATCTATGAAATTAGGTAT
>JBJELP010000253.1:0-1785 GCA_051879215.1 Lachnospiraceae bacterium
CTTTTGAATCAGGCGAACAGTATCTTATCCAGCAGAAAAAATATGAAAAGCTGCTGCAGGAGCAGAGGAACACCATCAATCATCTGAAGAAGGAGCTCCGGTCCGCCCATGAGGAAACAAGACGGGTTAGAAAGTATGCTGATGAAGCAGCTGAAGACCTGATCCATGACTATGAAAAGAAACTGGCAGAAAAAGACCGGGAAATGGAAGCTATGCGCAGACGCCTGGAAAAAGCCGAAGCCGCGCAGGACAAGGAAAAAGAAAAAAACCGGGAAAAACAGCAGGAATTATACGCCGTGCAGACGGAACTGGAAGATGAAAAAGAACTTAACCGAAAGCTTACCGCCCAGATCAACAGGGATTACCTGACATCTTCCATCCCTTCTTCCATGCAGTCAGGAGTGAGGAAAAAGATCCCTAACAGCAGGGAGAAGAGCGGCCGGAAGCCCGGTGCCCAGAAAGGACACGGAGGCCATACAAGGAAAAAGCTGCAGGCAACTTCAACCCGTGAGATTACTGCACCTGCAGAGATTCTTGCCGATAAGAATTATGTTGAAACCGGCAGTGTCATCAGCAGACAGAGGATATCAGCAGAACTGCTGGTAAAGGTTGAAGAGGTTACTGTGAAAGAATACATAAATCTCAAAACCGGTAAGAAATGGCATCCTTCATTTCCGAAAGGCTTCGAAAACGATGTGAATTATGACGGAAGCATTAAGGCAATATTCTATCAGCTGGTCACGGAATGCAACGTAGCCCATGACAAAGCCATCAGCTTCATAAAAATGCTGAGCAGGGGGAAACTTACCATTTCAAAGGGAATGGTAAACCATCTGATGAAGGAATTCTCTGACAAAACTCAGGAGGAACAGAAAAAAGCCACGAAAACCCTGATGAAAAGCCCTGTCCTGCAGACCGATTTTACCAATGCCAACGTGAACGGAGAATCCAGACAGGTGCTGATACTGGGGACACCTGATGGGAAATGTGCAAAGCTGATCGCCAGGGCCGGAAAGGGGCACAATGGCATCAGGGGAACCCTGCTTGAAGTGTATACAGGTATTTTATGCCATGACCACGACAGCACATTTTATTCATACGGAACCGGGCATCAGGAATGTATCCATCATAATTACCGGTATCTGAAAGGGAATCTTGAAGCAGAACCGGAATATCCATGGAGCGGAGAAATGCGCAGGCTTTTTCTTGAAATGGTCGCATACCGGAACAGCCTGCCGGAAGGGGCATCCCCGGATCCTGTAATGGTTGCTCATTATGAGACGCGTTATGACGGGATCCTGGATCGTGCAGAGAAGGAATACGAAGATAACCCGCCCGGAACGTATAACCGCGAGTCGTACAAGATGTATAAGCGACTGCGGAAATATAAAGAGAGTGAGCTGCTGTTCCTGCATGATATGCGGGTGCCAGATAATAATGATCTCTGTGAACGTCTTGCCCGTTTATATAAAAGAAAGCAGAAGCAGGCAACTGTATTCCGCAGTGATGCGTCTTTGATCTACATCTGCAATGGCTTAAGCGTAGTTCATGACCTGAAGGCGGAAGGGAAGGATCTGTTTGAAGCTATGACAGAGATATTCAACAGACCACAGCCTCCAAAGAAAAGTCTTCCAGAACCTGTACTGGTAAAAAGTATTGATGAAGATGCTTCACAGGGCGATCATACATCTGAAGAAAAAAACAACAAGACCGATATCGCAGCATAAATGCTGGTCTTATCGGTCTCGTTAGAATGCTCACAATTTCAGATCACTGAACAGTAAC
>JBJELP010000254.1:0-1780 GCA_051879215.1 Lachnospiraceae bacterium
TTATTTCCAGTATCGGTGGACGTTCCAATGCAGGAAAACTGATTCTTGCAGGTATGGCAGTCAGTGCGGTCTGCTCTGCATTCTCCAGTTTTGTACTTTACATTGCCAATGATAAAAACGCCATGAGTCAGGTAACCTTCTGGACTATGGGTAGTCTTGCCGGTGCCAAATGGAGTAAAGTGGCTGTAGTATTACCGATTATTATCATAGGAACATTGCTTTTCTGGACCCAGTACCGGAATCTGAATCTGATGCTTCTGGGCGATGAAGTATCCATTACTTTAGGTACGGATCTGCATAAAGTACGAAACATGTATATGATTCTGTCTTCTCTAATGGTGGGGTTTGCCGTATATGCCACAGGTATGATCGGATTTGTAGGTCTGATTATCCCGCATGCAATTCGTATGCTGTTCGGCACAGATCACATGAAAATGATTCCACTCTGCGCTTTGACAGGTTCCATTTTTCTGATATGGAGCGATGTGGCCTGCAGAATTATCCTGCCCAACTCGGAGATGCCCATCGGTATTCTGATTTCCATTATCGGTGCACCCTGCTTTATCTATCTGATGGTACGCAGATCCTACGGTTTCGGAGGTGATAAATCATGAAAATCGATACACAGGATATCAGGCTGTCTTATGGTGCAAAGGAGATATTGAAAGGTGTTTCCATAAATGTTCCCCGAAAGCAGTTTGTTGGTGTGATCGGTCCGAACGGAAGTGGAAAATCCACCATGCTGAAATGTATTTACCGCGTGTTAAAACCCACAGGCGGATGTATATCTCTGAATGGAGAAGATCTGGAGGGCATCAGTTACCGGGAATCTGCCAAAAAAATGGCAGTGCTTGCTCAGCATAATTATTATAATTTCGAGTTTTCTGTCCGGGAAGTGGTTCTGATGGGGCGTGCTCCCCACAAGAGAACAATGGAAAGAGATAATGCGAAAGATTATGAGATTGTGGATGAAGCATTGAAAACGGTGGGAATGTATGATTTTATCGATCGGGACTTTTCTACTCTATCCGGCGGTGAACAGCAAAGGGTCATCCTCGCCAGGGCTCTGGCTCAGCAGACCCCCTGCCTGATTCTGGATGAACCAACGAACCATCTGGATATTACACATCAGCTGCAGCTGATGCGAATGGTGAAGAATCTGAATGTAACCGTCATATCTGCTATTCATGATCTGAATATTGCAGCGATGTTCTGTGATCGCATTTACGTGCTGAAAAATGGTGAAATTGCAGCACACGGAGAGACAGAGGAAGTACTGACCCGGGAACTGATAAGCGACATTTACAAAGTGGAAGTGGAAATTGTAAAAGACCATAAAGGACAGATGCATATTCTGTTTCTCTGATATTCCATGATGCTGCAAGATTGGTGACTGATTTGGAGGACGATATTGAAAATTGGAATTCTGACCTGTATCCGCGCAAATGATGTGTGTACCGGAGCCGGATGTCTGAATGCGTTTTACGACAGAACAAATGCGTTTTACGGATATGAGGAAAATATAAGACTGGGAGTATTTATGACCTGCAATGATTGTGAAGACCGACAGCCTCTGGAACCGGAAGCTGATCCGGGAATGCAGGAAAAACTGGAACGTCTGGTGCAGGAAGATATAAAAATAATACATGTAGGTGTATGTGCATGGTTAAAAAATGATAAATCTGAATCCTATCTGTGCCCCAGGATAAAAAAAATTTGCAGGATGATGGAAAACATAGGGATTCAGGTGGTTCAGGGAACTCATGGAAAATAATTTTCC
>JBJELP010000255.1:0-1778 GCA_051879215.1 Lachnospiraceae bacterium
TCATCTTTCATTGACGTTACCGGCGGGATGTATCATGGGTCTGATCGGTGAGAATGGAGCAGGTAAAAGCACAACCATCAAACTGATCCTGGGTATGATTCATAAAAATGAAGGTACCATCCGGATTTACGGAAAGGATGCGGAAGAAGTTTCCACACTGGTGAAAGAGGATATCGGTGTGGTGATGGATGACAATGGCATTCCTGCCGCACTGGACGGAAAGAAAATCGACAAAGTGATGAAGCGAATCTATAAAAACTGGAATTCCGGATACTTTATGGAACTGCTGCAGAAAATGTCGGTTCCTGTGGATAAAAAGTACGGAGATTTTTCCAGAGGTATGAAGATGAAGATGGGGATTGCCATTGCCCTTTCCCATGACCCGAAGCTTCTGATTCTGGATGAAGCCACCAATGGTCTGGATCCTGTGGCAAAGGAAGAAGTTCTGGAGATGCTGTTTGATTTCACCAGAGAAGAGGATCATTCCATTCTGATTTCTTCTCATATTGTCAGTGATCTGGAAAAACTTTGTGATTATATTGCATTCATTCACAAAGGAAAACTGATTTTAATGGAAGAAAAGGATAAGCTTTTTGAAGAATACGGTGTTATGCACATCAGCAGAGACCAGATGGCAGCACTGGATCCGAAGGCAATTATCGGAAAGCGGGTTTCCAGCTATGGTGCGGAAGTTCTGATTAAGAGAAATGAGGTTCCTGCCGGTTCGGATATCAGTCCCATCAATATTGAAGATCTGTTTGTATTCATGGTAAAAGGAGGAAACTAAGATGAGCGGATTACTTTTGAAAGATTACTATAATTTGGTCAGATACTGTAAAGCATATGTACTGATGTTCGTGGCCTTTCTGGGGGCATCCATCTTTTCGGATGGAAATGCGTTTTTTACGATTTATCCCGTGGTGATGGCATGTATGCTTCCTACCACACTCCTTGCCTATGATGAGAAGGAACACTGGGATCAGTATTGTATTACACTTCCCATCAGCCGGAAACAGGTGGTTGCTGCAAAATATTTAGAAGGAATTATCATAACGGGAGGTATGACCGTTCTGTCGGGAATCTGCTATATTCTTCGGAACGTGATTAATGGAATGAGCCCGGTGGAAGGGTTGGCTGTCTTTTTGTCCATTCTGATTGTGGTAGGTATTGCTCCCTGTATTCTGCTCAATCCCATCAATTTCCTGCTGGGAACCACAAAGGGCCGCATCGGATACCTGATCAGTATTGCTGTCATCTGTGGAGCGGCAGCTGCAGTGACAGCAGAAGAATTTGAATTTGTTTCCAAAATAGCAAAATTCATGAACTCAGAACTCAGCCTTATCCTGATTCCGGTCATTACCCTGATCCTTTATGGTGTTTCCTGCCTGGTATCCATTCGTTTTTATGAAAGAAGAGATCTCTGATTGGGATGGCTGGTTCATTTTATCGAGCGTGGATTGAAACAACATTATGACATAAAAGACTGTTTTCGTCTTAAAATGGATTTCTTACAAACTTTATCATTTTTTAAAATTTTGTTTATAAGATATTCAGAATCATCCGCTATAATGGGATGTAAGAGTCGGAGGGTCATGTATTTTCATGCCTGTATGAAAGTACATGGCCCTTTTTATACAGGTGCAGGAATTGTGCTGTTTTTCAAATTGTGGAATAAATTGATACCAGGGTCAAAAGG
Source organism: Lachnospiraceae bacterium (assembly GCA_051879215.1). GTDB lineage: Bacteria > Bacillota > Clostridia > Lachnospirales > Lachnospiraceae > TWA4. The sequence goes on from JBJELP010000255.1 coordinate 1,697, forward strand.
TCATGGATTTCATGCTTGCATGAAAATACATGACTTTGGGACCCGCAAAACATGAGAAAGTAGCCATTTTTCCTGGAAAAAT
>JBJELP010000256.1:0-7153 GCA_051879215.1 Lachnospiraceae bacterium
AGAATCTCCCCGACACGGTCTGGAGCTGCCGAAAACCCGGTACTATTATGACCTGTTGAAAAATATGTAACTGTATGGTAAACACATAAAAAATCCATTTTATAATCCGTTACCGAAAGGAGATACAATTATGTCCAACGAAGCATCACCTTCTGTGGAATCTCTTCTGGCAGAACTGGAACAGATTCGCAGGGAATTCGGAGAACACTCCAAAGAAGCCGGCACCTGTCTGTATCAGCTCGGTCTTCTCTTCATCCGTCAGGCCAACGCCATGGATGCCATGAAATATCTGGGCGATGCCCTGTATATCCGCCGCATGCATTATCCGGAAGAAGATCTGAAAATCCGTGAAATATACTACGCACTGGAACAGTGTACTTTTATGTAAATCCGTATTCATTTGTAAGCGGTACAAAAGTAATTCATGTAAATGAATTTATTTGCTGTTTCTCATATTAAAATAGTAAACGTCAAAAAAGTCATGTATTTCATGCCTGCATCCCTCTGAAGGGCACGCGTGAAAATACATGACTTTTATAAACATCTCCAAATGATGCTTTTTCAGCCTGTATACAATTACAGGGACATTAATTGTTATAGATTCCGTCTGGTTGCATTATCCTGAAAACGAAAATGATCCGGGCGGTGGCGAGACTGTGTGTATTCAAACATAACACCATCACTGTTATAAGTCTGACTACTCACTACAGCAAGACAATTATAGTCACCCAAATCCAGATATTTTTCATCCAGCTCTGTCATTTTTTCAACAGTCATTACTCTTTTGCTGGTTACAATGGAAATATGAAGTACCTTCTCGATATATTCATAAATCGAATTTTCTGCAATTTCTTTTGTAAGATCGGTTACCACCTCTTTTAAGAAATAGTTGTGATTCAGAATGAGTGCCTTTCCGTCCAGATAATGGAGACGCTGAAGGTAGTACAGTTCTGCTCCTACCGGAAATCCTGTCCGACCGGATATGTTTTTATCTGCAGTAATTTCTGCAAAACATATAACTTCTGTTTTCGGTGTCTGATTGTTTCGGATAGCAGATTCCTTAAAAGATTCAATACCACCGATTGTAAAGGAAGTCTGCAGGGTTGGTTCGAAGATGTTCCGCACCCCTTTTCCCTGCATGGTCTGAACATATCCATCTGTAACCAGAGTACTTATGGCTCTCCTTACGGTATTGCGTGAACACCCATAAGTCAGAATCAACTGGTTTTCCGGAGGAAGCAGTTCCTGAAATTCATATTCTCCGGTTTCTATTTTATTTTTTAAATCCTGATATATTTCAACGTATTTGGCTTTTGGCATAGCATATCACTCCCACTTGTTTAAACATATGTTTTATTATATTTCATAATAGCAGAAAGTCAAGTTTATCTCAGCCAGAGAAGACTCTCACTTCTATAGGTGATGAGCAATACCATACTTGTTTAAACAAATTTTCAAAAAGATGTTGACATGTTTAAACAAGTATGGTATAAAGCATATATACAACATGTTTAAACAAGTTTTTTTAAAAAGGAGGAACACCATGGGCAAGTATGCAGAAGACGCAAAAGAATTGCTGCGATTGGTTGGCGGCAAAGAGAACATTGCAGCAGTATCACACTGTATGACACGAATGAGATTTGTACTCAATGATCCAAAAAAGGCGGATATTGAAAAAATCGAAGCTATGAAAGTTGTAAAAGGCAGTTTTACACAGACCGGTCAGTTTCAGGTTATTATCGGAAATACCGTATCTGATTTCTATAATGATTTCATAGCCGTATCCGGAATTGAAGGAGTCTCAAAAGATGCTGTAAAGAAAGCAGCAAAACAGAACCAGAATATCTTGCAGAGAATGATCACGGCACTGGCAGAAATCTTTGCTCCTCTCATTCCGGCGATTATTACAGGAGGTTTAATCCTGGGATTCAGAAACTGTATTGACAGTTTGTATTTATTTGAAAACGGTACAAAAACGTTATGTGATATCAGCCAGTTCTGGGCTGGAATCGACAGCTTTTTATGGCTGATCGGTGAAGCGGTATTTCATATGCTGCCTGTGGGAATCTGCTGGTCAGTGACGAAAAAAATGGGAACGACGCAGATGCTTGGAATTGTACTTGGTCTTACCCTGGTATCCGGTCAGCTTCTGAATGCATATGCCGTGGCAGGAACTGCAGCAGCAGATATTCCGGCGTGGAATTTTGGATATTTCAAAGTGAATATGATCGGATATCAGGCTCAGGTAATCCCGGCTGTTCTGGCTGCATTTACTCTGGTTTATCTGGAAAAGTTTTTCCGGAAAATCACCCCGCAGGTAATATCCATGATCGTTGTTCCATTCTGCAGTTTACTGTTGGCAGTCATTGCCGCACATTTTGTGCTTGGACCAATCGGATGGAAAATCGGCTCTGCAATTTCTTCTGTTGTTTATGCCGGAATTACAGGTTCCTTTAAGGTTGTTTTTGGTGCCATATTCGGTTTTGTATATGCCCCGCTGGTTATTACCGGACTCCATCATATGACAAATGCTATTGATTTGCAGTTGATCGCAGATTACGGCGGAACCATGCTGTGGCCAATGATTGCACTTTCAAATATCGCACAGGGATCTGCGGTTCTCGGAATGATTGCACTTCAAAGAAAAAATACAGAAGCACAGGAAGTAAATGTTCCGGCTTGTATCTCCTGTTATCTGGGCGTAACAGAACCTGCGATTTTCGGTGTGAATTTAAAACATGTATTTCCCTTTGTATGCGGAATGATTGGTTCTGCCTGTGCAGCAGTAGTATGCGTGGCAATGGGCACAACAGCAAATGCCATCGGAGTTGGCGGACTTCCGGGAATTCTTTCCATCCGACCTGACTGTATGATCCATTTCGCAGTCTGTGCAATCATTGCAGTGGCAGTACCCTTTGTATTAACAGTACTTGTTGGAAAAAGAAAGCTTTCATCTGTCCAGAAAAACGATACACCTGCTGCCGAAATCACAGCAGAAACAGAATCAGGTGATGCAGCTGACGTCTCTGCTTCTGCAGAAAGAAGAAACGAAAATTCCAAAAAAGAATTAAAAGCCTTTTTAACAGGCAGAGTAATTGAACTGAAAGAAGTAAATGATGGTGTTTTTTCAGAAGGGATCATGGGAGAAGGAATTGCAATCATCCCTGAAGATGATATTCTGTATTCACCTGTTGATGCTGTGGTAAATGTACTGATGCCGGATTCCGGACATGCCTGCGGACTGACAATGGATAATGGAATGGAAATACTCCTTCATGTGGGAATTGATACCGTAGATATGCAGGGAGATGGATTTCAATATCTTGTAAAAGAAGGACAGCATATTTCAGCAGGAATGCCGCTGATTCAGTTTAACAGGAACAAAATCAAAGCTGCCGGACATCCTGATACCACATTATGTATCATTACGAATCCGGGCAGCGCAGAAAACATTCAGTTTTTTACAGGTAAACAGGCAGCGGCAAAAGTGACTGTTGTGGCATCATATAAATAAGAGGCAGATACAAATATGACAGATTTCAGCAAAAATACAATTTATCAGGTTTATCCCAAATCCTTTTATGACAGCAACGGAGACGGAATCGGAGATATTCGGGGAATCATTGAAAAACTGGATTACATAAAAAGCCTGGGAACCGACTATATCTGGAGTACACCGATTTTCGTTTCTCCGCTCAATGACAATGGATACGATGTGGAAGACTATAAGAAAATCAATCCGTTATTTGGAACCATGGAGGACGTGGAAGAACTGATTCAAAAAGCAGAAGAACGTGGTATGGGATTGATGTTCGATATGGTATTTAACCATACATCAACACAACACGAATGGTTTCAGAAAGCTTTGTCAGGTGATAAAGAATATATGGATTATTACATCTTTAAAGATGGTTCACCAAAAACTCCTCCTACCAATTGGCAGTCAAAATTCGGCGGACCGGCCTGGGAGTACGTACCTTCACTGAAAAAATGGTATCTCCATTTATTTGATGTGACACAGGCAGATCTGAACTGGGAAAATCCGAAGGTAAGAGAAGAACTGAAAGATGTAATTCGATTCTGGAAAAACAAAGGAATAAAAGGATTCCGGTTTGATGTGGTGAATCTCATTTCAAAACCGGAAATATTTGAAGACGATACGCTGGGAGATGGCAAACGATTTTATTCGGATGGCCCTCATGTCCATGAATTTCTGAAAGAACTGGTTGCAGACACGGATATCGGCGATTACATTACTGTGGGAGAAATGTCTGCCACAAGTCTGGATAACTGTATACGTTACTCCAATCCCGAGGAAAAAGAATTGTCCATGTGCTTTAACTTCCACCACCTGAAGGTAGATTACAAAAATGGAAATAAGTGGGAGCCGATGAAACCGGATTACAGAGAATTAAAAAATCTGTTCGAAACATGGCAGACCGAAATGGAAAAGCAAAATGGATGGAGTGCTTTATTCTGGTGCAATCATGACCAGCCCCGTATTGTTTCCCGTATGGGAAATGAAAAAAAGTACTGGAAAGAATCTGCGAAAATGCTCGGGACATGCATTCATCTGTTAAGAGGAACTCCATACATTTTCCAGGGAGAAGAATTGGGAATGACAAATCCCGGATATCATGATATCAGTCAGTACCGGGATGTGGAAAGTATTCACTATTACCATATTCTTCTGGAAGAGGGAAAGACGCAGGAGGAAGCTCTGGAAATTCTCGGACAGCGATCCAGAGATAACAGCAGAACTCCCATGCAGTGGAATTCCGGAAAATATGCCGGCTTTTCAGAAAATGAACCATGGATTGAAATACCGGATAATCATGAATATATCAATGTCGCAGAAGAGGAAAAAGATCCTGATTCCATTCTTAATTATTACAGAAAACTGGTTCAATTAAGAAAGCAATATCCAATTATTCAGGAAGGTTCCATTGCATTCCTTTATCAGAATCAGCTGGAAATCTTTGTCTATAAACGGTCTTTCGAAAATCAGGAGCTTCTGGTTATAAATAATCTTACCGATGCGGAAGTCCGTCTGCAGGAGCCTGTATTATACCGGGAATATGAATATCTGATCGGAAATTATCCGCAGAAAATAGCGGAAGATACACTTGAGACCTTAAAGCCATATGAAAGTATCGTTTTATATAAAAACAAATAACCATATATTCTGAAGACATATGGTTAACGGATTCCGAGAATTCGCCTAACAAAAAACAGGGAGAATGAACTTTCTCCGTATCAGGCCCCCTGACCTAAAAAAAACAGAGAAATCGGTAATTTTTTTGAAAAATTACCGCTTTCTCCCGTTTTTACTGCTTCAACCACATCCTACCAGAACTTCTGGTCTTCCGGTCCTGCAGTATATGTATTGTCATATCCGATATAATCATTTCTTTCCCCGTTCAGCAGCCTCAGATATAATTCTGCGTTGGTTGCTTCCTGATAGGGATTGGAGAAGAAGACACCGCTGAGATTCAGGGTAAATGCACTCAGAATCTTCCATCCGATAAAGGAAAGGTCCAGTATAAATGCATCCATTTTGTGTCCGTCCATCATGGAACGGCTGGTTTCAAAAGCATCTCTTCTGTCCATGTCGGGATGATCTGCCAGCAGATAGGGAATCATACGGTATTCATAGGCTTTTACAATACCGGGAATGATCAGACACAGCGTCCAGAGTGCTTCAAACAGGGACTTTGCAAACATGGTGGTTACGATGGTTCCGTAATTTCCTTCCCTGAATGCATAAAGAAATTCTGACACTTTTGTTTTCTCCGGATTGTTTTCCGATGCTGCTCTGCTGTTGCTTATGAAAAACTTTCTGCCTCCCACCTGCAGGGGATTAAAAACCAGAATCGATAATGCAATTCCCGCAAGAGCTGCAAGCAAAGCAAAAACCGTAAAAAATGCCATTGATGTGATTCCCATGATTCCATGAAACAATGAACTGATTCCTGATGGAATATTGTTGTTCAGAATGCTGCTGAAAAAACCGTCCGTTACGGTATTGCCAATGACCGTATCATCAAATATCTCACCCGGTAATTCTCCGTCCTCCATAAATTCATCGATATCAAACTCCGAAAGGATATTGCCGTCTTCATCGGTTACGTAATTGTATTGATATGCTGTATTCTGATTATTATTCTGATTGGAAGAGCCTCTTGATGAACTGCCCCTGCCGGCAATCAGCATCAGAATCAGTGCTGCCAGCACACACCACCAGTAATTTCGCAAAAAGGCGTTTTTTCCCCTTTCCTTCAGCTCACTTCGCGTCCACATATTGATTTTCCTCTCTTTCCTTCGCAGTTATATTGCAGTGAATTTCTGTACGATACCGTTTTTCCAAACTGTTTTCTCCTATTATGATATCTTATTTCTCCGTGCCGTTCGCTCTCGAAATCCTGCTCTTATATTCATTCTAGCAGTTTTCTGAAAATAATCCAATGTATATTCTCTCTGTTCCTGTTCTCACCATGCATATTTTCGCCATATCTGCACATCCTTTGTTCTATAAAAATTCATTTGGAATGCAAAGGAGTATGCCATGGAAAATGATACTGTAAAATTATTAAAAGAATGCTCTTCCGGCACGAAAATGGCCATCAACAGCCTGAAGCAGATTCAGGAACACGCCAGGGACCCGAAACTGAATAAGGTAATCTGTACCTCACTGGAAAGCCATCATGACCTTGAAAACAAAGCAGCTTCTCTGCTGGCCAAACAGGGACGGTGTGAAGAAGAACCGGGACTGGCTGCCGTAACCTTCTCCTGGACCATGTCGGAAATGAAAATTCTGATGAAGCAGAACGACAGCCAGCTGGCCAAGCTGGTTATGGATGGCTGCAATATGGGAATTCAGGGAATCAGCAAAGCCCTGAACGACTATCCCGATGCCTCCCATGAAAGTGTACAGCTGGCCAACACTATCATCAATGAAGAAGAAAATCTGATGAGCTGCATGAAGCCATTTCGATGAACCTGAAGGGGCTGTCGCATCTGATCGTTCCCTGCCTCTACGTTTTTTAATGCACTTTTTCTTTGTCGGAATAACAGTCACGGCCTTTATTTGGGGGCAAACGAGCACAAAAGCCAGCACAGATATATCCACCAAAAAGGTACATTTGCCTGAGTC
>JBJELP010000257.1:0-1773 GCA_051879215.1 Lachnospiraceae bacterium
CGTCCGGTTTCAGAACTCTTGTAATCTCATCCACTACACGCTGCACACCTGCAGTATCCTGATGAGAAATCACATGAAAAGAAAACACCCTGTCAAAAGAATTCTCCGGAAAAGGAAGCTTTGTCATATCTGCCACCTCACAGCTAAGCTCCACCTGCTTTTCCTTCCCCTTCTCCCTTGTGATTTCCACAGCATCCGCGGACAAATCCACTGCCGTCACCTGAAAGCCCTGTCCCGCAAAGTATACCGCATGCCGACCCAGACCGCAGCCTAAATCCAGTATAGAATGTGCTCCTTCCTCAGCCCATTTCGCCGCCAGATAATAGCTGTCCTCGGACGGTTTCATCCATTGTTCCTGTTCCGCATTTTTCCAGTCCCATTCCTTTGATTGTACCATAGGTACCTCCTGTCTCATTTCAATATCTTATCTACGACCGAAGTCGCTTACGAACATACTTCTTGTTGTATGTATTGTTACCGACATGTCCATCCGTATTTCAAAACTACGTATCCAATCGCTTCGGCATGTCTCCCGCGTGTAAAAGCATTTCAGAAGCCTTGCCGACATCGATTGTTCCGTTTTTTATCCAAAATCCCATTACAAGAGACAGGCATACCTGTCCGAGAGATTCGCTAATCCTTGCCTCATCATATTGACTTCGATTCTGTACACAGACAGATGCTATCCCCTGCGCATGCAGACACATTTCGTTTACCAGTGTCTGCGCCTCTTCCTCCGTGAGACAAAAATTCTTCCTTACTTCAGATACCATAGGAATTAGCAACTCAACAAAATCCCCATTAACAAATCCGACGATTGGGCGACTAATGCCCTCCATCATGTAAACAAGGCGATAAATATTCGGATGCTCATAAGCATACCTGATCCACCTGAGTCCAAATTCCTTAAATGCCGGAATATAATGCAGACATTCACTGATATAGTCCGTACTTTCCTTCAGCGCCCTTTGATATATCTCCTCTTTCAACTCATCCATCCCTGTGAAATACGTAAATATCGGAGTAGGTGTTGTATTCAGTCTCTTCCCTATCTCCCTTGCGGTAACATAACCAATCCCCTTTTCCTCTGTAAGTGCATATGCCGCATCAATTACTTCTTCCTTCGTAAATTTCGGTTTTGGTGGCATGGCAACCTCCTTCAATCCAGACTATGTATTTAAAGCTCTCCCCACACTACTCATATCACTATTTCGACTCATATGTATTCTCAAGTATCTTTAATCCTTCGTGCATATCCTTCCCAAGAATTTCCTGCGTTTTGGCAAAATCGTATCTCTCGTGAAGCCTGTCATGAACCGTAAGAAATGCCTTCTTCCCATACTTTTTGATAAACATCGCCTGTGCCTTTGCCGCATTTGCGCCGTCATTTTCCGGAGTATAAAAGCCTTTCGTACAGGCTTCCAATTCTTCACACTCATAACAGCCGTCGATGTTCTTAGCCTGACAGCACGCTGCATTGGGACAGACCTTATCCTGGAAGCAGGTCGCAAAGGAGCAGGCATTATAATTTGTTCTGCAAGAGCCGCACCACTGTCCTAAAAAGCAATGGTTGCAGGAAAATCCGCAATATGCAATCGGATCGATTCCTTTTCGTGCCAGCCTGCACAATCTGTTCTTAATACGCTGCATTGCTTCGATATGCATCATCCAGTGTCTGCAAAACGGCATTTTAATTAGACCCAGAACATCCTTTCCGCACCAGTAATCAATCAGCCATACCGCTTCTTCGTCCTTACTTACACATCCGGTCTT
>JBJELP010000258.1:0-7126 GCA_051879215.1 Lachnospiraceae bacterium
ATGTTCCTTATGAAAAGCTGCGGGAAGATGCTTACGATTTGATTCCGTTTATGAATTCTCTGAAGGAGGAGATGCCGTTCACAGCAGATGACGTGGAGGTGGCTTTGGAGTGCTACGACTTACGCTATAAGACATTCCCTGTGAAAGATATTTCGAAGATTGCCGGAATCTCCATTGAAAAGAATAAGCGGAACGGTAGACCTCAGGCCCAGCATGCAAAGATAATGAGCGCAATTCGTGATGTTGTTCATCCTGATGGAGAGTGGAGAAATGATGCTGGCAGGCCAACGGCAAAGAATAAGGTTATTGATTGGCGGGCGGCGCACCCAGACGGCAGGAAGTGCGACTGCATCCGGGATACCGGCCTAAGTAAGCCGACTGTTTATCGCTGGTGGGATGCTGCTCCGGAGACGGAGTAAAAGAAAGTATTGAAATTTAGCGGTTTTTATGGTATAGTGCGACTAAGGTCGGACTGAGTCGGACGTAGTCGGGGGTGGCAATATGATTAAACTGAGAGACTTTGCCAGAGAGCGAGGCGTAACAGATAGACAGGTGCAGCGACTGCTGAAAAAATATGAAGATGAGCTGGCAGGTCAATTTGAACGTCGTGGTCAGAACGGAACCTGGCTGACGGATGAAGCATGCGACTTTCTCATCGGTAAGATGAGAACCAGTCCGGTGGTTGTTGGTGACGGGGAGCAGCTCCGGGAACAGGTGCAGCTACGAAAGGAAAACGATGAGCTGCTGCGGGAGAACAAGGAGCTGTGGAGGCAGATTGCAGAGTTGAACCAGCAGCTACGCCTTGCAGCTGAGGAAAAGGCAGAACAGACAAAGCTGCTCGCCGATGCAGAAGCTGCGAAGGAGCAGCTGGAGCAGACCCGGCAGGAGCTGGACAGCTTCAAGGCAGTCGGTCTGGGGTTCTACCGGAAGAAATAACGATTAGTCAGGAACGAAGTTTGTCCTGGCTATTTTTCTTCCTACACGGGTAACTTATGTGTTGACAAGGTTACCGGACAGTACTATAATACAATTAGGGTAACTAATTAAAAATAAGTTACCCAAGGAGGAAGCACATGGGCACAGAAAAAATCACGGTTGCAGGGTGGAAAGGAACCACAGAGGATCTGCAGCAGCTGTTAAAGAATGGATTACATATCACCAACATGCAGCAGATCGGCTCCTGCTGGATGATAGATTTTGAAACGGATTCAAAGGTGGGTAGACCGGCCAGCATCGACAAGGAACAGATCTTATCCATGCGTGCTGCAGGGATGAGCTATGCAGCAATCGGCAAGGCGCTGGGCTGCTCCAAGACATATATCATCAAAGTCTGCAAGCAGCAGGAAAAGACCGGTTCAGAGCCTCGGCAGAACCCTCCGAAAGAAGCAGAAACGGTTGAGGCTGCAGAACCAATGGCAGCAATTCGCCCATCTGGCAGCAGTGCAGCTGCCGATCCAGCTGCAGATGCAGACGAAATCCCAGGTCAGATGCACGTTGAGGATTTTCTGCAGGAAGAAGAACCGGTTGCCGAGCCGAAGAAAAGCCTGAAAGAGTTGCGAAAAGCCTCCGGACTGACGCAGAAGCAGCTGGCAGAAGCAACCGGAATAAAACTGAGCGAGATCAAAGACTATGAAAACGGGAAAAACGGCATGAAATTTGTCGGACCTGTGATCAGACACGTGCTTGCCAAGGCGCTGCACTGCAGCGTGGACGATTTTGAGGATTACTATTTCGATTCGTGAAGTAAAGCCAGGGAATGTTCCTGGCTTTTCAGCTGGCAGCTGATTTTTTCAGCCAACAGCATCAAACGGCTGCCCGGTGCCGGCCTCCTGCAGGCGATATCATCCCCTCCAGATCAGATCCTTTCATACGGCCTTTTTTCTGCAAACGCTTGCAAAAGGATGGAGCCTGATGTATGCTATGGTAAAGGCCTCGCCGTTTGAGAGCGCAAATAGATACGTTGTATAAAACTGCGTTTTACACAACGTATATTTGCGCCCTCCGGGGGCCACTGCGTGGAGCTGCCCAGCGCTGCAGCGGAAAGGAAACAGGTACGATGAACATCATGGTAAGAGCCACCGCCCTGGGCAATGTAAGAGGCCGGGTGGATTACATCAGCAACCCAAAACGACAGGAACATATCGAGGCGGTTCACATGACTGCAGACAAATCGTTTTGGCGAGACCTATCTGCTCACTGCCGAAGTGCTGCCAGATCAGCCGGAAAGGAAAAGCCTTGCGAAGGAAGAGAGTTTATCGTAGCTCTTGCCAATGAGCTTTCGAAATATGATCCGGAAGAGCTGGCCAAACGTATCTCGAATCTGGCGAAAGAAATGACCGGCACGGAAAACGTTGTTGCACTGCATTGGAATAAGGCGCACAACAACTATCACTGTCACATCGTTGTGGCAGAAAATACGCTGCTGCAGGAAAAAAGGCAGAGCGCTGTGCTACGGCAGAACACGTACTTCGATGCCGATGGAAAACGAAGCACCAAAAAAAAATGCCTTGATGCCGAAGGAAAGTTATTGCCTGGCTGCAAGATGTATCCGAAAGGCAGCTGCCTGAAGCCGGAAATCAAATTCTCGAAAAAAATCAATTTTATAGCATCCAAGCCTTTCCTGATCAGCCTCAAGCAGCGGATGGCAGAATTTCAGAATGTTTTATTGCACGAAAAGAGGTTCCGTTTATCCGTACAGGGGTGTCACATGCGGCAGCAGCATGTTGGCAAAGGTAGACCCCCTGCGCAGGAGGCTGCTGTGAGGGCGAAAAACGCCTCTAAGAGCGCTTTTAACAAAACCGTAGATAAAGTGCTTGAACTCGAACCAAGATGGCTCTGGATCGGCCCAGAAGGCGCTTGGAGGGTCAACAATAACAGGAAAGTCATTAAAGAAGTTCGAAATTGTGAAATGCTGAGTGATAACCGGATCGATTACAAGCTGGGTACTTTATTTAAGATCAGCCAGCTGCGTTCTCACCTGGAATCGGAAGAAGAAACCCTGGAAGAAGCTGCTGTGGAAAAGGTGCTGCGGGATGCACTCCAGTACGATGGTTCAATCGACATATCATTGCCAGTAGATGAAATTCCACAGGAACAATTGGGTGAAAATGCACGTAAGATGCTGCAGGACGCAGTTTTTCTCCAGGATACCTATAACGAGATGGTACGGCGCTTTGGAGAAGATGAATGGACACTGCGAGAGTGCAGAAAAAAGATTGGTGAAGCAGCGCAGGAAGGTCTGCAGCAGGCGTTCCAGGTGATCAGCCAAGTAAACATCGAGCAACATATCAACCATTGGGGGATTGTGGAGTACAAGGATTATCTGGAGGCTATGCGCAGCAATGGCTACTTTGATTTCCTGGAGAAATCATATCGGGAAAACCTTGAATCTGCAATGGAAACAATGGACAATATTGCGCAAAACAATCGGAGAGAACTCTGGAGGATGCCTAAAATGGGGCTTGATGCTATGATCGAGCAGGGAAGAAAAAGAGCTGAGGCAGAGCAAAGGCGGAAACAGCGGCAGAGGCAGCGTGATTATGACTGGGAACTTTAAGCCTGTATGAGTGGGTGGCAGCGGTTGTCCGGCAGATCAGGCCGGATGCCGGCCTCATGTAGGTCCTCCCGCTGGTGCGGGGCCCACCTTCCGGCACCGGGCAGCCATATATGCGGGGATTTAAATGGTTACCCCATAGTTACCCCTACAGCGATAAGTGACGTATGGAAAGGAGAATGAGAAAATGGAGAATCAGAAGTTGTATGAGGCAGAGAATTTACCGCTTTTAAGACGGATCAGGCAGTTGGGCAAGCCCCTGAACCCGCAGGCGAAGGACTTATATACAGATATTTGCCAGGAAAAAGTGTACGTCTCCGGAGCGGACGGCGTGCTGGAATCAGTAGATGAAATAGTTTTAACCGCAGTAAGGACGATTCATTGCGGTGAACCTGACAGCATGGTATAATTATCATGCTGCGACCTCCAGCAGAAAGGAGGTGGACCCAAATTGGATATATTAACTTCGTTTTTCATCTCTGTCATGGCAGGGATAGTTTGCCACTATCTATGCAAATGGTTGGACAGATGAACAGTAAAGCAGCCAGCCTAAAAGTATAAGCCACTTTACGGAATAGAAAACCCCACGAGTTCGCACCTCGTGGGGTTTTCGTTTGCCCAAATGGACATTAACTTCGTTTTGCCTACTGGCATTATACATCATATCCAAATTACTGTCAAATATACATTGATACGATTATACGTTGACAATACAACTAAATTTTGATAGTTTTTTGTATAAAGGGGGAGTAAGCATGAAGAGAAAAAAATGGGTTATACTTTTGAACATAGCAATTTTATTTTGCATAATAGGGGCATTGGCTAACTTCGGGTTAATATTCAGCAATAATGATACGATTAGCAATGTTTTTAAGCAATTAATGTACATTGGATGTATTATCATATCTATATGCGCTATAAACTATAATAAAATAAAATAGGCTGTACAAAAAAGCACAGCCTATTTTATTAGTTTACTTTGTCAGTTTCCAACTTTCAATTGAACGTGGCTCAACATTAGTTACGGTAAAAACCTGCCCTGCCTGGTGCTTAGTTCTTTCAATAACTGCACATTTTACATAGAAAATAGCACCAGAGTAACCGGCTAAAGACAGAGCATCTGCAATCAGTCCAATAGCTAAAGATACCCACCCCACAACGGGAACAAATTTTGTACCGAATTTCTTCGCAACGACTTCCTCAAAAATTTCCTCGCCGCTCTTTTTTAATCCTGCCTTTAAGCCTGCACCTGTGAGAGTACCAAGAATTCCGATTGCTGCAAAATTTACAGGTACAGGAACAACTTCGTATGTAGTTGCCATAAGTAATACCTCCTTTTGAATAGTATAAAGCGATAATTAGTTATTCACTAGTGATAATACCATATTATCATGGTGATATCACTTTGTCAACACTAATTTTGATTTTTTTCAATTTTTTCTTTTGCATCTTCAAATTGCAGTTTCAGAAAGCCTGGGAGAGGGACACCTATTTTGCTAAGATTCTCCAATATACTAATGGATTCGTTCATGGTGAAGAATAGAATAATCAGAGTTTCTAATTCTGGAATCCCACTAATTTGAAGTGTATCTATCAAGATACAGAAAACTACACAAATAATAATTCCAAATTTCTTAAAAATACCTTTTCTACCTACGGAGGAACGGAGTTTTTTCTCATAGAGGGCAACCAGAACTCCCGAAAGGTAATCGATAACAATCAGCAGCAGTAAAACATGAAATTGTGTATTATCCATGGAATTGTCCTCCTTACATTTAGTGATATCACTAATATATCACTAAAAAATGAAAATTGCAACTTAATTTCATTGACATAGAAACATATGTTCGGTATAATTATCTCACATTTCTTTAATATTCCATGACAAAAGGGGATGAGATTTAGATGGAAAAACTAACGGAAAAAGAGCGAAGCTGCTTAGTTAATTATACGGATGATCTTTTGCAGCTCATGATCGAAGAAGGTGTGTCAGTTATATCAGACTGCAGGAATGAGTACACGAAAGTTGAGCTTGAAATTCTTGCAAGTAAACTTTCCTCAAATAAGAAAGATAACAAAATTTTACTGTAAAAAGGTGTTGACGGTGATAAATAAATGATATACAATAGATATCACTTAGAAAGGTGGTAATTGTATGGCATTAAGTAGCGATAAGACAAGAATCCTGGTAAATATGCCACTGGATCTGAAGGAAAAAATCGAAACTCGGGCAAAACAGGAAAACCGCTCAGTCAGTAATTATATTGTGACCGTCTTGCAGAAAGAATTTGAATCAAAGGAAAAAAAGAAGTAATCAATATAGGGCCAGGTATATGCTTGGCCCTGTTTATACCTAAAAAGGTAAAATTAAGTCTATTGTTCATATAGCCAGCCATAGGAGGGTGGTTATTTGTTTCATGAAAAAGGTAAAAGAAAGTCTATTGATAATATAACGTGCCCTGTGAGGGTATTTTATATTATCCGAAAGGTAAAAATACTTCATTGATAATATAACGTGCCCTGTGAGGGTATTTTATATTATCCGAAAGGTAAAAATACTTCATTGATAATATAACGTGCCCTGTGGCAAGGAGGATTGCTGTATGTTTCAGGATGTTTTAATGAAATGGGGTGGCTATGAAGTCACGGCCATGGATGTCTATACCGATATGTTTAAGCTGGGAGATGGGTTGATCCAGAAGGAAGGGGAGCCTGCAGGACAGTTTAAGGCGAATCCGATTGCGTATTACCGCAAGAAGGGGGCGAAGACTGGGCATTATAGGGTGATGTTTGAAGATACTTTCGAGAAGGTTCTGGAAGAGGTGCAGCAGGCCGATGACTTTTCTCTCTTGAATGGGATTACCTATTTCGGACGACGGAATGTGCAGGCTCACGCCTCGAAGATGTTCGCCATAATCTTTGATCTCGATGGGGTGACGGATTCCACGCTGAACAACCTTCTGTCCGGTGCGATCGTCGGTCATGCCTATCCTGTGCCGAATTATGTTATCCTGTCCGGGCATGGTGTTCACCTGTATTTCATCTTCGAAGAGCCGGTAAGTCTGTACCCGTATATCAAGATCCAGCTTAAACAGTTGAAGTATGCATTGACGGGGAAGATGTGGAACGGTTACACCAGCACAGAGAAAAAGGTGCAGCAGCAGGGCATCAATCAGGGCTTCCGTGTCATAGGCAGTCATGCAAAGGCTGATTCGCCGGAACCGATTGTCAGGGCGTTTCGGGTCAATGAGCATCCGTTTTCTTTCCGTCAGCTCTGCGAATACGTTCCGAAGGAGGTTCCGGATGGGTTCGTTTTGAATGAAGAGAAGCTCTGGAAGGAAAGTAAGTACACCTTGGAGGAGGCAAAGAAGAAATTCCCGGAATGGTATCAGAAGGTGGTTGTCAATGGGGATAAATCGCCGAAATACTGGGATATCGCAGGGAAAGTCCATGGAGACAATCCTTATGCACTTTATGATTGGTGGATACGAAAAGTGAAAGAGGGTGCATCCTATGGGCACCGCTACTTCAATATCATGGCTCTGGCAATTTACGCTGCGAAGTGCGATGTTC
>JBJELP010000259.1:0-7089 GCA_051879215.1 Lachnospiraceae bacterium
TCACCATCCAGCAACATCGGCACATTGGCATCGTCTTCATCACTTGTCGAATAACATTCATCTGTATGTTCATGTTCTTCTTTTTCGCAAATCAGCTTTTTCTCTGTAGTCTCTTCACCTTTCGCCTCAAAACATGCATCCGTATGCTGATGTTCTATCACTTCCAACTTTCCGCATATCAGCTTTCCATTCTCGTCATAGCAGGCATCCGTATGGACATGCAGTATCGCTTCCTGCTCATCGCAGGTCAATGTTTTTACAGTTTCATAACATGCTTCCGTGTGGCTATGACCCGCACTTACTGCCTGTGTGCAGACCAGTACCTGCTTCCACTCATAGCAGTCATCATTATGTGTATGTGCTTCCTGTGTACAGGTCAGATTTCCTTCTGCATCATAGCAGTTTTCGTCATGTTCATGTTCTATAACAGTACAGGTCAGTTCGCCTTTTTCTTCTGTATAGCACTCATCACTGTGCTGGTGGCCTTCGCTTTCTTCCTGACCGCAGGTCAGTTCGCCCTTTTCTTCTGTATAACAGGACGCAGTATGCTCGTGTTCTTTTATTTCAGGAAGTTCACAGACCAGATTTCCATCTTTGTCATAACAGTTTTCATCATGCGTATGAACAACAAAGTCAGCATATCCGCAGATCAGGTTATGGTCAGAATCATAGCATTCATCCTCATGTTCATGGATCCCCAGAGCCTTTTTCGTACAGTTCAGCACTTTCTGAGGGGCGATTATGACCTCTTTGTAACATTCTTCTGTGTGTGTATGTGCTTCCTTTCCGCAGATCGTTTCTTTTTCCAATGTAATTGCAGGAAGGATCAGCATATATGTTGTAACAAATACCACAACTGCTGCCAGCCCGCACATGGTACGGTACCATATATTCTTCTTTCGCTGTGCACGCAGAAATGCTTTTGCACGTTCCAGCAATGAGAAATCCATAAAGTCACCTTCTTTTCTTATAGTCAATGAATCCCGCCAAATTGTTTCATCGGCCAGATACAGAATACCAGTTTTCCTACAATCTGTTCCTCCGATACACAGCCTACCGCAGATGACCGGCTGTCCACCGATACGGAACGATGATCTCCCATGACAAACAGTCTTCCTTCCGGTACCTGATAGGGCAGTTCAATATCACATTCTCCCAGTGCCTTATCCTTTATATACGGTTCTTCCAGAAGTTCACCGTTCACTGTCACATTTCCTTCTTCATCGATATCCACCCATTCTCCCGCTCTTGCAATGACACGCTTTACCAGTATCTTATTATTGTAATAAAAAGCGATAACATCCTGTTTCTGGAGGTTGGATTCCTTCAGAGATACTACGATATCTCCGTCCACCAGGGTCGGTGTCATGGATGATCCGTATATCTGAAGAACCGGAAGCAAAAGGGTTGCCACAAGAACTGCCACAGCTGCAACTGTAATCAGAGCATAGATCGTACTCCGCAGTGTTGCCCCATAGCTTTTCCAGTAACGTTCTCTCTTCAACTCCGTTTCCAGCTGGTCAATGGGAGGAACCTTCAGGCTTTTTTTTCCTTGTTTCATTCTTCTTCTCTCTGAATACCGCCGTTGGCAGTCAGTAATTCACGAAGTCCTTCATGGGCACGGTAGAAATCCTCAAGACGCTGTGAAAGCATTTCCCAGCGTGTCTCCACATCCCGCTCCGCTTTTTCTGTCATTGTACGGTAGTAATCCTCTGCCTCCTGTATGCGGGCAGCACTTTTTTCTTCACTTTCTTTTGTCAGTCGTTCGCATTTTTCACTGGTTTCCTGTTCCAGCTGTGTACATCGAATCGACGTATCTTCACTCAGTTTCGCACATTTGCTTTTTGTACGTTCTTCCAGTTCCGTGCATCTGGCCTTTGTACTTTCCTCCAGTTCTGCACATCTGGCCTTTATGCTTTCCTCCAGTTCCGCGCATTTGGCTTTTGTGGTCTCGTCCAGCTCTGCACATCTGCTCTGTGTGGTCTGTTCCAGTGCATCGCACTTCGCCTTTGTTTCTTCCTTCATCAGATCACAACGTTCTTTCAGAGCCATCTCCATGGCAGAACACTTATCTGCCGTACTTCTTTCTTTTTCAGAACATGCTGTCTCTGTATCTGTTTTCAGCTTATTCACGTAGGCTTCTGTTTCTTCTGTCTTCTGTGCACAGATTGCTTCCTGACGTTCACTAAGCTGTTTGATATTGTCCAGATACTGCCGTGCCGCAGCTTCTGCCGCTTCCAGAACACCGTTCATCTGAAAAGCCGCTTCTGCGATGGTTCCTGCTTTATCCAGCTGGATTGTTCTATTCTCAAGCTTCCCTTCCAGTTCCTGAATCCGCCCTTTCAGAGACTCCACCTCTTTACTCTGTTCAATCAGCATCTCCAGAAGATCTGCTCTTTTTAATTTACGAAGTTCCACTTCTTCTGTCATATTACAACACCTCAGTCTATCTTTTTTTCTTCTCCGGAATGTTTCAGATATTCTGCATAAACGCCAAAAAAATTCACGAATACCTGTTTTTCCTGATTGAAAATTTATTTTATACACAAAATTCCTCATACATTAATAGTAACGCTTTTACCGTTATTTTTCAATATGTTTAGTATTTTTTTACCTGTTTTTTTCATGTATTGTTACAATCTGCAATACGATCCATGGTTCATCTGTGATTAAAATACACTATAAAAATTGTAAAAAAAAAACAGAAGATATACAAAATATACCTTCTGCTTTATTACCCTTTATTCAAAATATTCTCTTAAAATCTCATCCACCACTGCCTCATCCTCAGAGGTAAACTTATGTTTTTTGGATGCATTTTTTTCTCTTCCCGCTGCAAGTCTTTCCAGGCTCTGCTTCAGATACTGCAGATCATCCTCTGAAAACGGCGGCTGATCCGAAGCCGCTTTTTCCAGGCGCGCAGCCTTTTCCTTCCGTTCCTCATGATCACGGATTTTTTTGTTGTAACTGTCATCATCCGATTCCATATCCGAGTGTTCAAAATTCCTGTTATTCCTTATGACTTTCCTGTCATTTTCTTCTTTCCTTCTGATGTCCCTCATCTCTTCATCCGGCTTTCTTCTGAACACCTTTCTGTTATGGATCGAATCATTTTCTGAACGGATATATTTTTCTTCCTCACTGTTTCGATCCAGCCGCTTTGCAAAGGTATTGACGCAATACTCTGTCAGCTGCAGGCAAAGTCTTTCTCTTTTGTCCGCCACATCTGCCAAAACATGGATACTGAAACCGGCAATGACACATACCGCTGTCACGGTTATGATGCGGCTCATCTCCGTTTCCGCAGCATGAAACATTCCCTGTAAAACATAGAGTCCTGTCCCCAGAAGAAGACAAAGACAGGCAGCCTTTAAAGATGCTTTTCCTGCTGTTTCCGTACTCATCAGTAAGATTCTGCTCTCTTTCAGCTGCCTGTCCACAAATAAAGAAATATCTTCAATCCCCTTATTTAATCGGTATGTATTTTCAAATTTATTTTTTATCTGCTGTAAAAATGCATAGCGAACGCCCAGCATATTTTCCGTCTGTCTTATCATTTGCTGATAATACATTCCCGCTGCCAATGTAATCAGGATTCCCGAAAGAGTAATCACTGCCATTACATAAACAGGAATATCCGATGTTAGAAATCTCTCCACTTAGTTACCTCCTGCTTCTGATCTGTCAGAGTTTTTACAAATGTAATTATACACATTTACAGGATTCTTGAAAAGATTAACAGGACTAAAATCGTAAGACAAACATTGACAGGGTTCTTTCTTTCTCAACCATTTATTACAGAAACAAACCTTCAACAAGGGTGTAGCCGTATTTAACTTACTTCCATTTTTCCATACTCTCGTTCCATAGCCTTAATGGAAATAACCCATTGCTTTCCATATTTGCATACATCTACCCCTGGAATCAGCTTTCCATAAGCAATTGCTTTTCGTAATGTACTTTCATTCAGTTTCCATAATTCCGTTGCGTCGCCAAGTGCAAGCAGACCATCAAAAGGCGTCTCTATCTGTTCACCGTTATCCCACAGTTCATCACAGGAAAGATCCAGATCATCATTCCATATAACCCCATATCCGCCAGTATCAACGGAAACAGAATAAAACAAATCTTCATCTCTCCGAAGTTCATCAAATACAGGGATCTGTTCAATCAATGGCTTCATGTTATAAATCTTCGTAATACCTTCAGAAAACTGAACACTTAATCTCAGGTCCGGCAATGCTCTTATATCTTTAATCTTATGAAACATGCACTCCACCTCCTACTTGAGCGGTTCAATTTTAGTAAACTCCTGCGTATTCCATATGTTCAACAATTCGTCTTTATGAAGGCTGATCCATTCACCAACCAATTCCATAGCTTTCGGAGGAAGATAACCTTCCAGTACTTCACCTGTCTGAAAATCAATAGCAGCCACATCTTCTCCATAAATCGCATGAATATGCGGTGGGTTATGTTCGCTTTGTCTAAAATACATTCGAATAACAATACCGTAAAATCTGGATAGTACCGGCAATGTGAACACCTCTTTCTTATAAATATAATATCACGATACAGTGAATATGGCAACATTTATCTTACAGCTGCTGCGCCATTTCCAGAATCAGATTCACGCTGTGGATAATCGCCTTTGCTTCAAATTCCGGATAATCCACGGATGCACTGTCATCTGCTTTATCAGAAATCGCCCGGACGATCAGAAAAGGAATTTCATTTAGATAAGCGGCCTGTGCAATCGCTGCACCTTCCATTTCACAGCAGAAACCATTGAAATTCTCAATGAGCCATTTTTTCTTATCCTTATCTGAAATAAACTGATCACCGCTGACAACACGGCCAACATGAACTCCGATTTCAGGATTCACTTTTCTGCACGCTGCCTCCGCAATACGGATCAGCTTCTCATCTGCCTTAAATACAGATTCCTCCATCCGCGGAATCACACCGGGAGCATAACCAAATCCGGTTGCATCCATATCATGCTGTAAAGTGTCACTGGATAACACAATATCACCGATGTCAATCTGATTCTGTAAAGAACCTGCAATGCCTGTGTTGATCATCATATCTGCATGATAACAGTCTGCTAGAATCTGTGCGCAGATACCTGCATTTACCTTTCCGATACCGCAGCGGACAACCACTGCATCCTTTCCTGAAAGTTTGCCGCAGTAAAACTCCATTCCGGCTTTTCTTTCAATTACTGTTTCCCTCATACATTCCTTAATCTTGCTGACTTCTTCATCCATTGCACCAATAATTGCTAACATATTCGATCTGCAGCTCTGTCCCGAGCTGTCTCTCCCTTCTGAAAATGGTTTTTCCTCTCTTATCACATTGAGTTACTGTTCCGTAACTGAGATTTAGTATACCTTCGAAAAATTCATTCGTCAACGTTGCCCCCTGATCTGATTTTGTGTTATAATGCCTTTGATATTTCATCTGACCGGTATGGCTCACACAAAAACAAACTGTTTCGTACAGGATAAATCTTCAGTCTGCAAGGCGGAGGAAATAAATATACTGATTTTTTTACAGGAGGGAACATATTATGTTACAGTATAAAACAAAAGGAACCTGCTCATCTTTAATTACATTCGATGTACAGGATAACAAACTTACCCATGTGGAATTCACCGGCGGCTGCAATGGCAACCTGAAAGGGATCAGCAAACTGGTAGAAGGCATGGATATCAATGACGTAATCGCGAGACTGGAAGGCGTTACCTGCGGACGCAAACCCACATCCTGTCCCGACCAGCTTGCCTCAGCATTAAAAGCCTATAAAGAACAGTATGCAGAAAAATAATCTATCAGCACTATAAATCATATAGAAAGGTCTTGAAACCATGGCCAAAAAAATCATTTTGACAGGAGGAGGCACTGCCGGACATGTAACTCCCAATCTGGCGCTTCGTCCCGAACTTGAAAAAAAAGGCTTTGAAGTATCCTATATCGGTTCTTATAACGGCATGGAAAAGGAACTGGTGGAAAAAGCCGGAATTCCTTACTACGGAATTTCATCCGGCAAACTTCGCCGCTACTTTGATCTGAAAAACTTCACAGACCCATTCCGTGTAATCAAAGGGTATTTTGAAGCAAGACACCTGATGAAAAAACTGAAACCCGATGTCGTATTTTCAAAAGGCGGATTTGTGGCAGTCCCTGTTGTTATTGCTGCAAGCCGTGCCGGTATTCCTGTCATATCCCATGAATCCGATATGACTCCCGGTTTGGCCAATAAGATATCGCTTTCTTTCTGCAGTAAAATCTGCTGCAACTTCCCGGAAACGATTTCCTATCTCCCTGAGGATAAGGCCGTCCTCACCGGATGTCCCATCCGTGAAGAACTGCTGACCGGATCCGTGGAAGAAGGTCTGCGTCTCACGGGATTTGATCGATCAAAACCGGTACTTTTAATTATCGGAGGAAGCCTTGGATCCGTAAAAGTAAATCAGGCCGTACGTTCCATTCTCCCTGATCTTCTGAAGAACTATCAGATTGTACATCTTTGCGGAAAAGGAAATCTGGACGAAACCTTAACCTCCATGCCCGGTTATGTACAGTATGAATATATGAGTGATCCTCTGAAACACCTTTTCGCGATGGCTGATATCATTATTTCCAGAGCCGGTGCCAACGCCATCTGTGAACTCCTTGCTTTACAGAAGCCTGCACTTCTGATTCCCTTATCCGCTGCAGCCAGCCGTGGTGACCAGATTCTGAATGCAAAATCCTTTAAAAAACAGGGCTTCAGTGACGTGCTTGAAGAAGAAAATCTTACCTCAGAAACACTGTACAAAGCGGTGAACGATCTTTATCAGAACCGGGAAACCTATATCCAGGCAATGAAAAACAGCAGCCAGTCCAATGCAGTTGGAAAGGTCGTTCAGTTAATTCAGGAACTTGCCCTGTAAATGGGTACTAAAACAATACAAAAAGACTGTTACATTTTTCGATACCATATCCATTCAGCTTACAGGTATTGAAACGTATAACAGTCTTTTTTAAATTATTCAAATCGACGCTTGCGGAGATTTGGCGCCGGATTCGGTTTGCGAAGCAAAC
>JBJELP010000260.1:0-7056 GCA_051879215.1 Lachnospiraceae bacterium
ATAATTTCTATGGTTCCCACTCCTTTCAGATCCCGTGATAATACCATTCTCATTCTTCCGTAAAAATAATTCATAATCTCTTTCATTTCTGTAATTTCCTCCATAGAATTGTTAAGTTATGCTGAAAGACATGAAGGCCGGAACCATAATAATGATCATGACCAGAATGAACAGTACGATCATTGGCATCATCAATTTGCTCCCCGCAGCTTCTCCTGCTGCACGAATCTGCCTCTTCCTGGCTTCCTGCGCTTCAATCTGTTCTCTTTTCAGCAGCTCCATCAGAACACCGCTTCCTTTTCTGCTGTTCTGATGAAGCAGATTTCCAAGTTTTACATACTGTGGGATTTCACATTTTTTCCCAAACCGTACATATGCCTCACTTTCTCCATATCCCTGGTCCATTTCCTGCAATACAGTCTTTATTTCTTCCAGGGCAAATCGAATACTTCCTCCGGCTGCCTTCTGCTTTTCATATTCATGCACCATCTTGCTCCAGGCATTCTTTACCGGCAGACCGGCCTTTACGTAAATCATCAGTTCCGAAAGAATATCCGGATAATCCATCCGCATCTGATTTTCCCTGTGTTCCTGAAATTCTTTCAGCTTGCCCGATTGTTCCTGCCATTTCCAGACAACCACTGCAGCAAGAAGTACCATGAATCCATATAATCCGGACAGATCTCTTTTTTCCCTGTATGTCAGTTCTTTTCCGTCGTATTCTCCCGGAAGTGTAAAACGGCCGCTGGTTCTGTCTCCTTCTTCTGCCCGTTTCAGATACTCCTGCAGACTTTCTTTATAATTATCCTCATTTTTTACAACCGTAATCGGAACCTGATACATTTCCTGATCGTCTTCATAACTCAGAGTAAGATACAGCATCATATCTGTCTCTCCTTCTGAAACGTTGGAAAGGTTCAGAATTCCGTCTTCGGAAATGACATCGTAATCCGAACTGGTCCAGCTGACTTCGATGGCTTCCCATCCTGCTTCCGGTGAAAAATCCAGATTTCTCCCTACCTGATCCAGCGAAGGATTATCCCCTGCCACCTTCTGTTCCAGAATGGATTGATACCGGGCAAACAGCTCCTGTATTTCTTCTTCGGAATACTGTACTGCCCGCAGTTCCAGTTCAATGTCCTGTTCTTCGCCTTCACTGTTTTCACATTGCAGATGGTAGGATTCCGAATCTTTTCCATAAGCCGGACGATCCAATGATGCAATGGTGGTATTCCTCAGTAAATCTTCCGACCTGCCGATCCAGACAAGAATACCGATTCCGATCACACCCATAAGCATCCATGCATATCGTGTTGCCTGATATTGTACCCATTCCTTCTCAGCCTCTGCAGCTCCATACCGTTTCTGCAGCATGTGAAATACTTTCTGACTCCGGATATCCTCTTTATCCTTACCGCGTATCCAGGAGATTTTTCGATACAGAGCGTATCCCGCTGCTTTTATCCACTTTACCGGAAAAGGATCTGTACGGAATCCGGATCTGTATTTTCTGCCGGCAGCAACAAGATACACTGCCAGCAGCAGCAATATCATTCCCACTTTCAAATCCATTCCTTTCTCTGACCTTGTTTTTCACCCGGTACATTTCTTTTATCCATATTATGAAATCCGTTTCAAAATCTGAAACTGCCAGCATACCACTGACGCATATACGATCAGACAGACCATCATAAACAGTTTTCCCGCTGCTGACGTATATAAAATGGTTAAAAAGGACGGTGCCGTCAGATTCATGTACCATATAATACCCACAGGTACTGCATCCATTGCATAGGACTCATATCGAACAGCAGTTGTCACCGACAACAGTTCTTCCCGTATGGCAATCCCCGTATCCATACCATCTGCCAGTTCCTTCAGAATCCCCGGAAGATTCCCTCCATATCGTCCTGTAATACGCACCACATCCGCAAATCTTCTGACGCTGTCCAGCTGGCACTGCTGCACCATATCTTTCAAGATCTCATCCATGGGAATATTCAGTTCCTGTTCCCATATCATTTTCCGGAGGACACCTGCCAGCATACTGTCTTCACCATAAATTCCGGCAATCATAATACCTGCATCCTTTATGGCATTGGGAAAAGAAATTCCCGCCTGAAGGGAAGATACCATAGAAAAAACAGCATCCTTAAATTGTCTTTCCAGTATTCTTTTTCCGGATTCAATTCTTGATGTCACCGCATATCGAACATACAAGGCAATAATCGGAACGGCAATCCATATCATGGTGAGATCCTTAAAAAATGTAACGGTCAGAAAGAAACTGATTCCAATTCCTTCTGCAAATACCCTGCACCACTCGGGTCCTGATAAACGATACAAATCAGAGTTCTGATTTCTGCAGTTTTCCGGTATGAACCAGTCTGTGATCACTTCGAACCAGCGTTTCTTTCGTCCTGTCGAAGATAAACAACTCCTGGGTTTTAATTTTTCCTTCCTGATATCCAATAATTTCCTCCACCGATACCACTTTCCGGCTTCCGTCCCGGAATCGTTCCAGATGAATCAGAATATCTATGGCCGACGCAATCTGTGCCCGGATTGCTTCCAGAGGCATTCCGGAAGAACCTGACATCAGAATCATGGTTTCCAGACGCAGCAGCATGTCTTCCGAACTGTTGGCATGTCCCGTGGAAATACTTCCATCATGCCCCGTATTCATGGCCTGCAGCATATCAATGGCTTCTTCGGATCGTACTTCTCCTACAATAATCCGATCGGGACGCATACGCAAAGCTGCACGGATCAGATCACGGATCCGGATCTCATTCTTTCCTTCCATATTGCTGTATCTGACCTCCATACGGACCAGATCCGGTACTGCAAGCTGCAGTTCCGCAGAATCCTCAATGGTGATAATCCGTTCTCCCGCCGGAATATATGCAGCCAGAGAATTCAGAAATGTTGTTTTCCCTGCCCCTGTTCCGCCGCTGATAAAAATATTGTAGCGAGACCTGACCAGCTTCTTTAAAAATTCTGCACACTCCTCTGTCAGTGTTCCTTTTTCAATCAGCTGGGTCATGGTAAACTGTTCCGGAAACTTTCGAATGGTGACCGATGGACCATTCAGAGATATCGGCGGCAGAACCACATTCATACGGGATCCATCCTTTAATCTGGCATCTGCAATCGGAGTCGTTTCATTTACCACGCGATTGGCATCCGATATCATTTTCTGAATGATATCATTTAACCGGTTTTCGGAAGAAAACTGCTTTCCGTATTTCCTGATCCGTCCATTCTGTTCAATAAAAATATCCTTATGACCATTGATCATAATTTCCGTAACAGACGGATTTTCCAGTAATTCATCAATCAGATCCAGCCCTCTTATGGCGTAGAACAGTTCCTGTCTGTACTGCAGTCTCCTGTTCAGGGAAAAATGTGTTCTGACACTTTCCCTCTGTATGACTTCATCAATTTTCCGGTACAGCTCTGCGTCGGAAATATGATCCGTACCAGCCAGTTCCATGACAATACAACGCTGCATTTCATTCCCTGTTTCATCCACGATTTTCGATTCCTCCCACGTCATATCGCTCCATCACTTCTCTGACACATTTGCCAAAGCTGCTCCATCCCAGTTCTTTATAATAATTTTCCAGGGTATTGGTCTGAATGACCTCGGGTAATCGTACCTTATGTATTCTGTTTAAAAGGAATTCCTCCTCTTCCGTTTCCTGAACACGCTGTTTTCTCATTAATTCCTCAAACATATGAATTTTACTGGATGAAACGGTATCTCCCGGATCCGGCATAAAAATCTGATCACACTGCTGCAGAATCTCCTGCAGGTTATCCATACCGGTTCGGATATCAACGACAATATACCGGTATCTGCTTTGCTCCTTCAGCAGTTTCAGCACATCGACCATCTGAAGGGAAGAAATCTGGTTCAGATCATCTTCATATACCGGAGACGGTATGTATTCCATCTGATTCCAGTTCCGGACATAGTCGGAAAACAGATCCTGCTGTGATTCCGATTCCGTGCTGCACGCAGTCCCCATGCGGAAAATCAGATCCGACAGATTATCCTGTTCACTGCTGAAAATCTCTGAATACTGATCCATACATATCATCAGAGATCGCTCTGTCTCTCCCAGAAGCTGGGTGAATGCCACCGACAAAGTGGTCTTCCCACACCTGGAAACCGGTGAAAAAATACCAATAATATCCACATTATTTCTCCTGTTCATCCTGCCGGAATCAGGAATACTCTCTCCATATTTCTCCCGCCGCTTTCCATAAATACCAGAGGAATCCGGAATCTTCAGTACTGTCCCGATTATAAAATTCATAAGATTCAGTGAAGACCAGTAGCGACTGACCTTATAATGGTTTCTGCCTGTTTCTACCGGTTCCATAACTTTATCCTGCAGTTCAATCACCGCTGAAACAAGATCCTGTACCTCCTCTTTCTGATCTGAGAATACATCCTCATAATACATGTGTCGAATCTCCTCCAGAGCGTTATCTCCACCTGTGATCAGAACATCCAGACGATGTTTCCTGATCCACTTCACCAGCTGACGCAGTTCTGAAAAAGTCATAATCTGTATCTGGTATTCCGTACAATGCATCAAATACTCTGCCAGACGCAATCCGTATTCCGTATTATCATCCCAGATACCAATTGCAAAATATTTCATATGTGCTCCTTTTTGTATCATGTGTGTTTTTAAGTTCGACTCGTATTATAATCTTATTTTCAAATCATGTCAATATAGGTATTTTTATTTTATTTTTTATTCACATGTATTTAATAATTTTATAAAATTTTTATTTTTACACTTAAATTTTTTCTTCTATTGCAAAATGAAAAAATACGTAATATAATATTTTCAGAATTGTGTCTTATGCGCTCAGTTCCATTTACACCAAGAAAAAGAAGGGAGCTACAATGAAAACTACTGGATTTTTATCTGAAATGGATCGCTATCTTTTTGGACATGGTACGCATTATGAAATATATAAAAAATTAGGTTCACATCCCGGCAGATTGAACGGCAAAAGCGGTGTGTTTTTTGCTGTCTGGGCACCCAATGCGAAGTCTGTAAGTCTCGTTGGTAATTTTAACAACTGGGATATTACATCAGACGTCATGACACGGGCAGATGACAGTGGTATTTTTGAAATCTTCTGTCCATCCGCAAAACCCGGAGAAATCTACAAATATGCGATAAAAACACCTGATGATCGAATTATATACAAAGCAGATCCTTATGCAAATTCATCTGAATTAAAGCCCGGAACCGCTTCCATTATCACAGATTGCAGTAAATTTCACTGGAGTGATAAACGCTGGCTGAACAAACGCAGCAAGCAGAACTATACACAGGCTCCCATAGCAATTTATGAATTACATCCCGGATCATGGAAAAAACACCGCGATGAACACGGAAGCTGGTACTTCACTTATCGTGAAATTGCAGCTGATCTTGTTTCCTATGTTCAGGACATGGGGTATACCCACGTTGAACTGATTGGTATTCCGGAACATTTATCAGATGTCAATTACGGGAAAATGGTGACCGGGTACTTTGCCCCCAATTCCCGTTACGGCTCTCCTGAAGATTTTGCATACCTTGTAAATGCGCTTCACAACAACAATATCGGTGTAATTCTCAACTGGACGCCGGCATATTTCGCCCTTGACTCGCACGGCCTGATCAGTTTTGACGGTGATCATGTTTATGAATATGCGGATACATTAAAAAGGGATGTACCTGAGTATTCTGCACGGGCATTCGACCTTGGCAGAAATCAGGTAAGTAATTTTCTGATTTCCAATGCCATGTTCTGGGTGGAGCAGTTCCATATCGATGGTCTGCATGCAGATTCCCTTTCTTCCATGCTGTATCTGGACTACGGAATGAAAAACAAGAAACATGCAGTCAACAATAAAGGTGGTATTGAAAATCTGGATGCTGTGGAGTTTTTCCGTCACCTGAACAGCATGATGCAGAAAAGAAATCCCGGTGTACTTATGATTGCAGATGAATCTACCTGCTGGCCCGGACTGACAGATCCTGTTGAACAGAACGGACTTGGTTTTACTTTCAGATGGAATATCAAATGGATGAACCAGTTCCTGGATTATTTAAAATACGATCCTTATTTCCGTCAGTTTAATCACGAAAGTATGACATCCGAAGCAACAGCAAAAAATATGACACCTTCCATCCTGCCGTTGCCTCACAGCGCTGTTACAACGCCGAAAGGATCCCTTTATCAGCAGATATCCGGTAAAGATGCAAACAAAATCAGTACCTTAAAAGTAGCATATGCTTATTTTATCGGACATCCCGGTAAAAAACTGATTTTTATGGGACAGGATTTCGGTCAGAACAGCAGCTGGGAAAGAGACAAGCAGATTGACTGGTTCCTGCAATATACTTCCAGACACAGAAACCTTCAGGATTTTACACGTGATCTTCTTTCAGTGTATAAAACTTTTGATTGTCTGACCGATGACAGACTGCCGCTGAAGAGTTTCCAGTGGATCAATACCTCTGATAATAAACGAAGTATCTACAGCTTTGTACGAACCTCTGAAAAAGCAGGTAATAACCTTCTTTTCATCCTGAACTTTACACCTGTATCTTATCCTGACTATGCAGTTGGAGCCCCTGTGAATGGCAAATACAAACTGATCATGGATGAAACCAGAGGACTGATTACAAAACCGGAAAAGAGCGATACCTATACCGTTGCTTCCGAAATCTGCGATAATCTTCCTTATCGTTTAAATTATCCCCTTCCAGCCTTTGGAGTGGCAATTTTTAAATACTAATGTTGGATGGATGATGGATAACATCCCTTTATTTAAAAAACAGCAGCCTGAGAATTTCTCAGGCTGCTGTTTTTTCAGTTATATATCTACTATATATCTATATTTCTTCTGTCAAAAAAAGACACAAAAAAAGACATAACCTACATCCGTAAGTTATGCCTTCATAAGATTAACTTTTCAGTGAGACACCGGGGACTCGAACCCCGGACAACTTGATTAAAAGTCAAGTGCTCTAC
>JBJELP010000261.1:0-7054 GCA_051879215.1 Lachnospiraceae bacterium
GCTCTTCATTATTATGCTCCTCTATCACTTCGCTGCTTTTGCGGCTGCATTCAGTTTCTCTTCCAGTTCATTGTAATAAGCGGTTACGCCTTTTCCTGTCAGAGCTTCGATTCGGCGTACACCTGCTGCAATACCGCTTTCGGAAATAATCTTGAAGGATCCGATTGCAGATGTATTTGCCACATGGGTACCGCCGCACAGTTCTTTGGATACATCTCCCATGCATACAACACGGACATCCTGATCATATTTCTCACCAAAGAGAGCCATGGCACCGGATTTCTTTGCTTCTTCAATATTCATGACATTGGTAACAACCGGAATGGCTTCTGCAATGGATTCATTAACCAGTTTTTCTGTTTCCGCAATTTCTTCAGCGGTCATAGCCTGGAAATGAGAGAAGTCAAAACGCAGTCTGCCTGCTTCTACCAGAGAGCCGGCCTGTTCCACGTGATTGCCGAGTACCTTACGAAGAGCTGCCTGGAGCAGATGGGTTGCACTGTGGTTCTTTGCCGTATCGCCTCGGTTAGCAGAACATACAGATGTGGTTACGGTTTCATTCACTGCGAACATACCCTTTGTAACAACACCAACATGACCGATCTTGCCGCCTTTTAACTTAATGGTATCATTCACCTTAAATTCTGCATCAGCTTTTGTGATCACACCGGTATCTGCCTTCTGTCCGCCCATGGTTGCATAGAAAGTAGTCTGATCCAGAATCAGAGTACCCTGATCTCCTTCTGCCAGTGCCTGTGAAATCTCAGCTGCACCGGTTTCTTCATCTGTCACTCTGGTGATAACCAGAATCTTTCCGTCAGCAGTCAGTTTATCATAGCCTGTAAATTCAGAAGTAATGGCAGGATCGATTTCATCGTAAACCGTTGCATCCGCACCCATATAATTGGATTTCTTACGTCTGCTTCTGGCCAGTTCCTTCTGTTCTTCCATGCATCTGGTGAATCCTTCTTCGTCAATGGAAATGCCTTTTTCGAAAAGAATTTCCTTGGTCAGATCAATGGGGAAACCATAGGTGTCGTACAGACGGAATGCATCTTCACCGGCCAGCACCTTTTCATCTTTTGCAGCCAGAGATTCTTCCAGTTCAGCCAGAATGCTGAGGCCCTGATCAATGGTACGTGCAAAGCTTTCTTCTTCTGTACCGATAACGGTATTGATCAGTGCTTTCTTTTCTTCCAGTGCCGGATAACCATCTTTGGATGTTTCAATGACGGTATTGCTCAGTGTTTTCAGGAAAGAACCTTCAATACCAAGCAGACGGCCATGACGTGCAGCACGGCGCAGCAGACGTCTTAATACATAGCCGCGTCCTTCGTTGGAGGGCATGATACCATCGGAAAGCATATGACTTACAGAACGAATGTGATCAACAATTACACGGATAGAAACATCCTTCTTCGGATCTTCGCCGTAACGGATACCTGCAAATTTGCAGACTTCATCACGAAGTGCAACAAAAGTATCAATACTGAATACAGAATCCACGTCCTGAACAACCACTGCGAGACGTTCCAGACCCATACCGGTATCAATGTTTTTATTCTCCAGTTCCACGTAATTGCCGTTGCCGTCACCGTTGAACTGTGTAAATACGTTATTCCATACTTCCATGTAACGGTCACAGTCACAGCCTACTGTACAGCCTTCCTTACCGCAGCCATATTTTTCACCGCGATCATAGTAGATTTCTGAACAGGGGCCGCAGGGACCTGAACCATGTTCCCAGAAGTTATCTTCCTTGCCAAAACGGAAAATCCGTTCTGCCGGGATTCCCATCTCTTTATTCCAGATTTCAAATGCTTCATCATCATCTTCATAGATGGAAGGATACAGTCTGTCTGCATCCAGACCCACAACTTCTGTCAGGAACTCCCATGACCAGTGAATTGCTTCTGTCTTAAAGTAATCA
This sequence comes from Lachnospiraceae bacterium, assembly GCA_051879215.1. GTDB lineage: Bacteria > Bacillota > Clostridia > Lachnospirales > Lachnospiraceae > TWA4. The sequence goes on from JBJELP010000261.1 coordinate 1,931, forward strand.
CCGAAGGAGAAGTTGCCCAGCATTTCGAAAAATGTCAGATGGCGGGCTGTTACACCTACATTTTCAATATCACCGGTACGTACACACTTCTGGCAGGTTGCCATACGTGTGCGGGGCGGTACTTCCTGACCGGTAAAATAGGGCTTTAACGGTGCCATTCCGGCAGGAATCAGCAGTACACTGTTATCATTGTGAGGAACAAGTGAGTAACTGCTTTTGCAAAGATGACCTTTGGTTTCAAAGAAATCCAGGAACATCTGTCTTAATTCATTAACACTGTATTTTTTCACTGTAAGTACGCTTCCTTTCTCATACTGTGTAAATTCTCTTATCAGGCGGCAGTTCAAACATCCCATGTACGCCAAAAGATGCAGGTATAATACCTGCATCTTCTGTGCAGCATGGAAGGTTGCCTATTCAGATTTATTTTGCACCCTTCTTGCTGTCATGGTACTTCGCACCTGCGATAAATCCCGCAACAACGATAGCAGCATAAACAACAAATTTTACTGCAGATTCAATAAATGCGCTCAGAAACATCTGAATTACCTCCTTTTTATTGTAACAGTCTGTGTATACCTTCTCCTCACGAAAATACTTCAGACTGAACAGATACCTGATTCGTTTCCATCACGGCTGTCTGCTTCTTTCTGTCTTTACAGAACTAACGCATGATACATAATCTTATCACACCAGTCCATAGAATGCAAGAAAAAAAAGAGCAGTCCTTTCAAACTGCCCTTTCTTTCTGATTGTATCCCAAACGCAGGAATTAATTTTCATTATATCCGTTCGGATTCTTTGACTGCCAGTTCCAGGAATCACGGCACATTTCGTCAATACCGTACTGTGCTTCCCATCCCAGTTCAGCTTTTGCCTTTGCGGGATCTGCATAACAGCAGTCGATATCACCGGGTCTTCTGTCCACAATCTTATAATTGATGGCATGTCCGCATGCCTTTTCAAATGCATGAACCACCTGAAGGACAGTGTATCCCTTTCCTGTACCCAGGTTATAGATCAGTACCCCCTGCTTATCCTTCAGTTTTTCAATAGCTTTTACATGGCCGATTGCCAGATCCACCACATGGATATAGTCTCTCACACCGGTTCCATCGGGTGTATTGTAATCATTGCCGAACACACTCAGGCATTCTCTCTTGCCGATGGCAACCTGTGCAATATATGGCAGAAGGTTGTTGGGGATACCCTTGGGATCTTCACCGATCATGCCGGACTTATGAGCTCCAATCGGGTTAAAGTAGCGAAGAAGAATCACATTCCATTCCGGATCAGCCACATTGAAGTCAGTCAGGATCTGTTCCAGCATCCCCTTGGTCTGACCATAAGGATTGGTAATCTTACCCTTCGGACACTCTTCTGTGATCGGAACAAATGCCGGATCCCCATATACGGTTGCAGAGGAACTGAATACGATATTCTTGCATCCGTGCTTTCTCATGACATCACATAATACCAGAGTACCGGTAATGTTATTGTAATAATATTCCAGAGGTTTTGCAACGGACTCGCCAACGGCTTTTAAACCGGCAAAATGAATAACGGAATCGATGGTTTCATTCTCAAAAATCTTTTCCATTGCTTCTCGGTCAAGAATATCCGCTTCATAAAATGTTACATGCTTACCTGTAATCTCTTCAACACGCTTAACAGCTTTCTCGCTTGAATTGTATAAGTTGTCCACAACAACTACTTCATAGCCTGCATTTAATAATTCAACACATGTATGGCTGCCGATATAGCCGGCACCGCCTGTAACTAAAATTGCCATTGTTTCCTCCTGTGAAACCTGTTTTATGTTAAATTCATCACAGAACTGAAATCAGCATCCGTGATACTGTCAAGTATAGCACAAATGGAAGGATAAAAACATGCAATTTTGTCATTTTACAGCAGAGATTTTGTATTATATTCTACAAGACCTTATCAATCCTCATCTTCGGTCAGTTCTTCAATATCATCCACCGGCTCGCTGAGCCCTTCGATCACAATATTATTTTTCTTTGCATAATCCCATAATGCAGCATGAATCGCCTGTTCTGCCAGAAGGGAACAGTGTACCTTCACCGGCGGCAGTCCATCCAGTGCTTCCATAACTGCTTTGTTGGTAACCTGAAGAGCTTCCTGAACGGTTTTTCCTTTCACCAGTTCCGTTGCCATACTGCTGGTAGCAATGGCAGCTCCGCATCCGAAGGTTTTGAATTTACATTCCCTGATGATCTGATTTTCATCAATATCCAGATACATTCGCATAATATCTCCGCACTTGGCATTGCCAACGGTACCTACTCCACTGGGATTATCAATTTCCCCTACATTACGGGGATTGGAAAAATGGTCCATTACTTTTTCACTATACATTTGATTACCTCCTGAAACAAACTGTTTCTGTACATTTCTGTTTATTATCTATATTATATACCACTATCTATTTTCTTTGTCAGCTATTTGTCAGTTTTTTGTCTTCTTTCTTTTACACGCTTATTAAGCCTGCTTCTGTTCTTTGAGAAAATCCTCATATAAAGGAGACATGCTGCGAAGTCTGGCAACAATTTCCTTTACCTGATCCACCACATAATCCATATCTTCTTTTGTGGTTTCAGAAGAAAGGGTTAAGCGGAGAGAACCATGGGCGATTTCATGAGGAAGACCGATAGCAAGCAATACATGAGATGGATCCAGAGATCCGGATGTACATGCAGAACCGCTGGAACCGCAGATTCCTTTTGAATCCAGCATAATCAGCAGAGATTCGCCTTCCACATAACGGAAGCATACATTAATGTTATTGGGAAGCCTGTCGGTTCGATGACCATTGATTTTGCAGTAAGGAATTTCTTTTTCAATTCTGTCGATTGCATAATCTCTTACAACACTGACTTTTGCCATATCCTCCTGCATTCTGGCAGCTGCCAGTTCTGCAGCCTTTCCCATTCCGACAATACCGGGAACATTATGTGTACCTGCACGTTTTTTCCGCTCCTGTGCGCCTCCGTGAATGAAGGAGCTGAGTTTTACACCCTTTCTTGCATACAGAATACCGATTCCTTTCGGACCATTGATTTTATGACCGCTGGCACTGAGAAAATCAATATTCATTTCATTCACATCAATCGGAATGTGACCGAAGGCCTGTACCGCATCCGTATGGAAAAGAACGCCATGTTTTCTGGCAATGGCACCAATTTCTTTTAAAGGTTCTATGGTTCCGATTTCATTGTTGGCAGCCATGATGGAAATCAGAATGGTATCCGGTCTGATTGTTTTTTCCAGATCTTCCAGAGAAATCTTGCCGTCTTTATCTACATCCAGATAAGTTACTTCATACCCGTGTTTTTCAAGATATTCAGCAGAATGAAGAATTGCATGATGCTCAATTTTCGTTGTGATGATATGCTTGCCTTTTCCTGCATACTGCTCTGCAACAGATTTCAATACCCAGTTGTCAGATTCACTGCCGCCGCCGGTAAAATAAATCTCCCGAGGATTGGCATGAATCAAACCTGCAATCTGTGCCCTGGCTGTTTCCACTGCCTCACCTGCTTTGCCGGCAAATGTATAAATACTGGATGGATTGGCAAATAACTCACAAAAATACGGTTTCATTGCATCAAATACTTCCGGATCCACTTTTGTGGTTGCTGCATTATCAAGATAAAGAAACTTTTCTGTATTTCCCATAACTTTCTTCCTTTCACACCTTTTTCTGTATTGTCATATTTTCATATGTTATTACTAGGTTTTTGATTTAAGAAATAGTTTTCCTTTTCCAAGGAAAACTTCTCTTTCATTTCACTGTTATTATGATAACCTATATTTCATACTTTGTCAATAGGAATTATAAGTTATTATTATTTTATTCTTTCACATTTTCATTTTTCAAATCTGCCAGCGTAATATTATCTATAACATCATTAATGGCATTATACATTTTATGCCATACGGTTTTTGTTGCACATGCCGATTCTTTTGAACAAACTGCATTGTTATTATAGGACACACAGCTTACCGGAGCCAGGTCACCTTCTGTCAGACGCAGAATCATACCCACTGTATAATCCTCCGGATTACGGTTCAGCATATACCCACCCTGTGGTCCGCGAATACTGCGTACCAGTCCTGCCTTATTTAAAACAGCAATTATCTGCTCCAGATATTTAACGGAAATTCCCTGTCTCTCTGCAATGTCTTTTAATTTAATCGCCTCATCTTTTGGCTGTTCAGACAAATCCAGCATAACGCGAAGTGCATATCTACCTTTCGTTGAAATCATTCTGTTCCCTCCTGGAAATCGTCCTGCATGATAAAGAAACTCTCATGACTAACATGACCGGATGAAAGACAAATCATTCTATATCACACATAGTATTTGCTTTCATTTGTCATCTCTCTGTCATATAGTAACACATTATTCCTAGTTAGTCAATAGGAATAATATTCCGCATTTATTCTTCACAATGCTTTTTCATTTCCATCAGTTTCAATTTCATCTTCCGCATGTGTTCATCTTTCAGTTTGTTTTTTTCTTCCAGCAAATGAATTTTATCCTCCAGATGAGCAATATATTCCATAGCCAGTTTGGCACCGCATGCATCAATATAGCTGCCTTCTTCACGCACCTGATTCAGCCACTGCATTAACGATTTTTCTCTGATATCATTGTACGTATTGTCTTCTCTGATTTTTAACATTGAAAATCCTCCTTATTTCTACAAATAATAACTATTCCTACAAATATTAACTATAAGCAGTTTTTATTAAGTATCTCTCCTTATCAATCTGAATACTTTTTTAATAAACAAAAAAACCGCATAAAATGCGGTTAACAAAATAAAATGCCCAGAGCCGGAATCGAACCAGCGACACGAGGATTTTCAGTCCTCTGCTCTACCAACTGAGCTATCTGGGCATCAAGTGGGGGAAGGTGGATTCGAACCACCGAAAGCATAGCTAGCAGATTTACAGTCTGTCCCCTTTGGCCACTCGGGAATTCCCCCAAATTATTCAGTTAATTGCACCTTCAAAACTGCATATGACGTTCGATGTCTTCCTGACTTCTGTCAGGCTTTCAACAAACTTTCCACTTTCATCATAACCATATCT
>JBJELP010000262.1:0-1748 GCA_051879215.1 Lachnospiraceae bacterium
CACAGGGAATCACCATTTCACAGGAACAGGAGATTTTGTCTATTACCCTTCCAGGGCTTCTCCCAAAAAGAAAAGTCCGCACTAATATGGCTTTTCTTCATGAGCCACTGAATTATGCTCTGCAGGAATATGTAAAAAGCCACGACCTGGCTCTGTATAAAGACTGTGTGGTCTGCTTCAGCCAGATTTATGATCGTACTCTTTCCAACCAAAGGGTTCGTGACTATGACAATCTGGAATTCAAGCAGATTCTGGATACGATAGCAACTTACGTTTTATTGGACGATAGCGGATTGTACTGTGATTCCTATCATACAACAGAATTTGGTAATGCAGATTCGACAGTTGTCTACATCATGGAAAAATCTGCCTTTCCTGATTGGGTGAAAGCGCATAAAGAGCTATTGGAAACTATATCGGAAATTTCCTGATTTTCTTACGTATTTTTCCGACATAGGTAAAAAGAGGATTGAAGCATTATATTTCCATGCTTTTTCTACCAACTGACAAAAGCCATTTTACCCAAGTACAGGCTAACATCGGTAAAAAATGAATTGAGGTGATACTTATTTGCTAAGACCAGACACCCAGAAATTCAGGTTGCTGGAACTTATCGGAATCTGTGGGGAATTTCCTGCGGATCAACTGAATCGTCTTTTTACAAGTCCTTCTTATGCTGAAAAAATCATCACTGAACTGAAGGCCGAAAAGCTCATCCGTACTCACTATAAGGATAAACTGAGAGGATACCGACTGACCAAACGTTCCAAGGAACTGCTCCTCGCCTACTATCCTGACCGCTTCCACTGCTATCTAAGTGGAAATACTGAGACTAATGTTATCCGAAGCGAACCGTCACGCCGCATCCGTCTTCATCAGAAGGCACAAACATACCTGACGTTGCTCCATGCCGGAATCCCATTTTATCCGGATGGAAAACCACATATTTTTTCTGAGGAACGCGAAGCTGCTTCCATCCATATGCGAAGCCTTCCTTTATTTTATTCTTCCAGAGAGATTAAAGAACTTGGGGCGGCAACAACAAAAATCAAAAATTCGCGGAGTATGGGAATCCTGATGGCACCCCATTGCATCTACGTCATCTACAATACCGGAAGTGGAGTCCTCAAGTGGGAGTATAAAACTGAAGTGCGCCTCAATGCTTTCCTGCAACATTATCTGCAGGGATATCCTTACTCCGGACATCCGAAAATTCGTGCAATTATGCTTGGTGACAATATGGAAACTGCTTTCAAACTGCTGACCAGCACTGGTGGCTACAAGCGAAGCCTCTTTATGCTGGACACCTCGTTTGAACATTTCCATTATCTCCCCAACGATCTTCAGGGGGAAACATTGATGCAGCTATTAGCAAACCCGGCAATGACAAAACAGCTTAACGAATTATTACTATCGGATATGAACGCTCGCCAGGAAGAAATACCACTGGAGCATGATGCAGTAACCAAAGATGGAAACCCTGCACTTCTTGCTTATGATTTTGACATGCAGCGAATCAATCGATTCAATACCGGACTGAATGTTTACGGCCTACACGGAAACCTGATCTGTTTTGATTTCCAGATACCAGTTCTCAAAGAATACCTCACAGCAGACATTCAATTCTCCAGTATTGACCTTAACAAATTCAGAAGGGGGTTTTTACATGAACCGTAAATGGTGGAAGCTCATCCATCTGCTTCCAATCTGCCTCTGCACGCTCTATGCTGGCGGCTATGTGGCACAAT
>JBJELP010000263.1:0-28303 GCA_051879215.1 Lachnospiraceae bacterium
GAACGATTTTTTCTATTTTTCCTTCTTTTTCCTCTTCCTTTCCTCTTCCTCGGTTTCTTCAAGGCCCATCTGATAATCTTCTTCTTCCTTTGTTTTTACAGAAACATGTTTACTGGAGGTTTCCTCTTTGATCCGTCTGGCATCACTTTCTGTAAAAACATGCGTTCCGCCATTCTCAGGCACCACGACCTCTCTGACAAAATCTGCATCCGGTGTCATCAATGCCTTTTTCAGATCCTCAAGCAGTTCATCTGCAGAAGAATAACGGAATTCCGGTTTTTTCTGGGTACATTTCATAATGATTTTTTCCAGACTGACCGGAATCATCGGATCATATACACTGGGCGGTGTAATCGGTTCCTTAATATGAGCCAGTGCAATCGCAACCGTAGACTCACCGTCAAAGGGAACCCTTCCGGTAATCATCTCATACATGGTGATACCAATTGAATAAATATCACATCGCTCATCACAGGCACTTCCCCGGGCCTGTTCCGGTGAAATATAATGTACAGAACCTACGGTATTGGCAGTGATAGTCTGAGCGGTCACTGCTCTGGCAATACCGAAATCCATAACTTTCGCTTTTCCATCCGCTGAAACCATTACATTCTGCGGTTTAATATCCCGATGAATGATACCATGCATATGGGCTTCCTTGATGCCATTTACAATCTGCATGGCAATCTGGATGGATTCAATGATTTCCAGTTTGCCTTTCTTCTGAATCAGTTCTTTCAGGGTAATTCCATCTGCCAGTTCCATGACAATATAATTTATATCATCTTCTTCTCCGACATCATATACGTTTACCACATGGGGATTGGAAATACTGGCTGCCGCCATTGCTTCCTGTTTAAATTTATTAATAAAATTCTCATCTGAACTGAATTCGCTTTTTAATATTTTTACCGCTACACAACGGTTCAGTTTTTTGTCTGAGGCTTTATAGACATCTGCCATTCCGCCCGAGCCGATTAACTCCAACAACGTATATCTGTCAGCAAGTACTACTCCGATTCTATTCATACGCTACAGACCTCTCATTTCTATTTCTTCTGTATCGGAATCTGTTTCTGATACAGAAATGCTGTCTTCAGGCAGTTTCACAAGAACCACAGAAATGTTATCCATACCGCCTGCATCATTGGCCATCTGCACCAATTTTTCCGCTTTTTCCTTTAAACTGAATGTACATTTCAGTATATCCGAGATTTCATCATCTGTCACCATATTGGTCAGACCATCTGAACATAAAAGAATCTGATCGCCGGTTTCCAGTTCCAGCTGGAAAATATCCGTTTCCACATCAAAATCAGCACCGATTGCACGGGTGATAATATTTTTTGACTGCTGATACAGATCACTGTCTCTGGTAATCTGCCCTCTTCGCACCAGTTCCTCCACATAGCTGTGGTCTCTGGTAATCTGCCGAAGATCGCCGTTCTTATGATAAACATATAAGCGGCTGTCTCCCACGTTGGCAGCAGTCATGACAAATTCTTTATCAATTGTACAGGACACAAGGGTTGTCCCCATGCCGCTTAACTCCGGATTCTGCTGTCCTTTTTCAAAAATTTCACGATTAATAATAGCATAGTTTACCTGCATCTGCAAAGAGACAGACTTCTCTTCCGGCGTTTCCATCAGGGAATGCAGTCTTCCGACTGCATAAGTAGAAGCATAATCGCCTGCATTATGCCCGCCCATTCCATCTGCAACAATAAAAAGATTGTCCAGATTACCGATTGGAAAACAACCGGAAAACACGGCATCCTGATTCATGTCCCTGTTCTTTCCGATATCACATACAGCAAATGATTCCAAGGCAACCTCCTTTCTTTCCTTCTCCGGTCATTTGAAAACCACCTCGGAGAATCAGCCGGGACTGCTTGCAGAAGACTTATACGATCTCCGAAGCTGTCCGCAGGCTCCCTGAATATCACGTCCCATTTCTCTTCTAATAGTAGCATTTATTCCATTTTTTTCAAGCATATTTTGAAACTGTACCGCATAAGAACGGGATACGGTTTCAAACTCCCGTTCCTTTACGGGGTTGACAGGAATCAGATTCACATGACAGTTCTTTCCTTTCAGCAATGCAGAAAGTTTTTCGGCCTCTGCAGCTGAATCATTCACGCCCTTTACCAGACTGTATTCATAGCTGATTCTGCGTCCTGTTTTTTCAAAATAATAATCACAGGCTGCAATTACATCATTCAGTGCATATTTTTTTGCAATGGGCATCAGCTTCTGTCTGGTATCATCATCGGCTGCATGAAGAGACAGTGCAAGCGTAACTCCGTAATTTTCATCTGCCAGTTTTCTGATCTGAGGAACCAGTCCGCAGGTAGACAGGGTAATATTTCTTCGGCTGATTCCACCGGCAGCAGGATCCGTAATCAGCTGAAGGAACCGGACTACCTGATCATAGTTATCCAACGGTTCACCGGATCCCATGATTACAATATTGTCCACCCGTTTTCCCGTTTCATCGGAAATCCGGTATATCTGTTCCAGCATTTCAGAAGCTGACAGCTGTCTTTCCAGTCCGTTGAGGGTGGATGCACAGAATCTGCAGCCCATCCGACATCCGGCCTGAGAGGAAATGCACACGCTGTTTCCATGGTGATATTCCATCCAGACACTCTCAATCACATTATGATCATCCAGTTCAAACAGGTACTTTCTGGTCCCATCCAGGACCGATACCAGTTCTTCGACTTTTCTCAATGATACAAGATGTGTCTGCTCCTGCAATTTCCTGCGAAGTGCGTTGGACAGATTGGTCATTTCTGAAAAACTCACAGCTTTCTTCACATGAAGCCACTCATAGATCTGTTTTGCCCTGAATTTCTTTTCTCCCATAGACAGAAGTAGTTCTTCCAGCTCTGCCATGGTCATGGATCGAATATCCGGGCGAGTATCCTTTGTCATTTCTTTCATATTCCTATTTCCTTCGTATTGCACTTCCGATAAAAAATCCATCACCTGAAAACTCTCCGGGTATCAGCTTCATATAACCCAGTGATTTTGTGGGACAGCTCAGATCATCGCTGCAATACGGTTCCAGCGATTCCGCATCAAATGGAAGCTTTTCCGTCAGGTAACGGAAATTCTCTTCATCTTCTTCCATACTGAGCGTACATGTACTGTAAACCAGCCTTCCGCCTGGTTTCACATATTTCCATACCGTATCCAGTATCCTTTTCTGTAAGGAAGCAAGTTCCTGAATATCTTTCTCCCGGATATTATATCGGATTTCCGGTTTTCTTCCCATAATTCCAAGCCCGGAACAGGGAAGATCCGCAATCAGAATATCTGCCTTATTTTCCAGTTCAGGATGAAAAACCGTTGCATCCTGGACAGAAATCCGTATGTTCCGGAGCTGCATTCTGTCGGCATTTTCCCGGATCAGGGAGGTTTTATATTCACTCACGTCAAATGAACAGACCATTCCGCTTCCCTGCATATCAATTGCGGCATGGATGGATTTGCCGCCGGGTGCTGCACAGACATCAAATACGCACTGATTCTGTCCTGCGGAGGTAATCAGTCCCTGAATCATGGAACTGATATCCTGAATCAAAAAATTTCCATCCCGAAAATCACTGAGTCTTTCCAGATCTGCACCATGATTCAGATAAAACCCATCCAGACCATAGGGCAGCGGTTCCGGATCTGCACCGGCCATGGTCAGGTTCTTTTTTAATTCTTCCGACGTAATTCTGTTCTTATTCCGGTAAACGGCTAAACGAACCGGATTTTCAAAGCATTGAAAAATCGTTTCTGCCTTTTCGTAACCAAACATGGAAACAAATCGTTTTGTAATCCATTCCGGCATGGAGTATTTCAATTCCAGAAGTTTCTCTCCCTGCGGAATCTCCTTCCAGGGACAAAATCCAGCCTCATGTTCTCTTCCGATGGTCCGTAATACACCGTTTACATAGCCTTTTAAGGTTCGAAACCCTGTTTTTTCAGCAAGTTTTACCGCTTCATTGCAGACAGCCCGATCCGGCACACTGTCCATAAACAGAATCTGATAAACCGACTGCTGCAGATTTACACGGATTGCAGGTTTCAGTTTTGCAGCCGGTACCCTGGAAAAATGATCAATCCAGCTGTTGATCTCATATAAGTGTTCCAGAGTTCCTCTGACAACACGCTCAATAAATGCACGGTCTCTTGCTTCCAGTTCCTTTTCTTCTTTAAACAGTTTCTGCAATTCCAGATGGGAAAACTGATTTTTTTCCAGTACCTGGAATAATACCTTCCAGGATGCAAATCGAAGATTAATCATTATCTCTCCTGTTTCCAAACAGCAGCAGTAATCTCAGCAGCTGAAGTACCGCACTGGCAACGCTGGCAACATATGTCAGAGCCGCTGCCCGCAGCACTTTTCTTGTGGACTTTACTTCGTCTTCATACAGCATTCCGGAATCACCCAGAATTCTCAATGCCCTTGAAGAAGCATTAAATTCCACCGGCAGTGTAACAATCTGAAACAATACCACTGCACAGAACATAAAAATACCGATTTCCACAAAGGTATAACTGAACATAATACCTGCCAGAATCAGCGGCCAGCAAAGCTGTGAGCCGATATTGGCCACCGGATACAGCATAGTACGAAACTGAAGAGGCAGATATCCTCTGTGATGCTGCAAAGCATGCCCGCATTCATGGGCCGCCACACCGATTGCCGCAACAGAAGTGGATCCGTAAACAGAATCAGAAAGTCTCAGCACACGATTTTTCGGATCATAGTGATCCGTCAGATTTCCGGAAACATGCTCAATCCGCACATCATAGATTCCATTGGCCTGCAGAATTCGCTGCGCTGCCTGAGCACCGGTCATATGATTACGACTCTGTACCCTGGAATATCTGGCATAGGTCGTTGTAACGCCTGATTGCGCAAGCAAACATAATACCGCGCCGATTATTACTAAAATATACGTTGAATCCCAAAACATACTTATCGTTCCTTTGCAAACTTCATACCATTTTCGATTCTGACGCCCCGAAGCCAGGCATCACAGGACATCCGTTTTTTTCCTTCTGCCTGTAATTCCAGAATTTCCAGACTCTTTTCTCCGCAGCAGACAATAAAAGATGATTTATCTGCATGAATGATTTCTCCGGGTTCTCCCTTATGCATTTCATTTACCTTCGCTGACCAGATTTTGATCATTTTCCCATTCAGATAGGAAAATGCGCTGGGCCAGGGATTCAGACCGCGAATCAGTCTTTCAATCTGTACGGCGGACTGACTCCAGTCAATATTTCCTGTGTTCTTTGTCAGAATTTTTGCATAGGTGCTCTCACCGGTCTGGGGCGTTCTGACTGCAGTACCATTTTCCAGTGCATCCAGGGTTTCCAGAATCAGTTCACATCCGCATTCACTTAAACGGTCAAATAAACTGCCTCCGGTTTCGTCTTCTGCCAGACGAATTTCTTTTTTCAGAAGCATATCTCCGGTATCCAGTCCCTGATCCATCCACATGGTTGTAACACCTGCTGTTTCATCGCCCTGAATGACTGCCCACTGAATGGGAGCTGCTCCACGGAGCTTCGGGAGAAGAGATGCATGAATATTAATACAGCCAAATCTGGGAAGATTCAGAATTTCATCTTTCAGAAGCTGACCAAATGCAGCAACCACAATGCAGTCCGGATTCTGTTCTTTCAGGACAGCTATCATCTCTTCCGAATTCACCTGTGCCGGCTGCCAGACCGGAATATCATATTCCAGAGCTTTTTCCTTTACCGGGGGGAACTGCATGCTTTTTCCCCTGCCTTTCGGTTTGTCCGGCTGGGTAATGACTCCGGTCACCTGATGTTTTCCGCTTTTTATAATTGTTTCAAGGGGTGCAGCCGCAAAATCCGGCGTACCCATAAATACTATACGCATTTATTCTTCAGACTCCTCATCGTATTCTTCATCTTCAAACTCATCATCGTATTCCACATCTTCCAGTGCACCTTCCACCAGTTCTGTATACAGTTCCCCGTCAAGATGGGCAAGTTCATGGCAGATGGCACGTGCAAGCAATTCCGTACCTTCCACATCATACTCTTCCATATTTTCATTGAGAGCATGTACTTTTACATATTCCGGTCTTGTAACAATACCCCGTTTTCCGGGAACACTCAGACAGCCTTCATAACCTGTCTGTTCACCGGAAGTTTCCGTGATAACCGGATTGATCAGAATGATCGGTCCTTCTCCCACATCGATGACAACAATACGTTTCAGGATTCCCACCTGTACAGCAGCCAGTCCGCATCCCTGTGCATCGTACATGGTTTCCAGCATATCGCTGATCAGCTGCTTATTTCTTGCAGTCATTTCTTTTACGGGCTTACTGACTTTCCCTAATATTTCATCGCCTTCCACGCGAATTGTTCTTAATGACATATTCATAACCTCCTAAAGAATGTCAAACTGTATCATAACATTTTTTTTGTTTTTCGTCCATTCTGTACTGGAATTAATAAACGCCAGTTCCTGATTCATCAGATCACGGCTCTGACATCTTAAAAAAATATGATGATAAAAAATATCATTGATTTTTCCAATGGATGCTGCAGAAGGACCGAGAATCTGCATGCCGTTTTCTGCTGCACGTTTCCTCAGTTCATCTGCTGTCATGGAAGCAAGCTCAGCTGCATTACGTTCTGATGGAGAGGAAAAAATCACTTCTGTCATGCAGCTGCATGGAGGATACCGCAGCATTTTCCGATACCGGATCTCCTCTTTGTAGAAACTTTCATAACTCTGTCTGGAAGCTGTTTCAATGCTGTAATGATCCGGTTTATACGTCTGGATGATCATTTCTCCCGGCAGGCCGCTTCTGCCTGCTCTTCCTGCTGCCTGCGTCAGCAGCTGAAATGTGCGCTCACAGGCTCGAAAATCATTGGTATATAAAGAAGTATCTGCTGCCAGAGCTCCCACCAGCGTTACCTTTCCAAAGTCCAGTCCTTTTACAATCATCTGCGTTCCGATCAGGATATCGGCCTCTTCATTGGAAAACTGTTCTATTATCTTTTCATGACCGTTCTTCCCCTGGGTGGTGTCCATATCCATCCGAAGGATACGGGCACCGGGGAACAGTTCCTGCAGACGCTCTTCCACCTTCTGTGTCCCCGTACCGAAGCCGGCAACATACGGTGAGCCGCAGCTGGGACAGATCCGGACCGGAGGTATGGTATATCCGCAGTAATGGCATTTCAGCTGTCCATTCCGATGCTGTGTCAGCGTCACGTCACAGTGGGGGCATTTTACCGCCTCTCCGCAGGAACGGCAGCTGACAAAGGTGGAGTATCCCCTTCGATTCAGAAACAGCATGGACTGTTCCCCACGGTCCAGCCGCTCCTTCAGTTTTTCATACAACAGACGGCTGAATACACTTTTATTTCCTGCCATCATCTCCTGCCGCATATCCACCACCGAAACAGCCGGAAGCTGTGCATCTTCTCTGGCTCTCTGTTTCATCTGAACCATCCGATAATTTCCGATTGCCGCCTGATAGCAGGCTTCCATGGACGGTGTGGCGGATCCGAGAACCACAAGGCCATTGCACATCTCTGCCCGCTTCACGGCAATATCTCTGGCATGATACCGGGGTGTCGTCTCACTTTTATAGGCCCCCTCATGTTCTTCATCCATAATAATCAGTCCAAGATTGGGGAAAGGAGTAAAAACAGCTGACCTTGGACCGATCATGACATCCAGCAGACCTTCTTTCGCCTTCAGGAACTGGTCATATCGTTCGCCCTGGGACAGGCGGGAGTTAATAAAAGAAACCCGGTCTCCAAAACGATTATAAAACCGCATGACAGTCTGATAGGTGAGAGCAATTTCCGGAATCAGCACAATGGTCTGTTTCCCCTGCTTCCGCATTTCCTCAATCAGTTCCATATACACAAGAGTTTTTCCACTTCCTGTAATTCCATACAACAGACAGGGACGTTTTTTCTCCGTCCTGAATAATTCCTCTTTGAGCTGAACCAGTGCCTGTGCCTGAACAGAATTCAATGTCAGATGATCCGTTTTTCTCTCCTGCTCCCGTATCGGCGTACGGAAAACACTTTTCGACTGAACCTCAATCAGCCCTTTCTGAACCAGACCGCGGATTACAGCTGCAGAAACATGCAGTTTCTGCGTCACCAGCTCATATGGTACGGCTCCCTTTTCCGGAATGGCACTGAGCAGACGGACCCTTGCGTGATTGTGTCTGCGAATATATTCGTTAAGACTGGACTGATAGGTTTCCGGATCCGCTTTTCTTATGATTTCTTTTTTCTCTATCGGTCTGATCTTTCTGGCCACGGGGAGTACCGTTCTGAGGCACTGGATCATTGCCGCACCATACTGCCGTTTCATCCAGGCCGCCAGTTCAATCAGCTGTGATTCAACCGGAATTCCATCATCGGGAATCTCCAGTATTTCCTTAATCCGTACAGGGTCACAGACCGGCTTTTCCTCCAGTTCCATTACATAGGCTTTCACCGGACGGTTTCCTTTTCCAAGGGGAACCAGTACCGGCTGACCGGGTCTGATACATCCGATCAGCCGGTCCGGTATTCTGTACTGAAATGTTTTATCAAGATTTCCACTGGTAATATCCAGAATGACCTGTACGTATTGCTCGTTCAGAGTTATGCCTCCCTTTCCCTGACTGCATCAATCACTTCTTTTAATTTCATGGAATTGGACCCCTTAAACAGAATCATATCCTCTTCACGGATGTACGCCTTCAGCCACTCCGCTGCCTCTGCATTGGTTCTGAAATATTTCGTCAGAACATCACTGTACTGATCAATTGCCCGGCCGATCCACCAGGAAAGATCTCCGATCATGACAAAGGTATCAATTCGTTTATCCACCGCATAAACACCAACATCATAATGGTATTCCGGTGCTTTTTCCCCCAGTTCCAGCATATCCGCCAGAACTGCAATTTTACGTCCTCCTGTATGCATGGAGTCCAGTACCTGTAAAGCCGCCTTCATGGAATCCGGGCTTGCATTATATGCATCATCAATAATAGTAATTCCTCTGTCCTCAAAGATTTCCAGTCTTCTGGAAAAGCCTTCAAACTGTTCCAGTGCATCCACAGCTCCCTGGATATCAATGCCCATTTCGGCAGAAACCGCAAGGGCAGCCATGGCATTCATCACATTATGAATGCCAGGCACCTTCAGGGCAACCGTATAGATCTTTCCTCCGATGAGAGCATCAAATACGGCTCTGTTATTTTCGGTGCGAATATTCTGTACCTGATATTTACAGTCCGGACCGCTGCCGTAAAACACAATCCGGATATCCCGGTCTGTTTTTACTTCCGCAAGAATGGGATCGTCTCCATTCAGAATCAGGACGCCTCCGTCTTTCATACCATCAATAATATGAAGTTTTTCCGCACAGATATTCTGCTGACTGCCCAGATTTTCAATATGGGAAATACCGATATTGGTCATAACGGCATAATCCACGCAGGCAACATTGGAAATCCGTGCCATTTCACCGGGAAGGCTCATACCCATTTCCAGAACAGCAGCTTCATCTTCCGGAGACATCTGAGAAAGAGTCAGGGGAACACCGATCTGTCCATTGAAATTTCCTTTGGTGGAAAAAACTTTTTTCCCGGAGGATAACGCTGTAAATACCATCTCCCGGGTGGATGTTTTACCTACGCTGCCGGTAATTCCCACAATGGGAAAATCCAGTCTGTTTTTCCGGTACCATCTGCCCAGATCCTGCAGTGCCGTCATGGTATCTTTGATTAAAATCACAGGTCCCTTACCGGTTTCCACATCTTCCCGCATGGTCAAAGATGCAGCGGCACCATTTTCAAAGGCTTTTCCGATAAAATCATGGGCATCTGCCCGTTCCCCCACAAAGGGAACAAACAGATCTTCCCCTTCCATTTTTCTTGAGTCAATACTGATATTTTTCAATACAACAGATTCATCACCGGACAGAAGCTTTCCTCCGGTGGCTTCCAGTACTTCCTTTACTGTCATTGAAACCATTTATAAAAACTCCTTTGCAACCTCACAGTCATCAAAGGGATATCTTACTCCTTCGATTTCCTGATAATCTTCATGTCCCTTACCGATAATACAGATCATATCCCCTTCTTCCGCATGGGTAATGCTGTAGCCGATTGCTTCTCTTCTGTCAGGGATGACTTTATAAATACCATCGGTTTTTCTCATACCGGTCAGGATATCTTCAATAATATCTTCCACTTTTTCAAAACGGGAATTATCTGCAGTGATAATGGAAAGATCTGCCATTTTGCCGCCAATTTCTCCCATTTCAAAACGACGCAGTCTGGAACGATTGCCGCCGCATCCGAAAATAACCACCAGACGTCTGGGATTGTAGGAACGAAGGGTTTTCAGCAGACTCTCCATGCTGACTGCATTATGCGCATAATCTACAATTACAGTCTTATCATCGGAAGTATAGACAATTTCCATACGTCCGCGAACCCGCACTTCTGCCAGAGCCTGATTTACAACCTCTTCTGTTACACCGATGGCAGAGCATACACTGACTGCAGCCACCGCATTCATGGCATTGAAATAGCCGGGCATATTGACTCTGACATGAATTTTGCCAATGGCTTCGCCTTCAATGGCAAAGGATAAACCAAGGAAACCATGGGCTTTCAGATAATCAATTTCTTCCATACGGATATCCGCATCCTCGGATTCCCCATAGCTGTAAAGTCTGCATGTATGGTCTTTAATCATTTCATGATAATGTTCATCATCCCGATTTACATAGCCGACCCTGCTCATCTGCAGAATCTGTCTCTTATAATCCAGATATTCTTCAAAATCTGCATGCTCATCGGGACCGATATGGTCAGGAGAAATATTAGTAAATAATGCATAATCGAAATGGAAACCAGCCACACGGTTCATTTTGATACCCTGGGAAGACACTTCCATCACCATATATTCACAGCCGGCTTCCACCATTTCTGCAAAATACGCTTCCAGTTCATAAGATTCCGGTGTGGTGTTTTTCGTGGGGTAATGCTTTCCGGCAATCCAGGCACCGTTTGTACCGATCAGTCCAACCTTGCGTCCGGAATCCTCCAGAATTTTCTTGACCATATAGGAAGTCGTGGTTTTCCCTTTTGTTCCGGTGATGCCGATGGTGGTCATCTTTTCTGCAGGGTAATCAAAGTAGGCCGCTGACATATAGGCCAGTGCTTTTCTTGCAGATTCCACATAAATAACTGCTGCATCGCCCTGCACTTCGACTTTTCTTTCCACAATAACTGCTGCTGCGCCCTTTTCAATGGCGGAAGGAATATAATCATGTGCATCGTTGCGAGTACCGCTGATGCACAAAAATACACAGCCATCTGTCGCTTTACGGGAATCGTAAACCAGTTCCGTAATTTCCGTATCAAGGCTTCCTTTTAATACTTCAAAATCAAGTTTTTCCAGTAATTTACCTAATTTCATACACATACCTCTCAATTTCCCATGATTAATTCATTGAATTCTTCCATGCTCATAAGAATTTTTCTGGGCTTTGTTCCATCTTCTTCACCGACAACACCGGCATCCGCCAGCTGATCCATGATACGGGCTGCACGATTAAATCCAATTTTAAAATTACGCTGCAGCGCACCGATGGAAGCCTTGTCCTTTTCTATGATAAAACGGGCTGCACTTTCAAAGTATTCATCCCGTTCTGTCCGAAGATTATTGCTCTCCTGCACACTGGTGATCATCTGTTCCATCTGTTCTCTGCCGGAAATCTCACCGTTATTTTTATACAAATATTCCACCACATCGGAAACTTCTGCATCGGAAATAAATGCTCCCTGCACACGTACCGGTTTGGCCAGACCATATGGATAGAACAGCATATCGCCCTTTCCAAGCAGTTTTTCCGCTCCATTCATATCGATGATGGTTCGGGAATCCACACCGGAGGAAACAGCAAATGCGATTCGGGATGGTACATTTGCCTTGATCAGACCGGTGATAACGTTGACCGAAGGACGCTGGGTTGCAAGAACCAGATGGATACCGGCAGCTCTTGCCATCTGTGCCAGACGGCAGATGGCTTCTTCCACTTCGCCGGGGGATACCATCATCAGGTCTGCCAGCTCGTCTACAATAATAACCATCTGATACATGAGCGGTTCATCCAGCTGCGGATTCCTTCTTTTTTCTTCCTTCAGTTTTTCATTAAATCCTTCCAGATTTCGTACATTGTATTCCGCAAATTTCTTATATCTGCTGTTCATCTCATCCACAGCCCACCGCAGTGCATTGGCCGCCTTTCGGGCATCGGTTACAACAGGAACCAGCAGATGGGGAATTCCATTATAGACACTTAATTCAACCACCTTCGGATCCACCATAATCAGTTTGACTTCGCTGGGATCGGCTTTGTAAATGATACTCATAACCAGGGTATTGATACAGACTGATTTACCGGAACCGGTGGCTCCGGCGATCAGAAGATGGGGCATTTTGGCCAGATCTGCAAGAACAATTTTTCCGCTGATATCCCGGCCCACCGCTACGGTCAGTCTGGATCGGGCTCTGTTGAAGTCACCGGATTCAACCAGTTCACGGAAACCGACAATGGAATTGTCCTGATTGGGCACCTCAATACCAATGGCTGATTTTCCCGGAATCGGTGCTTCAATTCGAATATCCGATGCCGCCAGAGCCAGCTTGATATCATCCTGCAATGCCACAATTCTGCTGACCTTTACACCGGGTTCCGGTTCCAGTTCATATCTCGTGACAGAAGGTCCAACGGAAATACCTGTCATTTTGACCTTTACGCCAAAACTCTCCAGTGTATCTCCCAGTTTTTTCCGTGTCATTTCCTGAGCAGAGCCCACAGAACCGCTGAAAGCCTTATTAGAACGAAGGAGACTGGTGGGCGGTTTTTTATAAACAACCGGTGCCTTCGTCTTCGGTTTCGGTCCATTGGGCACAGGGGTAAATGATACCGCCCCGGATGTACTCCGACTGCCTTCAGAGGTCTCTTTTTTCCAGATACTCTCTGATGGAGCCGTATGAAGAACTGGTGCTTGTTTTTTCTGTTCCGTTCCTGTTTTCATGGCTTCCGTAATGGGGCCATCCTCCGGCAGCACCACATGTTCTGTCAGATCCACTGCTGTTTCCTTTTCATCTTCATACACAGTCCAATCTTCCGGTTCTTCCGCAGCTTGGCTGTCCGCCGGCAACTCAGCAGGGAAACTGTCTTCCGATTCCGGATTGAATTCCGATGGATCAGAAGTTTCTGAAAAATCAAATTCATCATAGTCAGAGTCGGAATAGCCTTTCCGGTTCGTTTCCGGAAAATCATCTTCCGGAAAAACAATTTCAGCAAGGGAGTCTGCAGCGGAATAACGGTCTCTGAATGAAGAATCTGAAAACAGCCGGATTCCGTCAAATGCAATAAAGGACTCCATTGCATTCTCTTTCTGTCTGTTTTTCTCGGGGGTGAACAGATTTACATCAAATCCCATTTCTTTCAGAGACTGACTGGTATGTACAACAGCATGACCTGATTGATCTGACCAATTCCGGTCTGCCGCATCCGACATTCCCTCTGCGGATTCCTTTGCTGAACCGGGAGCAGAACCGTTTTTCCGACGGAAGATTTCCTTCCAGTCGGAATTAGAACCGACAGTCCTTTTTTTCCCTTCTCCTGATTCGGAAGTTGATTGTTCTTTCTTTTTTTCTCTGTCACTTTTTCCGACCCCATCCAGAAATGGCAGTGTCTGTTTCAGAAAATCTCCTCTTCGGTCTTTCCGATCCAGGTTCAATCTGAGACCTTTATTTTCATATCGGTTTGTTTCATTTCTATTTTGCGGTTCTGTATTCCAATCCTCGTTTTCATAGCCGGACTCATCTTCTTCTGACCAGTCTTCCGAACCATCCTCTGTTTCCTCTCTGGAAAACAGGTTCTGAATCCGATCCCTTGCCTGACCATAACCATTTTCAAGCAGTTCTTTTGCATTTTCTGTCTGGTTTTTTACAGTCAGAAGAACCGATCTTCCCGTGATCAGAATTCCTGTGATCACAAGCATCAGAATCACAACCACCATTGCTGCCACGGTTCCTGCAATGTGCTGCATTCCCCCGGCAATCAGGCCACCGGCCACACCGCCGTAGACTCCTTTCTGACTGATCGTAAAATAATAAACCAGTGAAAACGGCTGTGTTTCACTGATTGTCAGAAGATGAATCAGACAACAGGTTAACACATAAATGGAGGCTCCAAGACGGACTCGCTGTACTGCTGCACTGCTTCCCGGATTTGACAACAGAAAAACATATCCGATGAACAACAGAATCGGGAGTATATATGCCATACAGCCAAACATACCATGCATAAAAGCATACAATACTTCCCCGATACCCAGACACAGATGGAAATTGCACATCATCAGAATAATGGCTGCTCCCAGTGCGGAAAATATGCGTACTTCCAGACTCAGCTGCTGAACCGTTCCGGCATTCTTTCCTTTCGGATTCCTTTTTAATTTAAACGGATTGTTGGCCATAAGCCGTTCTTTACTGAATTTATCGGTTATCTTTTCCTTTTTTTTGCCAGCGGAAAGTTTTCTTCCTGTATTTTTTTTCTGATTTACACTCATATTAACTGATTTTTCTGCTGTCTTCCTGCCAGCACTTGCCATCAAATCACCTCTGTTTTCACATTTTGCATGTGCTATTATAGCCGATTTGCCATGATAACTCAACCTTTTTGACATATGTGAATGATTTTCTGCTTCTGACACATCCTATCAGTGTCAAAAAAACAGGAAAGGAACATGTCATGAAAAACAGGAATCATACAGAACAACCCAATCATTCGGACAGCTATGAAATGGACGATAACAGCCAAAGCAAGGCTGATGAACGTTCCCGTCTGATCTATGATACCGGTGAAGCCTGTCTGACAGACAGCTGTACCAGCCACAATATTCATCTTCTGACCATTATCGGAGAAATTGAAGGGCATGAATGTGCCGGAAATCAGGTAAAATCCACGAAATATGAACATATCCTGCCCCGCCTTGCCATTATTGAAGATGACAGCTCCATTGATGGCCTTCTGATCCTGCTGAACACCACCGGAGGGGATGTGGATGCAGGACTCAGCATCGCGGAAATGATTGCCTCCATGAGCAAACCTTCTGTTTCACTGGTTCTGGGAGCCAGCCATTCCATCGGCGTTCCCCTTGCAGTCAGCACCTCCTGGTCTTTTATCGTGCCCACCGGAACCATGATCATCCATCCGGTGCAGATGAGTGGAAGAGTTATCGGTGCCCCCCAGACATTTGAATATAACAAACGAATACAGGATCGGATTACCGGATTTATTGCTGATCACAGTTCTGCTGCCAAAGAAGATCTGGAAAAAATGATGATGGAAAATACAAAACTGACCAAAGATCTCGGTACTCTTCTGATCGGTGAAGAAGCCGTACAGCGGGGAATCATCCATGAAGTGGGAGGGATACAGCATGCCCTGCAGAAACTGCATCAGCTGATCCGCGAACAGATATCGACCACATAAGACTGGTATCCAAAACTTCTGACTTGTGCTTTTTCCTTATTCAGAGTATAATATTTTCAATTCAATCGTTTCAGAGAAGGGACGATATATGTTCTATTGGAGGAAGCAAATTATGTCAGAAATGTTTTTTAACGTTTTGATGCATCAGGATGGCTGCGGATGTGGTCATCATCATGAGCATGAACATCAGGAAGAGGAATGCTGCGGCAATCATGATCATCAGCACGATGGCGAATGCTGCGGCAATCATGATCATCAGCACGATGACGAATGCTGCGGCGGTCATGATCACCACCATGAGGATGGCTGCGGATGCGGTCATGATCACAATGGCGATAAGGTTATGATCGGTACCATGGGAGGCCATATTGTCGGAACCATGATTACACACACACCTGCATCTTTGCCCATTGCGGAAATGAACATGAATCTTTCCATGAAGGATGTCGCACTGTCAATTAAGGAAATGGGCGGCGTTCCCATGCAGATGAAGGCCAGCATGAAGGATAATCAGAGAACAGTTGTCATGAATATGCTGGGAAGTGACATCTATCGTTCTGAACAGGAAGGATCCACGGAAGACGACCCTACCAGAGTCCGCTGCAGACTGCTGGCTGTTGCAGACGGTATTTCATCCGAACAGCTGAAGGAGAAGCTGGAAGAAATTATGGGATATTTCCAGCATAATTCTTTCTGATTATTTACCAGTATAAGCCATATTTAATATTCAAGCCGGTTCGATTCAGGTAACTGCCTGCAGCTGCCTGAATGACCGGCTTTTTTCAAAACAATATTCAAAAAAGGCGGAAGGAATCCCATGCAGATTATCATTTCACTCTTTGACCTGAAAAATGAAATTCTCAATAAGAAAATAACCCTTTATGCTGCGCAGGCATCTTTTTTCCTGCTTTTATCCCTGATCCCCTTTCTTATTGCATTATTGAATGTCATTCAGTTTTTCACCCCGGATATGATGGATACCATCTATCGGACACTTGAACAAATTCCCTATAAAGAAACTTCCCATCTGCTGAGTTATCTTGTAAACCAGCTGGCACTCTACTCCAACGGTGCGTTGATTTCCTTTACCCTTGTCAGCGCATTGTGGTCTTCGTCCAAAAGCGTTTACGCTATTGAATATGCCCTGAATGACATCTATGAAAGCCAGCATACCTTTGGATTTATTCTGTCCCGTCTTGTCAGCTTTTTTTACATGATCTTTTTCATCTTTATTCTGCTGATTACCATGGTTGTGCTGATGTTTGGACGCAGCATTCAGAAACTGTTCAAACTGAGAGCTCCCGGTATTTATCAGATTACACATATTATTCTGCAGTTCCGTTTACTGGCCGTTGTACCCATTCTGATTTTCTTTTTTATGTGCCTGTATACGTTTTATCCGGGCAGAAATCTGAAATTCAAAGAACAGTTCTGGGGAGCGGTTTTTTCTGCCACCGTATGGGTGATTTTCTCCCGCGGCTATGAATACTATATCCAGCATATTACCTCTTATTCCAGAATTTATGGCAGCATGGGAGCCGTCGTTCTTCTGATGCTCTGGTTATATTTCTGCATCTGTATTGTATTACTGGGTGCAGAACTGAATTCGTATCTGAAAAAAGAAGGACTGCTGCACTGACTACTGATTTTTTTCTACTATCTCTCCCTGGTTTTTATATATAGAACCGGCGGGGATGCATCCTCGTACACTGGAAAGGGGATAAACATTGCTGCACTTTCCAATCACAGTACCTGGATTCAATACACTGCCGCAGCCCACTTCCACTTCATCTCCGATCAGTGCGCCGATTTTCTTTCTTCCGGTCTCGATATCACCTTCCGGTGTATGAATCACAATCAGTTTTTTATCTGACTTCACATTGGATGTGATGGAACCGGCTCCCATATGGGATTTGTATCCCAGAATGGAATCTCCCACATAATTATAATGAGGGACCTGAACCCGATCAAACAAAATAACATTTTTCAGCTCTGTGGAATTTCCTACCACTGCATGATCACCAACCAGGGCATTTCCCCGGATAAATGCACAGTGACGCACTTCTGTCTCCTCCCCTATGATACAGGGACCAGTAATGGACGCTGTGGGAGCGACTTTGGCCGACTTTGCGATCCAGATATTTTCTCCTCTTTTTTCATACCGTTCTTCCGGAAGTGTTTCACCGATGCGAAGAATCAGGTCGGAAATACCTGCCAGTGCTTCCCATGGATATTCTGTTTTCTCAAGCAGTTCAGCCGCTCTGGTATGTGTAAGATCAAATAAATTTTCTGTTCTAATTGCTTCCATAGATAACCTCTTTTCATACATTGCAAACTATTTTTTGTAATACTGTTCCACAGCTCTGAATTGATTCTGAATGGAACCTACATTGCGTTTTCTCCGCACATTTTCTGTACGCCGGATGATAAATCCACTTAATTTCTGCATATATTCATCTGTGGTTATGGATCCTTCTGCCACATATGTAAGCCCCTTTTCCCAGCTGGCTGTCAGCTCAGGATTCAGGAGATGCACAATTGAATCATTTACCACTTCATATACCAGTTCTCCAAGCATGGTCGGAGTGATGATCTGTGTTTTCTTATTCAGATTCAGATACTGAATATTAAATAATTTTTTCAGAATTTCAGCCCTGGTGGCAGAAGTACCGATTCCACTGCCTTTGATCTGTGCACGAAGATCCTCATCTTCGATCAGCTGCCCTGCATTTTCCATGGCAAGAATAATGGAGCCGGAATTATATCGTTTCGGAGGAGTTGTTTCCCCTTCTTTGATCTGAAACTCCTTTACAGCAAACTGATCTCCCTTCCGGATTTTTTTTAACGCTTCCAGAAAAACAGCCTGATCCTGAAGCGACATTTGTGATATGGTATCCGCCCCCTCTTTTTCTGACAAATCCGTCTGATTTTTCCTGCCGGACAAACCGCCGCCTTCTGATGAATCCGACGTTTTTGCGGCAGATAAATGTTCACCGGTCACTACCATATAGCCCGGATCGGCCAGAAGCTTCAGTCCTGCAAAAAACTGTTCCTCCTTCACCTGAAAAATCAGGGAATACTTATCATACACCGCAGCCGGATAAAAAATGCTCAGAAATCTGCGTACGATCATATTGTATACGCTTCCTGCATACCCTTTTAACGACGCAAGAGCACGAAGCCCCTGCCCGGTGGGAACAATCGCATAATGATCTGTAATCTGTTTATCGTTGACATATCTGGTTTTCGAAATATTCTTATAAGTGCCTTTTTCCAGAATTTCTGCCGCAAATACTCCCGTATCCCGCAATCCGGTAAGTCCTTTCAGATTTCTGTCAATTTCTTTTGCTGCCGCTGTGGACAATACTCTGGCATCAGTTCTGGGATAAGTGACCAGTTTCTTTTCATATAACTCCTGAACAATCTTCAGGGTCGTATCCGGACTGATCTTTAATCTTCTGGAGCATTCATTCTGCAATTCTGCCAGATTGTACAGCAAAGGAGGATTCTTTTTCTCTTTCTTTTTCTCTTTTAAAATGACCTCTGCCGATGCAGGTGCCGGATCAGACAGATAATCGATCATTGCCATGGCATCTTCTTTTTCCAGAAAACCGTTATCCTTATAAAGATTCGCCTTGTTAAAATACCGGCTGCCTTCAACAGCCTTCCACTCTGCACGGACCGGATAACCATCGCAATCCACCTCGGCAATTACTTTATAAAACGGTGTTTTAACAAAATTGCGGATTTCCCTTTCCCGACGGACAACCATTCCCAGCACACAGGTCATAACCCTGCCAACCGAAATAACGGTAAATTTGCTTCCGGTAACCCGGCTGATCTCCTTGCCGTAAACCAGAGTCAGGAGTCTGGAAAAATTAATTCCCATGAGATAATCTTCTCTGGCTCTCATATATGCAGATGATGCCAGATTGTCATATGCAGACAGATCCTTTGCTGTCCGGATTCCTTTCAGAATCTCTTCTTCCGTCTGGGAATCAATCCAGACTCTTTTTCGATTCTTCCCCTTTACCTCTGCCATCTGTTCCACCAGACGATAGA
The DNA here is from genome assembly GCA_051879215.1 of Lachnospiraceae bacterium. Classification (GTDB taxonomy): domain Bacteria; phylum Bacillota; class Clostridia; order Lachnospirales; family Lachnospiraceae; genus TWA4. Next base: position 19,655 of record JBJELP010000263.1, read on the forward strand.
TATACTCTCCTTCCCTCCCCGAGTCGGTACATACATAAATGGTATCCACATCGGGACGGTTCAGAAGATTTTTCACAATATTGAACTGGTCTTTTACCTGATCAATAATCTCATATTTGTATTCTGTCGGAATAAAAGGGAGTGTTTCCAGCCGCCAGCTTTTCAATGCCGGATCATATGCCTCCGGATAACTCATGGTTACCAGATGACCGACACACCATGTAACAACGGATCCTGACGATTCCAGATACCCATTGTTCCTTTTCATTGGTTCTTTTAATGCTTTTGCAAACTCCTGTGCTACACTCGGTTTTTCCGCAATAAACAGATTTTTCCCCACACAATCCTTCTTTCTCTGAATTATTTTGAATATATGACGTTCAGACGTGATTTCGATCCTGTCTGAACAGGCTGCCTCACACGACAGGTTGATAAAAAGCTGCCGTAATTTCATACGACAGCTTTCTTTTACATATTATAGTTCGCAGGCAGACTTCATCTCCCCTATGCCCCTCAATTCTGAGAAAACCTGGAGAATAATCCAATCGACACCTACTGATATCCGGTACTGACCGGAATTATTATCTGGATGTTAATACCTGCATGGTATTTGTAACATTCTTAATAACGGTATCATTCTTGGATACGACACCTGCTGTGATAATAACCGTATCACCGGAATTCAGATAACCCTTTTCCTGAACGATATCAAAAGCTGCATCGATTACAGCAGCACCATCGCCATGAAGCATTTCAGATTTCATAGGAACAACACCCCAGTAAATCTGCATCTTACGAACATGACCTTCATCCGGACTCAGTGCAAGAATCGGACAGTGAGGACGGAATTTTGACATCATACGTGCTGTAAAACCGGATAATGTGGGAGTAACGATATACTTGGCATTCATGTGAAGACCTGTTGCTGCTGCAGCATAAACAACAGCACTGGAAATACCTCTTCTTCTGAATTTTCTTCTGTCCTGAATAATCTGTTCATAATCAAGATGAGTCTCTGCATTTTCACAGATCCGGCACATCATGGACAATGCTTCCACCGGATATTTACCTGCTGCCGTTTCACCGGAAAGCATCACGCAGTCCGTACCATCATATACTGCATTGGCCACATCGGTTACCTCTGCTCTTGTGGGGCGGGGGTTACGTATCATGGAATCCAGCATCTGTGTTGCTGTAATTACAGTCTTAAACTGATCATTACACTTGTGAATAATTGTTTTCTGAATATAAGGAACTTCCTCTGCAGGAATTTCCACACCAAGATCACCACGGGCTACCATAATTCCGTCACTGGCTTTGATAATATTGTCAATATTATCCACACCTTCCTGATTTTCAATCTTGGAAATGATCTTAATATCATTTGCGCCATATTCCTGAAGAATCTCACGGATTTCCAGAACCGCATCCACATTACGGACAAAAGAAGCTGCAATAAAATCAAATCCCTGTTCAATACCAAAGATAATATCATCTTTATCCTTTTCTGTAAGTGCAGGAAGATTGATTCTTACATTGGGAACGTTAACACCCTTTCTTTCACCCAGTTCACCGCCATTTTTAACTAGACAGTGAATATCCGGTCCGTCAACCCGGATCACTTCAAGACCAATCAGACCGTCATCCAGAAGAATCTGGTTGCCTTCTGAAACATCGTCTTTCAGTCCATCATATGTGATCTGCACGCAGGTGCTGTCACCGACAACGTTACGTGTTGTTAAAATAAATTCCTGTCCCTGTTCCAGTGTTACCTTTTTTCCATCTTTTAATAAACATGTTCTGATTTCGGGACCTTTTGTATCTAACAGTGCTGCAACGGGAATACCCAGCTCTTCTCTGACGGCTTTCAGTCTTTCCAGTCTCGCTTTCTGTTCTTCATGTGAACCATGAGAAAAATTGAAGCGGGCAACATTCATACCACCAAGAATCAGTTTCTTTAAAACTTCGGGATCATCCACTGCGGGACCAAGTGTACAGATAATTTTTGTTTTTCTCATATAAATTCCTTTCTGCTCCATATGAAAAGACTGGCAGAGATCTGTTTCGGATTTACGGACAGAGGAACTGTCCGGCAGACTTCTGCGAAAAATGGGGATTCTTTTTCATGTGGATGCAATGAACCCTGAATCAACCATCCAATGGAAAATCAGGTTCCTTTTGTTACATGTTTGTGTGTATATAAATGGTCCTGGCAATATTCATATGCACCATCGCATTTGGAACAGAAACGGAATTCCAGGTCTGCACCATCTTTTTCCGTACGTCCGCAGACAGCACACTTATGCCTTGCTCCTCCAGTAACGGAAGAAGCTGCCATTTTTACCTTATGATTATACTCTGCTCTGCGTTTGATCTGTTTGGGATGATACCCTGAAAAACGCCTGCTGTTCAGGAAATAGAGCAGAAAATTACCTGATGCAATCAATGCACATACAGCAGTGGGAACAGATGAATTCACACCGATCAGATCCGGAGTGAACAGAATCGTAAGAAAACCTCCGATAATTGTAACTGCAAGTCCGATTCCTTCCAGAAGGGCAAGCCATTTCATCCGGATGGGCAGGAAAAGCAGATAAATCTGATAATCCGGGAACTCTGCACCGAATGCAAGAAACAGAGACATATTCAGATAAGTCAGATTCAGCTGGAAATCAATATGCCAGATTACATATATCACAAATGCAGCAACAATATGCAGAAGCACGCCTGTAAAATAATACAAATTAAATCGAAAAGCGCCCCAGGTATTCTCAAGAGAGTTCCCTATCGTATAGTACAGCATGCAGAAAAACAGCATGCTGATGATATTATAAGCCGGAGGCTCCAGAACAAAGGTAACCAGTCTCCAGACTTCTCCGTGAAAAACCCTCTCCATACTCAGCTGAAGATACTGATAATACATGGATGGCATTGTCACATTGAGGAAAAAACCTGCAATGTTCAGAATAATAACATAATTCATCAAATTGTGAATGGCATATCTGCCGAATTTTCGTTCCAGTTTCTGAATCCAGTTCATATGATGCTTTTCTCCTATATCTGATGACACCGGATTTCAGCAGCGCATACCGCAGAGAAATCCGTTTTTCATAGTGTCAGAACATATCCTTTTTCTTTAAAATAAATGCTACAATCAGTGACAGAATCAGTGAAAAAACAATGATAATGGCAAAGCCCTCCGGGTAATCTGCAAAGGGCATGCCGGCTATATTCACGTTCATACCGTAAAAACTGGACACCATGGTAGGAACGGAAATCACAATGGTAACCGCTGCCAGAATTTTCATGACCTGATTCAGATTATTGGAAACCACAGAGGAAAATGCATTCATCATACCTTCCAGAATGCCGGAATAAATATTTGCCATCTCCATGGCCTGTTTATTTTCGATGATCACATCTTCCAGAAGATCTTCATCATCGGGATATTTCTCAAACCGCGGAAGTCTGGACAGCTTTTCCAGCACCACTTCATTGGAACGCAGGGACGTTTTGAAATACACCAGAGACTTTTCCAGACCCATCAGTTCAATCAGCTCTTTGTTTCGCATGGTACCGTCATTCAGTGCATCTTCCATGGCATCACTTTCTTTATCAATCATACGAAGATAATGTATAAACCAGGAGGCATTGCGGTAAAGAATCTGTAAAATAAACCGACTTCTCTGCCGGGTGTTGAAATGCTTTACACGTCCGTCAATAAATGACTGTAAAACCGGCGTATCCTGCAGCGTGACTGTAATAATACGGTCTTCTTTTACGATAATACTCATGGGAATCGTAATAAACCAGTCCTGTTCATCACGTCTTTCAATTGTAGGAATATCCACCAGAATCATCGTATATTCATCTTCCACTTCAATACGGGAACGCTCTTCATCATCCAATGCGGCCTTCAGATCGCTGACTTCAATTTCATTCTCCTGCGCCACATCCAGAATTTCTCCCGCAGTCGGATTGGTCAGTACAATCCAGCTGTTGGAACAGGCTGAGGACTCTTCTATCAGTATATTATCTACCGTTCTGAAATACTTAACCATCCCTTTTCTCCTCTCCTGTAAATTGAAAATCTTTAACCAGTATAATTTTTTATGGTTAGTTTGTCAATAATATAATGAAACTGATAATTGAACTGACACACTATCCATTGTCAACATTTCCCGAAACCCTTTCAAATCAAGGGACATTATGTGTTTTTTGCTGATTGAATATTTAGGACAAACGTATTATAATTGCAATGCTGATTTTATATGTCAAACATATACATAAAACCTGCAAAACGCGGAGAAATCCGTTGATATCAGGGGCTAATTTTTTGCTCCCAATATCTTTACATACTAGAAGAACAGGAGGTATGGCGCAAAGCGCCGGCTTTATGGAAAAAACTTACAGTTTGGGAATTGATATCGGTTCTACAACAGTAAAGATTGCACTGCTTGACAGCAGCAACACGATTGTATTTTCCGATTATCAAAGACATTATGCAAATATACAGGAAACACTGGCATCTCTGACCAAAAAAGCTCTGGAAATCACAGGACCTGTTTCCGTTACCCCTATGATTACCGGTTCCGGCGGATTAACGCTGGCAAAGCATCTTGATATTCCGTTTGTTCAGGAAGTGGTTGCTGTGTCAACCGCTCTGAAGGATTATGCCCCGCAGACCGATGTCGCAATTGAACTTGGCGGTGAAGATGCCAAAATTATTTATTATACCAATGGTGTGGACCAGAGAATGAACGGAATCTGTGCCGGCGGCACCGGTTCTTTTATCGATCAGATGGCATCTCTCCTTCAGACAGATGCTGCCGGATTAAACGAATATGCAAAAAATTATCAGGCCATCTATCCAATTGCCGCAAGATGCGGTGTATTTGCCAAAACGGATATTCAGCCTCTTATTAATGAAGGGGCTACACACGAAGATCTGGCAGCATCCATTTTCCAGGCGGTTGTCAACCAGACCATCAGTGGGCTGGCATGCGGCAAACCGATTCGTGGCCACGTTGCATTTCTGGGAGGCCCTCTCCACTTTCTGACGGAACTGAAAGCGGCATTTATCCGGACACTGAATCTGCAGCCGGATGAAGTCATCGCACCGGATCATTCCCATCTGTTTGCTGCAATCGGTGCCGCCATGAGTTCCGAAAAAGAAGCAGGTGGTCATGCTCATGCTGTTCCCATGGAAGATCTGTATACCAGACTTCACGAAGGGATTCAGATGGAATTTGAAATCAAACGACTGGATCCCCTTTTCCGGAATCAGGAAGAATACCGTGCTTTTTCTGAACGACACGCCAGACATACGGTAAAAAAATCTCCTCTTTCGGAATACACAGGAAACTGTTTCCTCGGTATCGATGCAGGATCCACAACCACAAAAGTCGCTGTCGTTGCGGAAGACGGTACATTGCTTTACTCTTTCTACAGCAATAATAACGGCAGTCCTCTGGCAACTGCAATCCGCTCCATACACGAAATCACCGAGCAGATGAATGATGATGCCCGTATCGTCTACTCCTGTTCCACCGGTTACGGCGAAGCACTTCTGAAAGCCGCACTGATGCTGGATGAGGGAGAAGTGGAGACCGTTGCCCACTATTATGCTGCATCTTTCTTTAACCCGGATGTGGACTGTATTCTGGATATCGGCGGTCAGGATATGAAATGCATCAAGATCAAAGATCATTCCGTTGATAATGTTCTTCTGAATGAAGCATGTTCGTCCGGCTGCGGTTCTTTCATTGAAACCTTTGCAAAATCCCTGAATTACACGGTTCAGGACTTTGCTTCCGAAGCACTTTTTGCAGAAAATCCCATTGATCTGGGTACCAGATGTACCGTTTTCATGAATTCCAATGTGAAACAGGCGCAGAAGGAGGGAGCAACCGTTGCAGACATCTCCGCCGGCCTGGCATATTCTGTTATTAAAAATGCTTTATATAAGGTAATAAAAATTTCCTCTCCGGAAGATCTCGGCAAATCCATTGTTGTACAGGGCGGTACATTCTACAATGATGCTGTATTGAGAAGTTTTGAAAAAATTTCCGGTTGTGAAGCCATCCGTCCGGATATTGCGGGAATCATGGGAGCTTTCGGTGCTGCACTGATTGCCAGAGAACGATATGCCGAAAAGGGAGAATCCTCCATGCTGCCCTGTGACAAGATTCTGTCATTGAATTATGAAACCAGCATGACCCGGTGTCAGGGATGCAATAACCACTGTCTTCTGACAGTCAATACCTTCGACGGCGGACGTCAGTTTATCAGCGGCAATCGCTGTGAAAGGGGACTGGGACAGGAAATAAAGAAAAAAGAAATTCCCAACCTGTTCGATTATAAATACAGACGTTTATTTAACTATAAATCACTGAAACCGGAAAATGCACCCAGAGGAACCGTCGGTATTCCCCGTGTTCTGAATCTGTATGAAAACTATCCATTCTGGGCAGTTTTCTTCCGTAAACTGGGATTTTCTGTACTGCTTTCACCGAAATCAAGCAGAAAAATCTATGAATTGGGTATCGAATCCATTCCCAGCGAATCCGAATGCTATCCTGCAAAACTGGTTCATGGTCATATCAGCTGGCTGATCCGCAGAAATCCGGATGTGATTTTCTATCCCAGTATTCCATATGAACGTACCGAAAGCAAAGGTGCGCAGAATCATTATAACTGCCCCATCGTAACCTCATATTCGGAAAATATTAAGAACAATGTGGAAGAACTGGCAGAATCTGACATTCGCTTTTTAAATCCTTTTATGGCATTTTCCGATGAGAAGACGGTAACTGCCCGTCTGGTGAAAATATTCATGGATGAATTCGGTATTCCTGCAAAAGAAGTACAGGAAGCAGCCCATGCCGGCTGGGAAGAACTGCTTGCGGTCCGACAGGATATGCAGAAAAAAGGCGAGGAAGTTCTTACCTATATGGAAAAGACCGGTACTCGCGGTATTGTTCTGGCCGGCCGCCCCTATCATTGCGATCCGGAAATCAACCATGGCATTCCGGAGCTGATTTCTTCCTACGGTGTTTGTGTTCTGACGGAAGATTCCGTATCCCATCTTGGAAAAGTTGACAGACCTACCATCGTAATGGACCAGTGGATGTATCATTCCCGCCTTTATGCCGCAGCTGCTTTTACCGGTACCCGGGATGATCTGGATCTGATTCAGCTGAACTCTTTCGGATGCGGTCTGGATGCCGTAACCACCGATCAGGTCAATGACATCCTGAAGGCAGCGGGAAAAATTCATACCGTATTGAAAATTGATGAAGTCAACAATCTGGGTGCCGCAAGAATCCGAATCCGTTCCCTGCTTGCTGCACTGCGGGTACGTGAAACAGCCGGCACTGCCAGAAAAGTGATTTCTTCAGCCATCAACCGTGTGGAATTTACCAGTGACATGAAGAAAGATTATACCATTCTCTGTCCGCAGATGTCTCCGATCCATTTCAATATGATCAAAGCATCTCTGGAAAGCCTGGGCTACCACGTGGAAATTATGGACAGTACCAATAAAAACTCCGTGGACGTCGGTTTAAAATATGTTAATAACGATGCCTGCTATCCTTCTCTGATTGTGGTGGGACAGATCATGGATACTCTCCTCTCCGGAAAATATGATCTGAATAAAGTAGCCATTTTTATCACCCAGACAGGCGGTGGCTGCCGTGCTTCGAATTATATCGGTTTTATTCGAAGAGCATTGCAGAAAGCCGGTATGGAACAGATTCCGGTTATTTCCCTGAGTTTCCAGGGCTTTGAAAAGAACTCCGGCTTCCGAATTACTCCGGTTCTGCTGATAAAGGTTCTGATGTCCATCGTATTTGGGGATATTTTCATGCGATGTCTGTACCATGTCCGTCCTTATGAAGTGAAAAAAGGATCTGCCAATGCACTCCATCGAAAGTGGGAGAACCGGTGTATGAAGTTCCTGCGGAAAGACGGCATTCATTACAACACTTTTAACAGACTGGTTCGTGAAATTATTCATGATTTCGATACCCTTCCCATTCATGAAGATATGGTAAAACCCAGAGTCGGAATCGTAGGGGAAATCCTTGTGAAATTCCTCCCGGCGGCAAACAACTACCTGGTTGATCTTCTGGAAAAGGAAGGGGCGGAAGCTGTCGTTCCGGATCTTCTGGACTTTTTAATGTACAGTTTCTACAATATGAACTTTAAAACCCAGAATCTTGGGTTTAAAAAGAAAAATGCAATTCTCTGCAATCTTGGAATCAAAGCCATAGAACAGTTCCGCAGAACCGTTCGTATCGAATTGAAAAACAGCAAACGATTCGATGCACCGATACATATCGAAAAACTGGCCGCCTATGCCCAGTCCATTGTTTCACTGGGCAACCAGACCGGTGAAGGCTGGTTCCTGACCGGTGAAATGCTGGAACTGATTCACAGCGGAACACCCAATATTGTATGTACTCAGCCTTTCGGATGCCTGCCCAACCATGTGGTCGGCAAGGGTGTCATCAAAGAACTGCGCCGTCAGTATCCCAGTTCCAATATCATTGCTGTGGATTATGATCCCGGTGCCAGTGAAGTTAATCAGCTGAACCGAATCAAACTGATGCTTTCAACCGCCAGAGAGAATATGGATAAGCAGTA
>JBJELP010000264.1:0-1746 GCA_051879215.1 Lachnospiraceae bacterium
TGGCAAAGGTATCCGATACGGGCAGCTCACGCTTGGTGATTTCCCGTGACCATCCCCCGGGTTTGATGTCCATATGGGTATCGGAAAAAGAAAAGCGCAGATTGGGAAGCAAGCCGTGGTCGGTAGCGGGCGGCACAATCATGTCCGGGTTTTCTTCGTCCCGCCTCAAATCCCGGGGCCCCAGATCCAGTGCGCCCGCGCCATCACTGCGGATTGGCTCCGGACGGTCTGCCTCTTTCAGCTGATTCAGCTTTTCCTGCATTCTTTCATAATAATGGCGATTCATAGCTACCTCCATAGATTGCATATATCTGTATTCTCTCAATCTTCCTGGTTTTTATGTATTCCTGTTGAATATTCAGCGGAACAGTGTGCTATATGCTGCTGGTGCGGTTTGTGATTTAACAATTAACAGGCTCCACGGTGATTTACCATGGAGCCTGTTTCTACTTCACATATTCTTCTTTTCTCTCTGCCGTGTACTGAATCTGATCGGTGGAAAAATACTGACTGCATCGTTGGATTTTTTCGTTATGCGGTTTTTTGAACGGAGTTGTCTGGAAGTTGCCGGAGCCACATGCCCACCGACATAAGAAGTGTGATTCCGTTTCCGTGAGTTTTCTTTTACTGTGTACAGATTCCAACATACTTCTTTTTGTTTATAGAGAATCTGCACTTCACTCATCAGAATTCAAGACACCAATCACAAATCAAGATATGGACTTATCGCGGCCTTTCGGTATAATGAAGTCAGAAGCTTCTAAATCATGAAAGGAAGGAAATCGGATGAGCGTATTTTCAAAGAATCTGAAACGGTTCCGGGTTGCCAGGAACATGACACAGGAGCAGGCCGCGGAAAGTTTGGGTGTCAGCCCCCAGACCGTATCCCGGTGGGAATGTAATACGACGCTTCCGGATGTTACCATACTGCCGGAAATTGCGAAGCTCTATTGCGTGACCATCGATGATCTGTATAAAGAAACCAGCATAGCTTATGATAACTTCGCCCAGCGTTTGGGCAGTGTATTTGAAGCCAGCAAAAGGCCTGATGACTTTATCCGCGCAGATATGGAGTATCGGAAATTGCTGAAATCCAATGAATGCTGCACAGAAGATCTGCGTTTGTACGGAATTCTCTATCAGCAGATGATGCAGGTCTGCATGGAAAAGGCGGAGGAGATTTATAACCGGGTGATCCAGAAAGGCCCGGAAGAAGATCCGGATGTCTACTGGGCAACCCGGCGGCAAAAAGGATATTTCCTCTGGAGGATTGGACGGAACCGGGAGAGCATTGAAGAATTTCTTCCCCTCGCAGAAGCGGGAAGCGACGATTTGCAGGAGTGGGTCTGTCTGATACAGGCGTATTCCTTTGCCGGGGATTACGATACCGCCTGGGAATGGATAAAGAAAGCGGAGGCCAAATTCCCGGAGAGTGCCATATTGCATACCTATACCGGTGATCTGATGCGATCTATGAAGCGATATGAGGATGCTTTCCCCCATTGGAAACGTGCTTTGGAGATGGAGCCTGAATGGTGTGATTCCGCATATTCCATGGCTTCCTGTTACGAGGAAATGGGCGACTACGAAAGTGCCTGTGCCGTATATACACAGATTGCAGACAATTTGGAAAGCCGTGGTTTTGAAGCTGAAGTGAACTGGCCCAGAACACTGGCTCATAAGTGCCGGGAGAAGATATCCACCTAAAACCGATGTCCCCTATTCTTCGGAATGGGGGACATTTCT
>JBJELP010000265.1:0-6989 GCA_051879215.1 Lachnospiraceae bacterium
TAACTAAGTTGATGACATTGAGTACAATCTCTGACTGAGATAAACGCTCCGCGGGATGCGCACGGATTCGAATAGGAAAGTGTTTGCTTCGCAAACCGAATCCGGCGCCAAATCTACGCAAGCGTCGATTTGAATATTCGATGTACTGGGTCAAAAGGTCATGCTGTTCATGCAAGCATGAACATACATGACTTTCTGACACGAAATACATGAAAAATACAAAAAGAACACTTGTTCTATTAATAAAAGTGTGATACAGTAGATACAGAAATAGAGGAAATGATTCATTCCATTTGAGAGGATATGAAGTAATCCGTCTGTATCGTGGGAGCAAAAGGATTTGCTGCCGCTGGTATATGGGAGGAAAAAAGGATGTATATTATAGCAGGGCTTGGTAATCCGGGTGCAAAGTATGAAGGAACCAGACACAATGCCGGTTTTTCGGTGATTGATGTTCTGGCGGAAAAGCATCAGATTTCAGTGGATAAAAAACAGTTTAAAGGTTTGACAGGGAGAGGTATCATCGGAGGTCAGCAGGTTCTTCTTCTGAAACCGCTGACTTTTATGAATCTCAGCGGGGAAAGCATCCGGGCAGCATTTGATTTTTACAAGCCGGAAACCGATCATGTGCTGGTTATTTTTGATGATATCAGTCTGGAGACAGGCCAGCTTCGTATTCGGAAGAAGGGAAGCGCCGGCGGTCACAACGGAGTAAAGAGCATTATTCAGCACCTTGGTACACAGGAGTTTCCACGTATCAAGGTTGGTGTAGGTGCACCGAAACGGGATGATCTGGTCGATCATGTGCTGGGACGTTTTCATGGAGAAGATCTGCAGGTTATGAAAGAGGCTGCACAGACGGCTGCTCTGGCGGTAGAAGCATTTCTTTCAGAGGGACCGGAAGCTGCCATGAACCAGTATAATAAGAAGAAAGAAAAACCGGAAAAGAAGGAACAGCCAGAAAAGAAGGAGCAGTCTGAAAAGACAGAAGTACGCTCAAAGACGGTCTGATCGTTCCGCACAGCAGATCAGAACCGGAAGCAGGCATATGGAAAACAGGCGGATAATAACAGAGGTATGATCGATAGAAAGTTGAGTATGTTTAAACTATGAAGCATTGGAGCGATTTTCTGGAGAATGCTGGTGAGTATTCTGCAGTCAGAAGGGCATTAAGACAGGAAAAAGGGACCCCAAAGGGTGCAGTGGGCATTTTCGGATGCGTGGATGCATCCAAGGGACAGCTTGTGCATAATCTGGGGAAAGATTATGATTTTCGTATTCTGATTACATCAGATGAACAGAAGGCAAGACAGTATTGTGAAGATCTTCGGAATTTTGAACCGGATGTGCAGTATTACCCGGCAAGAGATATTCTGTTTTTTAATGCAGATATTCAGGGGAATGAAATAACGGCACGGAGAATGTCTGTCATCAGCCGCATTATGGAATTTGGCAGAGGAACCATAGTTACCACAATTGATGGGTGCATGGATGTGCTGGTTCCCATGAAGAAACTTCGGGACAACACGCTGGAGATATCTTCGGGAGATATTCTGGATCTGAAAAAGCTGCAGAAGCAGCTGGTATATATGGGCTATGAACGATGCGGACGGGTTTCTTCTCCGGGACAGTTTTCCATTCGCGGCGGTATCATTGATATTTTCACCCTGACAGATGACAATCCTGTGCGGATTGAGATGTGGGATGATGAAGTGGATACGCTGCGGTATTTTGACCGGGATACCCAGAGATCTCTGGAAGATAACGAGGGGACAGAGGTGCTTCGCATTTACCCGGCATCGGAAGTGGTTCTGGATGAAGGCAGTGTGTACGCAGGCATTCATAAGATTGAGGATGAATGTCAGAAATGCGTGGAAACCATGCGCAAAGGCATGCATACCGAAGAAGCCCATCGTTTAAAGAAAACAATGGATTCTTTGATTGAAGATATGAAGTCCGGGATGATTACTTCTGCGGTGAACGGTTTTATGAAATATTTCTTTGACGATACCGTATCCTTTCTGGAGTATTTTCCGGAAAATACCTGTATTTTTCTGGATGAACCGAAGCATTTGCAGGAGAAAATGCATGCTATTCTGACAGAATTCCGCGAAAGTATGCGGATGCGTATGGAAAAAGGGTATATTCTGCCGGGACAGGCGGATTCTCTGCTGTCTGAAAAAGAAGTGATCTATCATCTGGAGAAACACCATCTGGCGGTTCTCGGCGGACTGGAACAGAAGGATTCTCTGGTATCAACCGGTCTGCATACGGAAATTTTATCCAGGAATGTCAGCAGCTACAGCAAACGTGTGCAGGATCTGACGGAAGATCTGGCCAGATGGATTCGCAGAAAGTACAGAATCCTGATTCTTTCCGCATCCCGTACAAGAGCAAAGAGACTGGCAGAGGATCTGCGCTTCAACTATATGCTGCCGGCGGATTATACGGAAGATAAGGAGACGGAGCCGCTGCCCGGACGGATTCTGATTACCACCGGAACGCTGACGCAGGGATATGAGTTTCCCCTTCTTCAGGCTGTGGTGATTACGGAAAATGATATGTTCGGTGCCCGGCAGAAGAAAAAACGGAAAAAGAAGCATCCTTTAAGCGGAACCGGACAGGTAATCAGCAGTTTTGAAGATCTGACTCCCGGCGATTATGTGGTCCATGAAACCCATGGACTCGGTATCTACCGTGGGATTCAGAAGATGGAAAACAAAGGAATTATCCGGGATTATCTGAAAATTGAATATGGCGGAGGCGGCAACCTTTATGTACCGATTACGCAGTTTGATCTGGTGCAGAAATATGCTTCTGCCAATGCGGAAAAAATACCGAAGTTGAACAAACTGGGTGGTAAAGAGTGGAAACAGACCCATGCAAAAGTAAAAGGTGCGGTACAGGAAATTGCAAAAGAACTGGTGACACTGTATGCTGCAAGACAGTCTAAAAAGGGATATCAGTACAGCCCGGACACTGTATGGCAGACAGAGTTTGAGGAATTATTCCCCTACAGCGAAACCGATGATCAGCTGGAGGCTATTCAGGCGGTAAAGGCAGATATGGAAAGTGATAAGATCATGGACCGTCTGGTATGCGGTGATGTTGGTTTTGGCAAAACGGAAGTGGCGATCCGGGCAGCATTTAAAGCGGTTCAGGATGGAAAACAGGTGGTATATCTGTGTCCGACCACCATTCTTGCTCAGCAGCATTATAATACATTCGTGCAGCGAATGAGCAATTATCCAGTTCGTGTAGATCTGTTATGCCGGTTCCGCACACAGGCGCAGCAGAAGCAGACTCTGCAGGATCTGAAGAAAGGTTCGGTGGATATTCTGATCGGTACACACCGTGTTTTGTCTAAAGATGTGCAGTTCCATGATCTTGGGCTGCTGATTATCGATGAAGAGCAGCGCTTTGGTGTAGCACACAAGGAAAAAATCAAGCAGCTGAAGAATACGGTTGATGTTCTGACTCTTACAGCAACTCCGATTCCCAGAACACTGCATATGAGTCTGATCGGAATCCGTGATCTGAGCATGCTGGAAGAAGCACCGCTGGACCGTTCTCCGATTCAGACCTATGTAATGGAACATGATGACGAACTGATCCGTGAGGCGATTAACCGGGAGCTGTCACGGAATGGTCAGGTTTATTATGTCTACAATAAAGTCGAGAACATTGCATCTGTGGCGGCCCGTCTGCAGCAGATGCTTCCGGATGCAGTTGTTGAATATGCCCATGGACAGATGAGCGAGAGAGAACTGGAACGGATTATGGTGGATTTTGTCAATGGGGACATTGATGTTCTGGTATCCACGACCATTATTGAAACCGGTCTGGATATTTCCAATGTCAATACCATTATTATACAGGATGCGGATCGCTTCGGCCTGTCACAGCTGTACCAGCTGCGGGGCCGGGTGGGACGGACAAACCGGACCTCCTATGCATTTATGACCTATACTCCGGGAAAAGTTCTCCGGGAAGTGGCAGAAAAACGTCTGGAAGCAATCAGACAGTTTACTGATCTGGGATCCGGTGTCAAGATCGCCATGCGGGATCTGGAAATCCGGGGAGCAGGTACGCTGCTGGGAGCATCTCAGAGCGGTCATCTGGAAGCTGTAGGTTATGATTTATACTGCAAGATGCTGAACACGGCCATCCGCAACCTGAAAGAAGATAAGGAAGAAGACATTCTCCAGACCTTTGAAACCAAAATTGAGATATCGCTGAATGCATTTATTCCGGCGTCCTATATTGCCAATGAAGGTCAGAAACTGGAAATGTATAAGAAAATTGCGTCCATCGAAACCAGAGAAGATTATTCGGATATTCAGGATGAACTGATTGACCGATTCGGCGATATGCCGCAGCCGGTACAGAACCTGCTTCTGGTGGGATTAACGAAGGCAAGAGCTCATGAAAATTATGTTACAGATGTAATTGCCAAACCGGAAATGATCACCATTCATATGCTGAAAAACGCACCGGTAAAAAGCAATGCCGTACTGCCGTTTATGCAGAATTACGGCGGACGTATGCGTTTTATCAGCGGAGAACATCCGGGCTTCACCTATCAGGAAAAACGCGGAGAACTCATGAGTGGTCAGGATCAGATCATTGTCATCAATGAAATACTGGAACGGATGAAAAAGGAAATCATTATATACTGAACGGTATGATCGGAAGTCCTGTTTTTACAGTTTTTTTCGAATTTTCCGGATGATGGCAGCATTGCAACAAGGGCGTATTTGTTATATAATAAGTTGTCTTTTATGGTTCGTATTTTTTCGATGATGCATCGGAATAAATTCAAATCAAGTGTATAACCCTTCAGAAGCGGATGGTCATCCGTTTCTGAAGGGGCATATTATTGATGTTGCCGGAGGCAACAGGAAAGGGATGGAAAGGCATATGACAATTAGAGTTGGTATGTTGACAAGCGGCGGTGACTGCCAGGCACTGAACGCAACAATGCGCGGTATTGCCAAAGGTCTGTATAATCTGTATGAAGATGTTGAAATCTTCGGATTCCTGGATGGATACAAAGGTCTGATGTATGCGGAGTATCGCAAGATGGAAAAAGATGATTTCAGAGGTATTATTAAAAAAGGCGGTACAATCCTCGGTACCTCCAGACAGCCCTTTAAATTAATGGAAGTTCCGGATGAAAGAGGTCTGGACAAAGTAGAATCCATGATTCATACCTATAAGAAACTGCGGCTGGACTGTCTGTTTACTCTTGGTGGAAACGGAAGTCAGAAAACCGCAAATCTGTTAAGTCAGAAAGGTCTTAATGTCATTGGTCTCCCCAAGACCATTGATAATGATCTCTGGGGCACAGATATGACTTTCGGTTTCAACAGTGCTGTTGAAATTGCAACCAATGCAATTGACTGTATTCATACAACAGCTGCATCCCATGGCCGTGTATTTATCGTGGAAATCATGGGACATAAAGTGGGTTCCCTGACATTGGAAGCAGGAATGGCAGGCGGAGCAGATGTTATCCTTCTTCCTGAGATCCCCTACGACATTGAAAAAGTGGCAAATGCTGTCAGAAAGAGAACAAAGGCCGGATGTGGATTTACGATCATTGCAGTTGCTGAAGGTGCAATTTCCAAAGAAGATGCTGCACTGACAAAGAAGCAGTACAAGAAGAAACTGGCAGAATCCCCTTACCCTTCCGTTTCTTATGAAATTGCTGCACGACTTACAGAGATGACCGGATCTGAAGTTCGAGTTACCGTTCCCGGACATATGCAGAGGGGAGGAGAACCCAGTGCTTATGACCGTGTACTGGCTTCACGTCTTGGAGCAAGGGCAGCCCTGATGTGCAAAAACGGGGAATTTGGCAATCTTGTTGTAATCAAAAATGGAGAAATTGACAAATATCCCCTTGCCGACAGTGCCGGAAAGCTGAAATTTGTAGATCCCAAGTCACGTGTAGTAGAAGAAGCTCGTCTGTTAGGTATTGAGTTTGGTGACTGATTTCGAAAGTTCGAAAGTATGAAGAATTGGTTGCGGAGATGTTCCGTGATTATGTGATGATTTCTTTCATGTATGAAGCCAGACAGTATGGTTCCAAAAAACGGAGACCATAACTGCTCTGGCTTTTTATCTCCACAAGATTCTGTCGCACTCTTTGTGTAAACCTATCTGGCTCTGAACAGCAGGAGGTCGTGGAATGTGAATGCATATGTGTGAATATAAGTATTGAAAATCGAGTATGAGTTTGTTATACTTATAAGGTCAGAATTTGCTTACTGGCATAGGATCCGGTTGTGAAAGGTTTTTATGGGATATACCAGAGCAGATTCGTTTGATTCCGGTATCGGAAATTGCCGGAATTCAGCAGAAAGGGAAGTGAGCAGATGGCATATACAGCGTTATACAGAAAGTGGAGACCGCCTGTTTTTGATGATGTGAAGGGACAGGATCCGATCGTATCAGCACTCCGCAATCAGATTTGTTCCAATCGAATCGGACATGCTTATCTGTTCTGCGGCACACGTGGTACCGGAAAAACCTCCGTAGCAAAGATATTTGCCAGAGCTGTGAATTGTGAACATCCTGTGGATGGAAATCCATGCAATAGCTGTCCCAGCTGCAAAGCGGTAAATCAGGGAAATTCAGTTAACGTGATGGAAATTGACGCAGCATCCAACAATGGTGTGGACAATATCAGAGAAATCCGTGAGGAAGTAAGATATGCACCGACAGAAGGCAGATATAAAGTTTATATTATTGATGAAGTGCATATGCTTTCAACGGGAGCTTTTAATGCTTTGCTCAAAACGCTGGAAGAGCCTCCGGCACATGTGATTTTTATTCTTGCCACAACAGAAGCCCATAAAATTCCCATTACCGTATTATCAAGATGTCAGAGATACGATTTTCGAAGAATTTCCTCAGAGGTTATTGCAGAACGTCTGAAAGAACTGACGGATGGTGAAGGGGTTTCCATTGAAGACCGGGCACTT
>JBJELP010000266.1:0-1735 GCA_051879215.1 Lachnospiraceae bacterium
CCTGGAAAAAGGAACTTGCGCTCTAGAGCTTCAAAAACTCAGGTTCTAACCCTTGGTGGATATACTGACTGGCTTGAAGTGCGAAAAAAGGACCTCACACTAAAAAAAATTAGTGCGACAGCCTCTTTGGATCACATCATCAGATAATTAATAGCGGATCACCAGACCCAGACTTTCTCCCTGAAAATATTCGGGACAGTAATTGGTCAGATACAGCTTCATGGACCGTTTTTCTTCCGGAAGTCTTTTCAGTGTATTGTGCAGTTTCCGTATAGGTTCTTCATCTGCAAGAATATTCTCCCACACTCTTTCAAAATTTTCTTCCAGATATTCATTATAAGAACCGGCAGCATCTGCCTCCAGTACATTCATTTCAAACAGCGGAATCACCATCTGATTTCCGGTTTCCTTATCGCTCTTTCTGCTTACATGAGCATGTTCGATTTTTCCATAATAATTCAGTACATTGAGTAATCTATTGGCAAAGGACAGGCTTTCAATTCTTTCTTCAATCATTTCTGCTTTTTCACGTTTCATTAATTTTGACATATTTAACCTCCTGTGTCTGTAAACATCTGTATCATATGTTTACATTGTCACACTAGTATATCGAATAATAAATTTGTCCTGTATGAAGCCGTCAGCAACCTTCTCCGGTTCTGCCGTACTTCATCTCAAAATGAAGAATACCATTAAACAATGTGAATTTCAATCAATAAAATAGATAAAAAATATCAAAAGAAGCGGAAAACTTTGGAAGTATTTTTCTTCAATTTCAAATCAGGGACAAAAAAAAGTGTCAAATGCACAAGATTTGACACTTTTTTTGTTTGATAGTCCATTTGCCATGATTTTTCCTGCCGCACAGCACTCAGCTGATCAGCTCCTGCCAGCCGGGAATTACCGGAAGGTTTTCCCTGCGGATGGAGTCTTTTGATTGATCGAAAAACTCAATTTCTAGCCAGTTTTGGAGATTCTCTCCGTAATATACGATATCGCCTCCATAAACAGAAAGAACCGGCGGATTCTCCACGCCATCCAGACAGGGGATAAACCGATGTCCGTATAAAGGAATCAGGACCGCCGCCTGTTTCAGATGTTCTTCTGCAAGATTGGCTGCGTCTTCATCATCTTCAGGGCGATTTCCCCAGGAAGATAACCAGATTTCATCCATTTCCACATCTTTGCAGACGCTTCGTATGGGAAAATCGATTCTCCTGCGGATTTTTCTTACATTTTCATCGGATAAATCTCTCCAGTTATAAAACCGGTCGGAAACCGGAAGTCCTTCTTTCAGAAAACACAAAAGGGATTCCGGAAAACAGATGCCGTATTTTTTCTGAATGGTTTCCACCTCTTCATCGGTAAGCCCCGGTTCAAAGGAAATCCCTTTTTTCTTTAATTCTTCTATCTGACTTTTCTTCTGATTTTCCTTTTCCCTGTCTCTTCGATCCATCTCCATTCCGAATGCTTCCGCTGCCATTGCGTATTCATCCTCATCTTCGATGTTTTCCAGATCTTTCCGGTTATTTACCATACGGAACAGAAAGATATCTGCCTCCGGGTTATTTTTCAGGGGCATAACGGCAATATAATCTCCTGTCTTCTGATGATATTCCATCTGATACTTCAGCATGATCAGACATTTAATTTTTTCATCATCATCGGTGGTGATTTCTATAATCCTGTCATCCAGGTTAATTCTGGATCCACAGTCCGAGCTGCAGGTCCTCCA
>JBJELP010000267.1:0-2409 GCA_051879215.1 Lachnospiraceae bacterium
AGAAAGAAAGGAGTAATTATATGAAGGTTTTATTATTAAACGGCAGTCCCCATAAGAACAAATGTACATTTACAGCTTTGTCTATTGTCGCTGACCAGCTGCAGGCCAATGGCATCGACACGGAAATTGTACATATCGCTGCAAAGCCCGTCAGAGGATGCAGCGGCTGCGGAAGCTGCCGGAAAAATGACAAAAAACGCTGCATTTATCTGGATGGCGGCGTAAACGAAGTAATTGATAAACTGGAGTCTGCTGACGGTCTCATTGTCGGATCTCCGGTTTACTATGCATCCCCCAATGGCACCGTACTTTCTTTCCTGGATCGTATGTTTTATGCCGGCGGCAGCTATCTGAGCAGCAAACCGGCGGCAGCCGTTGTTTCCGCCCGTCGTGCCGGTACAACAGCTTCTCTGGATGCCATCAACAAATATTTTACCATTAACCGTATGCCGATTGTTTCTTCCAATTACTGGAATATGGTACATGGCAGTACAGCAGAAGACGTATTAAAGGATGAAGAGGGATGTCAGACCATGCGTATTCTGGCTGACCAGATGGCATGGATGCTGAAATGCATTGAAGCAGGCAAACAGGCAGGTATTGAGGTACCCGCCGGTGAACCGAAGATTGCCACCAACTTTATTCGCTGATGAAAAACGGACAGGCGGTATCCGGACAATGATGCAGTCTGTCCGTTTTTTGCAACATATAATGCAGCAGAAAATGAGGAAATATATGAAACATCCAAAATCCGATACCGACTGTATTTCCGGAGGATCCACGAAAAAAACAGCAGCACTGCTCCTGCTTCTGATAGCGATTATTGTGCTGTCCAGTATCGGCGGACTCTGGTATCTCTATCTGGGACCCGGTGCCTCTTCCGAACACGGACAGGCAGTCATTGCAGAAATATATCAGAACGGTGAAATAATCCATACCATTCATCTGGATACCGTAACAGAAAGTTATACCCTTCGAATTGACGGAGACAATGGAGCATACAATGTGATAGAAATCCACCCGGGTGAGATCGGTATATGTGAGGCCAGCTGTCCGGATGGTCTGTGTGTTAATATGGGATTCATCCATTCAGAAGTCTTACCCATAACGTGTCTTCCCAACAAAGTGGTAATCCGCATCAGAAAGGGAGACAATCCGGAACACATCGATTCTGTGGTTTATTAAACCGAAACTCCTGCTGTGGTCCGGCAGAAATTTGTGAATTACGGTACAGCAATTACTGATTAACCAGCCATATCACCTGTCTGATTTTTCATCTGCTGCGTGATAGCCCGGATATTTATTGTCCGATCTACTGGAAAAGGAAAAAGATATGAAAAATATAAGTCTGCAGAAAATGGTGGTTCTGGCAATGTTTTCCACTGTTGCCCTGACCATTTTTGTAATTGAATCCATGCTTCCTCCTCTGGCACCGATTCAGGGGGTCAAGCTGGGACTGGCCAATGTCATTACTCTGATATTGCTGATTTGTTTTAACGAACGGGATGCCTTTCTGGTTCTTCTGGTTCGAATCATTCTGGGAAGCATCTGTGCCGGTCAGATGATGTCTTTTATGTACAGTCTTTGCGGCGGTCTTCTTTGTTTTCTGACCATGTCTCTGATCAATCGTCTTTTGAGAAAGCAGTATATTTTCATAACCAGTGTGTTCGGTGCTATTGCACACAATATCGGACAGCTGGGAGTGGCCATTGTTATGACAGGAAGTCTCAGCATTCTTCTTTATCTCCCGGTTATGATGATCAGTGCAGTTCTTACCGGCCTCTTTACCGGATTCTGTGCCTGGTTTACAGCACCCCGCCTGAAAAAATATTTAAAGAAAAATCATATCTGATACTTTAAGAAAACGCCAATGATTCTCTGCTTTTTCTTTAGTGAGGAAACCATACATCAATCTGCTGCAGTTCACAAAATCATCAGGATTCCTGCTGCAATTCCGGCCAGGAATCCGACCAGCACATCAGATGGATAATGCACGCCGCCCAATACCCTTACCAGAGACAGCAGAACACTCCAGAACAGAAACAATCCACCCAACGGAGGAATTACACTTAAAAATGCCATGGCAATCACAGTACAGGAAAAGATATGCCGGCTGGGCATGGACTGCCCTTTTGTATCCTTTGAAATCAGCGGATCCAGCTGCCAGGTTTCATAAGGACGGGGACGATTGATCCTTTTCCGAATCAGAGACAGCAATACGAAAGATACTGCCGGTATCAGCGCTGTCTTCCACACTCTGTCATCCTGATTCCACAGCAAAAAAAACAGAAATAACGGATAGACCAGATATACCGTAGCGGTGAGAACCCGGTTGCTGTTCTTCAGAAAACGGATCCTCTTCGGGTGTGTTTGAAAAGGTGCTGTGATTCTGCTGTAAAACACTTCATA
>JBJELP010000267.1:2509-69525 GCA_051879215.1 Lachnospiraceae bacterium
TCCTCTTCGGGTGTGTTTGAAAAGGTGCTGTGATTCTGCTGTAAAACACTTCATATTTTTGTTCCATAGGACTCATATACACATCTCCCTTCCGGGTTTTTGTCTGCGATTTTTTATCCACGATTTTTCAACCCTTTTTCATACCCTTCTTCTGAATTATCCACTATTTTTTCTATTTTATCAACTGTTTTTACACACTGTATACACGGTTTTTCCACGCGGTATCAACAGGTTTTCCACACAAACAATATTGCCGTCCCATTTCAGCTTTTCCATTTGTATACGAAATCAGAAATACTGAGAATTATTATTCAGATAATCCTTCAGTTTACAAAATTCCTTTACAATGTTTGTCAATGCGAAAATCTCTATTCACAGATAACTAACATTAGTTTTAGAGTTATACACGCTTTTTCAACGTGAAATGCAAGTTTATCCACAAGTTATTCACATTTCACTGAAAAAACTCGGTTTTTTGTGGATAATTTTCTATTATTCTATTTCTGATCCATCTGCAGTCTATTTTAATCCTTCATAATCAAAGGCAGGTATGAAGCTTTCTTCTGCAGTTTCGCCTTCCTGGACAAATCCCTGTTCAATTCCCAGTTCCACAGCATAATCAATGAGTTTCTCATATTCCCGTTCAGTCAGCTTCCTCTGAAGCTCCGGATAATCCGGCAGTTCATTGCAGGGGGTATACTGGTTCATGATGCTGATATAAATATGATTTCCCCATGTTTTATGCAGATACCGCAAGATCGCCTTAGAGTCAATCATTCCGCCCGGCAGCATGAGATGTCTGACAATAACCCCTTTTTTCATCAGTCCATCTTTCACAATGGGATCTCCCACCTGACGCACCATCTCTTCCAGCGCTTTCACTGCAACCTCAAAATAATCCGGAGCATTGGCATACCTTGCACTTCGCATGCTGCTCCGATATTTCATATCCGGCAGGTAAATATCCACCAGACCGTCCAGCAGTTTCAAAACCTGCACTTTTTCATAGCTTCCCGTGTTGTATACCACAGGGATGGTCAGGTTATAATTCCTGGCCCGTTCCAGCGCCTTTACAATCTGAGGAACATAGTGACTTCCGGTAACCAGATTAATATTGTGGGCACCTTTTTCCTGCAGCATCAAAAACAACTCTGTCAGTTTTTCATTGCTGATCACCATGGCTGTTTCCCCTGCTGCAATGGTCTGATTCTGACAGAATACACAACCCAGATTGCAGCCGGAAAAGAATACAGTTCCTGATCCGTTTGTTCCGGACAGAACCGGTTCCTCCCACATATGAAGCGCTGCTCTGGCAGCTGTGATCTCCCATGGACTTCTGCAATAACCGTAATTCTGATTTTCCCGAACTGCATTACACCGTCTGGGACATAGATTGCAGTGTTTCATCGCATTCTCTCCTTAAAAAAGCTGTTACATTTTTCGTCCAGCTCCCGTTTCAGCCCATAAGTCTCCTTCGGTACCCGCTCTCGCTCAGGTCCAAACGCAGCGGATTCTAAGCTCTCGAACTTCCCTGGATGAAGTCCGATCACTAAGAACCGGCGTTTGAAATGGTACCTTCAGGAGATTTTGGGCTTTCACTGGGACAATAAAAGAAGCTGCCGCTGGTGCGACAGCCCTTTCTAAAAAGACTATTTAAACAGATTATTTAACCGGATCTAATTTTCTCCGCCGAAGATATCATCCCAGTAATCGTAATCCAGAAGCATCTTGGATAAGGTAAAGCGGTTCTTTACCGTCTTCTTGATTCGATCACTGTAACTCTGCTTCATGTCTTCACTCCAGCTCTGGCTTTCTTCGGAATAGAATGTCAATTCCTTCTTTGATGCATTATAAACAGCGTGTTCTGTCTTCCAGCTGTAATTGGTCCAGATGACGATATGATCGGTATCTGCAAATACATCCCGTCCTGCCAGCAATCTGGAATCGTATTCCACGCCAAACAGATTGGACAGAGTCGGAAGAATATCCAGACTGTATACGGGATAACTGATTTCCTTCTGCATATCTTTATTTTCCCCTTCCAGACATCCGGACCAGAGAATTAAAGCATTCTTATCCCGATTAAACTGGTCAATCTGATCTTCCGGCATACCGTACAGTTCCGGCAGATAGTTTTTGTCGTTGCCCCAGGTATCGCCTTCTTCCAGACCGTAAGGATAATGGTCAGTGGACAGACAGATGACGGTATCATCTGCGATTCCTGCCTCTTCCAGCTGTCTGACCAGACTTTCCAATGCATATTCCAGTTCCAGATTGCATGCAATATACGCTTTAATGGTATCGGAACCTTCTACGCTTTCCACTTTATCGCGGTTTTTCGCACTCATCTTATTGCCGGTGAAAGAGTAACCGCAATGACCGGAAACAGTCATATAGTAAATGCAGAAGGGCTGCTGATTGATATACTGCGGAGCGGTAAAATCAATCATCTCCAGATCGCTTTCCGGCCAGGTCTTTGTAACGCCCTCTTCCATACCATTGCCCATACCGATAAATTTGGAATATCCAAGATTTTCATGGGTTTCATTTCTTCCGTAATACGTATAGCTGTTATTGTGATATGCCAGCGTGGTATATCCAAGACGCTGCATATCATTACCAATGGTCAGATACATATTATGATCAGATGTTTTCCGGATACTCTTAACACCATCGGTGGGAATCAGACCGGTTAATACGGAGTATTCGCCGGTGGATGTACTTCCGCCCCATGCAGGCTGATAGTAGTCCGAGAAATAAAAGCCGTTGTGAATCAGACGGTACAGAGTGGGGGTAAGTTCCGGACTGACTGCGTACTGGCTGAAGCCTTCCGCACAGATCAGAATCAGATTTTTGCCTTTAAAAAGGCCGGTATATTCATTCTGTTTGGTACCCTGCTCGGTACTCAGCCACTGGTAAAGACCCTGAAGATCGGACTTGTTTGTTTCCGATGCCAGTTTTTCAAAATCAATATCCATGGTATTGGGTTCCCATACCACAGGTGCTTCTGTTTCCTCTGCAGAAGGACTTTCTGATGCCTCACCGGTATTGGGATCGGTATTCTCAAAAGAAGCTCCCGCATTTTTATTCTTTGCCTCCAGACGCATGGCGGGCATCAGACCGAATGTACGAACGGCATTGTCAAACTGATAGTTTTCTTTATAGACCGGATCGCCCTTTGCCAGCAGATTGCCTCCCAGATAAAGAATCAGTGAGCAGATCAGAACAAGAACAGGAAAATGCGGTCTCATCCGTTTATTGGTGATGATTGCTCTGCGGAAAATCCACACCAGTGCCACAGGAAGCAGATACAGGAGAATAATGTACCAGCCTTTTACAACTGTGATGACAACCGAACCGGCGAAATCACCTGCCACATCACCGGCTCCGGTCAATATGGATTCCAGTGTCATGTATACCTGAAATGCTTTTCCTACAAAAAACTCGGTACCGATCAGCAGTGCTTCTACGGCAAACACAATCACAGTATACCAGCTGCGGAACTTTCTGCCGGGCAGTACCAGATAAATAACCAGCTCCAGGCCGCCAAGGGCAATGGTAAACAGCAGGAACGTAAAGAAATTACCTGCCCCCGCTCCCCCTAAAAGTTTTAGAATCAATTCATCATAAAGCAATACCAGGGGAAACAGCAGACAGCTTGCCCACTGCAGGGTTTCGTTCCCTTTTTTCCCTCTGTTCCAGTTAATCTTATAATTTTTCCGATTACTCTTCATTTTCATTTCTCCATATTTCTGACTTCTGTAACATGAAAACAACTGCACTGAAATCCGTACAGCTGTTGTCTATCTTATGAACAATACCGAACCTTTCCGACTTGTCGGTGACAAAAGGATATATCCCATGATACAGGCTTTCCGGTCGGAAATCGCGTATAGTATAACATAACCTCATTCGGATTGAAAGCTTTATCCATATGATTTTCCTGTAAACAAAATTAAGTTTTTATTAAGGAATATTTACTATCATTCTTTTCTTTCAAGTTTTGCTATGCATTCCACCCCGGTGGTATGGGGAAACATATCCACAGGCTGAACCTTTACAGTCTGATATCCGTGGGCATCCAGATACTGCAGGTCTCTGGCCAGTGTAGAAGAATTGCAGGACACATAGACGATCCGGTCCGGATTCATCTTTACCATTGTTTCCAGAACGATTTCCTCACAGCCTTTTCTGGGCGGGTCGGTAACGATTACATCTGCATGAATTCCGTCTTTCTGATATCGTTCCGGAAGTACCTCTTCTGCCTTACCCACATAAAATTCCGCATTGGAGATCTGATTGTTTGCCGCATTGATCCGGGCATTTTCAATGGCTGCGGGAACGATCTCCACCCCGTATACCTGTTTTGCCTGACGGGCAAGGAATAAGGAAATGGTACCGGTACCGCAATACAGATCCCACACGGTTTCCTGTCCGGTCAGTTCCGCAAATTCCAGAGCCTTTCCATACAGAACTTCTGTCTGCAGAGGATTGACCTGGAAGAAGGACTGGGCTGATATCCGATAGGATATCGATCCGATCCGGTCCGTAATGTAGTCCGGTCCATAGAGGGAAACCATGGTGCTTCCCAGAATCACATTGGTTCTGGATGAATTGATATTGAGACAGATACTGGTCATTCCATCCACCTGACAAAGCATCCGGATCAGAGCATCCACTGCGGCAGCAGATCTTTGTTTTTTGCTGTTTACAACCAGACACACCATGATTTCTCCGGTATGGTGACCGCTTCGGATCATGATGTGGCGCAGGTACCCCTGTCCGGTGGTTTCATTGTATGCCGGAATCCGATATGTTATCATCCAGTTTCGAATGATTTCAATGATTTCTTCATTGACCGGCTGTCCGATGTGGCAGACCGGTGTTTCAATGATGGAATGGGTTCTGCCTGCGTAGAATCCGATACAGATCTGTCCATCCTTTCCCTCTCTTACAGGATACTGTGCTTTATTCCGGTAATTCCAGGGACCCTGACCGGATTCCGACTTCATCCCGATAGTGTCAAGAACCGGTACATCCGGCAGATGGCCCAGCCGGCTCATATGGGCTTTTACTTTATCGGTTTTGAATTTTAACTGGGCAGCATACTCCATGGCCTGAATCTGACATCCTCCGCAGGGAGCTGCTGCAGGACATCTGGGTTCTGTGCGCTGGGCGGATGCTTTGCGAAGTTCCAACATCCGTGCAAACCCATATCCTTTTTTTACTGCAGTCACTTTTGCCAGTACTTCATCTCCCGGCAATGTATCTTTAATAAACAGGGTAAAGCTGTCGGCTTTGCCGATTCCTTCGCCCTCTTCACTGATATCTGTAATGGAAACCAGCACCTGGTCATTTTTCTGAACAGGTGCTGTGATTGTTTTTTTACTCATATAAACTGATTCTCCCTGTCTCTGTATCCATCTCACTTCCCAGAACCGCTTCCGGTCATGGGCATATTTCCGAAATTTACAGAGGCGTTGTACGTTTGAAATTACTCTCCAGAAGTCTGTTGTATCCCAGCCATTCGCTGTCGCAGTTGTTGTTCTCCAGCATCTCACGCATGGTCTCCAGTTTTGCATCAGTATTGTCTGCAAAATTCAGAGCTGCTGCTTCAATCATGGCCGGTTTCTTCGGGGATCCGTATTCCAGCTCGCCGTGATGGGCCAGAATACAATGGCGCAGTTCATTGGCTGTTTTAACCGGAAACGCAGGAATTTTACGGATATGTTCGCCCACCATCTCTGCTCCGATCACAATATGGCCCAGAAGCTGGCCGTCCTCTGTATAATCATTCTCCGGAAATGCAGATAATTCTCTGGTTTTTCCGATATCATGAAGCATGGCTGCAGTCAGCAGCAGATCCCGGTTGAGAACCGGATATTGTCTGCAGTAGAAATCACACAGTCTGGTCACACCCAGGGTATGTTCCAGAAGTCCTCCCACAAAGCTGTGATGTACGCTTTTGGCAGCAGAGTGCTGACTGAATGTTCGGGCCAGTTCCTTATCCTCCACAAAAAAGCTTCGCAGCAGGGTACGCATCTTCGGATTGCCGATGCTGTCCACGAATCCCAGAAGCTCTTTGTACATTTCATTGACAGAGAAACGGCTGCAGGGCAGATAGTCCTGCGGATTGTACTCTCTTTCATCCGCAATGCGCACTCTTCTGACATTCAGCTGAAGGCTGCCCTGAAAGCTGGTAACCTCTCCTTCAATCTGGATATAGTCCATGGCTTCAAAATGATTGATTCCATTGCTCAGATCCCATATTTTGGCATCAATTGTGCCTGTTTTGTCCTGAAGGATCAGTGAAAAATAGTTTTTTCCGGTTTTGGACCGGAGTGCCTGTTTCTGTTTGCAGAGATATATATCATTGGTACGATCTCCTTCACGCAGATTTCCGATAAATTTCATAATATGTCGCAGCCATTGGCTGCTTCCTCCCTTCTATCAGCCCTGACGGACTGCCGGAGTTATCTTTAACTCCATTTTTATATATGCACCTTTACTGTATCGGTATACACTGATTGAAATCGGACGGTCCGGCAGAAGCTTTGTCAGCTTCTTTTCATAATCTTCCATGGTCAGGATAGAATCTCCGTCCAACTGATAAAGAATATCACCTTCCTGCAGACCGCCGGTATAAGCCGGACTGTCTTTCCTCACATCCAGAATATAGATTCCTTCCGGCATGCCCGCAGAACTGCGGATTTCCTCTTCTATATCCTGTCCGCTGATTCCAAGTCCTGCCGTTGTTTTTCCTTCATAGATCCGGCTGATTGCAGGATACATATCTTCAATACTGTATGCGATGGAATAGCTGCTGTTCAGACTTGTATCAGTCTGGGCGTGATCCGAATAGATCCCCAGAAGATTCCCATCCGTACCAATGAGGAAACTGCAGCCGGATGCACTCACCGGAATGGAACACTGGATTCCCCGGATTGTGGTATCCGTAAGGGAAATCTGATCAACGATACAGGAAATAAATCCCACATTGACCGAGCCGATTCTTCCGCTGGGACTGCCTGCGGCCATAACCGGGTTTCCCGGTTTCAGACTGGCAGTACTTCCCATCAGAATCACCTGAATCTGCTCCGGATGAACCACTGATTTTTTTTCCATTGCAAGTACTGCCGCATTGTAAGCCGTATCATATCCCTGCAGTCGGGATTCCACCCATTCACCACCCGGAAGCCGGCAGCGGATAGAATCTGCACCCAGGATGCCGCTGCATCCGGTCAGAATATAGTACTGATCATCTGTATTTCTGATAATGATTCCTGACTGTGTCATCTCGCTGTCATAACTGGTTGAAAACCAGTCCATATCTTTTCTTACCGCTTCCACCAGAACCAGTGACTTTTCCAGAGAATCTGCCACGGACTGCACCGTTTCAGACAGGGTCTGTTTCTTTTCCTGTGTTTTTTTATCAATCTGCCGGGAAATAAATTCCTCCAGTTCTTTCTGGCTCTGCGGCAGTTCCGAATGTACATCCTCTTCTATGGTTTCCGCTTCTGTCTCTTCGGGAAGTTTTACCGTTTTTTCATTCTGCGGCCTGAAAACCGATGAAAAAACAGCAAAAACAACAGCTGCCGTCAGTCCGAAGACCAGACCGCCTGCAGCCGGTTTACAAAGATAATTTATGATTTCAGATCGGATATTTTTCCTGGTTACGATCTTTTCCCGGATAAAATCCGGCTGTTCCAAACCTCCGTAATCCGCATCTGACCGGTTTTCCTTTGCATCGTTTTTCATGTCCATCAACCTGCCTCACCACAAAATCCTTTCTGCCATTATAAATTATAACGCTTCCAATGTGAAGCGATTTTCTCAGATATTTTCACTCAGTTGCAGGAATCCGGCGGCTGTGCTACAATGATAGCTGTGAAATTATCTGTTTTTTGAACTTATCGGAGATTAATATGAATAAAAAAGCGCTGAAAACATTAGAATATGACAAAATTCTGGAGCGTCTTGCCCGCTACGCATCCACTCCCCTCGGGGAAGAAACCTGCCGCAGCCTGGAACCCATGGATGATATTTCCATGATACGTCTGGCCGTACAGGAAACAACGGATGCCGCTGACCGCATCCGCAGACATGGTCCGGTTTCCTTCAGCGGGGTAAAAGATATCACCGCTTCCATCAAACGGCTGGAAATCGGCTCCAATCTGGGAATCAGTGAACTGCTGGCTGTCAGCAGCCTGCTTTCCGCAGCTTCCAGAGCCAGAAACTACGGCCGGGAGGAGGAAGAAACACCCGATGATTCCCTGACCTGCTATTTTGAAGCACTGGACCCCCTGACCCAGCTGCATAAAGAAATTACCCGCTGCATTAAATCGGAAGAAGAAATTGATGATCATGCCAGTCCTGCACTGCATCAGATCCGCCGTTCCATGGGCGGAATCAATGCCCGTATTCATGCCCAGCTGAATTCCCTCCTGGCCGCACATAAAAACGAACTGCAGGATGCTGTTGTCACCATGCGCAACGGTCGTTACTGTCTTCCCGTAAAGGCTGAAAATAAAAACCAGATTTCCGGTATGGTACAGGATCAGTCCTCCACCGGATCCACTTATTTCATTGAACCCATGGCGGTGATCAAACTGAACAATGAAATGCGGGAACTGGAAATCCGGGAGCAGAAGGAGATTGAAATCATTCTGGCATCCCTCAGCAGTCAGACCGCTCCCTATACAGACATCCTGATGGAAAATCTGAAAGCACTGTCCCATCTGGATTTCGTATTTGCAAAAGCACTGTATTCTGCCAGCTACAAGGGATCCTGTCCTGTTTTCAATACAAAAGGGATCATCCATATCCGGGACGGACGCCACCCTCTTCTGGATCCGGCAAAGGTTGTGCCCACCACCATTCGCCTGGGAAAGGATTTTACCCTGCTGATCATCACAGGACCCAATACCGGCGGTAAAACCGTATCACTGAAGACCACGGGACTTCTGCAGATGATGGGACAGTCCGGTCTGCATATCCCTGCCTTTGAGGGTTCCGAACTGGCTGTTTTTGAGGAAATTTATGCGGACATCGGTGATGAGCAGAGTATTGAGCAAAGCCTCAGTACCTTCTCCGCCCATATGACCAACATTGTACCCATTCTTGAGAAGGCAGATATACGCTCTCTGGTACTTTTTGATGAACTGGGAGCAGGCACTGATCCGGTGGAAGGTGCCGCACTGGCTATGTCCATTCTGAATTTTCTTCATAACATGCAGGTACGTACCATGGCAACCACCCACTACAGTGAACTGAAGGTTTATGCCCTTTCCACCGATGGAGTGGAAAATGCATCCTGTGAATTTGATGTGGATACCCTGTCCCCCACCTACCGTCTGCTGATCGGTATTCCCGGCAAAAGCAATGCCTTTGCCATCTCCAGAAAACTGGGGCTGGAAGAACACATCATCGAAACGGCAGGCTCTTACATCGGCAAGCAGGATAAAGCCTTCGAAGATGTCATTGCCGATCTGGAACATTCCCGTCAGGAAATGGAAAAAGACAAGGCTGAAATCGAACGGCTGAAACGGGATGCTGCCATTCTGAAACGCCGTGTGGAGGAACAGAAAAAACAGCTGGAAGAACGTCGTGAAAAGCTGATCAATCAGGCCAATGAAGAAGCCCAGCAGATTCTCCGTTCTGCAAAGACAACAGCCGACCAGACCATCCGCCGGATCAACAAACTGGGGCAGCAGGGCGGTGATAATATGCAGGAGCTGGAAAAAGAGCGGGCAAAGCTGCGTAATCAGCTGGATAAAAATGAAAAGAAAAAACAGAAACGGCTTTATGCATCAGCCAAAACCGCCCGTGCAGAAGATATTAAGATCGGAGACTCCATCCGGGTGATTTCCCTCAATATGAAAGGTACAGTAACCTCTCTCCCCAATGCCAAAGGGGATCTGCAGGTTCAGATGGGTATCATGAATTCCCAGGTTAATATCCGTGACGTGGAACTTCTGAATGAAAATACCATGTCCGGTCCCGACGGTCAGGCCATCCTGTCCAGCCGGAAAACAGGAAAAGGTACCCATGCCAGCCAGATCAAGATGAACAAATCCATGAATGTCAGCACTGAAATCAATCTGATCGGTATGAACGCTGATGAGGCTATTTCCACTCTGGACAAATATCTGGATGATGCCTATCTGGCCCATCTTCCCCAGGTCCGCGTCGTTCATGGGCGCGGTACCGGAACGTTAAAAAATGCGGTTCACAATCATCTGAAACGGCTTCGCTACGTCAAGAGTTACCGTCTCGGAACTTTCGGAGAAGGCAATACCGGTGTAACCATTGTTACCTTTGATACGGCTCAGTAACAGCCGCTGTATTGCAGTTGCTTTTGCTGTACCGTAATCATGAATGACCTGAAAATGATATCAGGAAGGAGAAAACTATGCCGAAACAGAAAATCCTCATTGTCGATGATGATGAAATGATCAGTGAACTGATTGCTCTCTATCTGGCGAAGGAAATGTTTGAAACACGTATTGTGGGAGACGGTCTGGAAGCACTGACTGTATTCGAAGAATTTCAGCCCAATCTGATTCTTCTGGATCTGATGCTTCCCGGTATTGACGGATATGAGGTCTGCAGAGAAATCCGTAAGACCTCCAATACACCAATCATCATGCTTTCTGCCAAAGGAGAGGTATTTGACAAGGTGCTTGGTCTGGAGCTGGGGGCTGATGACTATATCATCAAACCCTTTGATTCCAAAGAACTGGTTGCCAGAGTAAAAGCTCTGCTGCGCCGGGCATCTGCCTTTTCTGCCCAGCCTTCCATCCCGATCCCGGAACAGCCGACAGCCCAGTATGTATCTTATCCGGATCTGATTGTGAATCTGACAAACTATTCAGTCACATTGAAAAACAAGCGTCTGGACATGCCGCCGAAGGAACTGGAACTGCTTTATTTTCTTGCCAAATCTCCCAATCAGGTTTTTACCAGAGACCAGCTTCTGGACCATATCTGGGGATATGAATATCAGGGAGATACCCGTACCGTTGACGTGCATGTAAAAAGAATCCGTGAGAAAATCGGTGAAAACCCTTTCTGGAAACTGGCCACCGTTCATCGGATCGGATATAAATTTGAAGTAATGTCATGAAGAAAAAACTGAATATGAAAATACTGGTCGGTTTTCTGATCTTTGGTCTGGCCGCCTTTATTCTGATTTCCACCTATGCTTCCGGCCTGGTTCTGACAGTTCTGTGCCGGATCCATGCTGAAAAACTCTATGAACAGGCTGAAAACCTGGCTGCTGAATGCGTCAGTTCCTATAACGGCAATATGTACCCTCTGTCAGACAGACAGGAAGAGTACAATGGGATTGCCAAAGGCATAAACGGTATGATCTGGATTGCCGACAGCGACGGAAATATCATCTATGACAGTTCTGATCGATATACCGGAAAGATGATTTCTGATTTTTCTCCTGCCTCTTTCGGCAGCGGCAGTAAAAAAATCCCCCGGTATGCAGAAATCGGTCGTTTTTACAATATGTTGGAAGCCCGGCAGTTATCTGTTATGGCTTCCATTCATGTTAAATACAGAACCAGAGGATACGTTATCATACATCTTCCCATGTCCATTGTGGAAACGGATCAGTATCAGATCCTGAATCTGATGTATCTCAGCGGCGGTATTGTCTTCCTGCTGTCCTTTTTCCTGCTGTTTCTGTTCCAGAGGTATGTTTACCGCCCTCTGAAGGAAATCATTCATGCGGCAGATGAATATGCTGACGGCAATCTGAAGTATCGCTGCCCGGTTGTCAGCAATGATGAGATCGGATATCTGTCTGCAACACTGAACTATATGGCCTCAGAACTGAACAACGCGGAAGAATACCAGCGGAAATTCATTTCCAATGTTTCCCATGATTTTCGTTCCCCGTTAACTTCCATCCGGGGCTATCTGATTGCCATACTGGATGGAACCATACCGCCTGAACTGTACGAAAAATACCTGAATATTGTCATCCGTGAAACCGACCGGCTGAACAAACTGACTGAAGGATTGCTGACCCTCAATCAGCTGGATGGTGAAAACCGTTCTTCACTGAATCTGGTGTCTTTTGATATCAATCAGGCGATTAAGGATACCTGTACTTCCTTTGAAGGACGATGCAGAAATAAAAATATCACATTTAATCTAACATTTTCAGCAAAAACCATGGGAGTCCGTGCAGACTTCGGCAAAATCCAGCAGGTATTATACAACCTGATCGACAATGCCATCAAATTTTCCGGTAATGATACGACCATTGATCTGGAAACCTACGATCGTCATGGAAAGGTGTTTGTTTCCGTCAAGGACCACGGCTGCGGGATTCCCATCGAAAACCAGAAAAAAATCTTTGAACGGTTTTACAAAGCAGACAATTCCAGAGGAAAGGACCGGCAGGGAACCGGTCTCGGTCTGGCAATTACCCGGGAGATCATCCTTGCCCATCAGCAGACCATTGACGTAATCAGCACCCCCGGTGTCGGAACCGAATTTATTTTCACACTGGCGAAAGCATAATGGTTCTGTTTTATTTACTCCAGTGCAGTCTGTGAAGATTGCCGTCATGCTGCATACCTGCAAAATTCTGCTGGCGCAGCGCTTCGTATAAAACAATCGATGCAGAATTGGAAAGATTCAGGGAACGGATATCCGGATTCATGGGAATCCGGATGGCTGTTTCCTCATAATGAACCAGAATTTCTTCCGGAATGCCGGCACTTTCTTTTCCAAACATTATATAATCATCCGGACCATAACTGACCTCGGTATAAAGCTTTCTTGCCTTGGTGGTTGCCATAAAAATATGGGCTCCCGGATTCTTCTCCAGAAACTCCTCAAAATTTTTATATATGGTCACATCCAGATTCGGCCAGTAATCCAGTCCTGCCCGTTTCAGTGTTTTATCATTGATCTGAAACCCAAGGGGCTCAATCAGATGCAGTCTTGTCCCGGTGGCAACACAGGTTCTTCCGATGGTTCCTGTATTTCCCGGAATTTCAGGCTCATGAAGTACAATATTCAACATAATTCTCTATTCCTTTCCAGTATAACTCACGCTAATTGACAAACTGTTTCATACAAGCATGAACAGCATGACCTTTTGACCCTGGTAACTCATACTAATGTATTTATATAAATATTTCCTGTGCAAAAAGAAAGAACTGCAGATTTGCCCGGACCTGTCAAAACTCCGAAAAAGCTGCAGCTCTTTTTATCTTTTACATAAAGTATTTCATCCCATCCGGCAGTTTCCGGGCAGAACGCTGCGTTTACTCCACCACCGGAAGCGTCTTCACAAATGCTTCTATTCGTTCCAGTGCGCGCTTCAGGCTGTCCAGAGAGTATGCATAGGAAATACGGATATAACCTTCTCCGCTGTCACCGAATGCTGTACCGGGTACGACGGCAACCTCCTGTTCCTGCAGCAGTTTCAAAGCAAACTCCTCAGAAGTCATACCATACTTTTTAATACTGGGAAATACATAGAATGCACCCCTTGCTTCAAAACAGTCCATGCCAATACGGCGCAGCTCATGGAGCAGAAAACGGCGGCGCTGGTTATAGGCCTCTGTCATCATGGCAACATCATCATCCCCATTACGAAGAGCCTCCACAGCCGCATACTGACTGGTTGTGGGTGCACACATGATGGCAAACTGATGAATCTTGGTCATCTGGCTGATGATTTCCTCCGGTCCTGCTGCATAACCCAGACGCCATCCTGTCATGGCAAATGCCTTGGAAAAGCCATTAATCACAATGGTTCTTTCTGCCATACCCGGCATTTCTGCAATGCTGACATGTTTGTCGCCATAGGTCAGTTCCGCATAGATTTCATCGGAAATTACAAAAAGGTCCTTTTCAATACAGACTTTTGCAATTTCTTCCAGATTCTTACGGGACAGCACGGCACCTGTGGGATTATTGGGAAACGGAAGAATCAGAACTTTTGTCTTTTCCGTACATGCTTCTTCCACTTCAGCAGCTGTCAGCTGGAATTCATTCTCAACCTTTAACGGAATCGGCACAGGTACTGCATGGGTCAGCTGGGCACAGGGCAGATATGATACGTAGCAGGGCTCCGGAATCAGAACTTCATCTCCGGGATCGATCATGGCACGCAGGCCAACGTCAATGGCTTCACTGCCGCCGATGGTAACCAGAACTTCTGACTCATTATAATTGAGATTAAATTTCCGTTTCAGATAATTACAGATTTCAATCTTCAGTTCTTTTAAACCGGCATTTGAGGTATAATATGTACGACCGTGTTCCAGGGAATAAATACCTTCTTCACGAATATGCCAGGGTGTATCAAAATCCGGTTCGCCCACACCAAGGGAAATGGCATCAGGCATATCATTTACCACATCAAAAAACTTACGGATTCCGGAAGGCTGCATTTCACGGGTAATTTTGGATATCGGGTCTCTCATGGCGTAATCTTCATCCTTTCATCTTCTCTGGTTTCATTGGCCAGAATAATACCGTGATCTTTATATTTTTTCAGAATAAAGTATGTTGCGGTACTGATTACCTGATCCAGTACGGAAAGTTTTTCCGTAACAAATTTAGAAACACCGCGCATGGTCTTGCCTTCCAGAATAACAGTAAAATCATATGCACCGGACATCAGATATACTGCATTTACTTCGGGATACTTCATAATTCGTTCTGCAAAATTATCAAAGCCCTGTCCTCTGGAAGGTGTTACACGTACTTCGATCAATGCTGTGACTTTTTCCTCTGAAGTATTATCCCAATTGATCAATGTGTGATAACCACAAATAATATGTTCCTTTTCCATATCTGCGATGGTATTGGCAATAACCGATTCATCTTCTCCCAGTAAAATCGCCAGTTCATGAAGATTGATGCGGCTGTTCTTTTCCAGCACCGCAAGAATTTTGTCTCTCATTGTTTATCCTCCTTCATTCGGGCACTCCATGCCCTGTATAGTTTCAGCTGCTATCTCCCGGAGAAATCCAGCGGGATTGGGGCAGCATTATTTCAAAACTTTCAATAATTCATCCTGCTCCGGCCGGTTCAGACAGCTTTGGACTTCATCATGACAGATCAGTTTGTCCTGATCTGCTGTCATATAGCCGATTACCTGACAGGGTATTCCGGTGCTTTTCAGTGCCTGCACCACCTCATATCCATGGTCTGCTATCATCATGGTACATCCGCAGGACATCAGCTGCCACGGATTCAGGTCAAATACTTCGCAGCATTCAATGGTAATCTGACGCACCGGAACCGCTTCATAATCAATACGGAATCCCTTTCCGCTCTCTGCTGCCAGCTGACACAGTGCTGTCAGCAGACCGCCCTCTTCCACAGGATATACAGCCTTTACTCCATGTTTCCGGATCAGATCCGGATCCGGATAACAGTGTGCCTGTTTTTCCAGAGTTTTTCCTGTCCGTATGAAGTGAAGAGGAAGAGTCTTTGCCAGTTCCTTTTCATAATTCTCAGTAAGATAAACGGTACCTGCCATACCAATATAGCCAAATAACACTATTTCCTGCCCGGATGTGATCTCTGCTGCATCCGGATCATAGTATTTCAGCAGCTTTTCTCTGTAAAGCGCCGTTTCATAACAATCCGCAAAAGCGGAGAGGGCTTCTGCCTTCTCCGCTTTCATTCTGTACATTCTGTCCATACTCATTTATATCCGTGTTACAATGCCTTATTCCACCGGAGTATTATTTTCCTCAGGAGTTTTTGTGGTTTCCGGTGCTTTCGTTGTTTCCGGTGCCTGGGTCGTCTCCGGTGCTTTCGTTGTTTCAGCAGACGAACCATCGGACGAAGTGGTTTCACCGTTGGAAGAATCAGAAGGTGTTGTAGAAGGTGTTGTTTCAACAGGTTTCTTTGTACCGCGTATACCCTTTGCAGGTGAGCCGGAATAAGTGTCCACATACAGCTCTTTACGTTCTGTTTCCTTACCATCCACGTAAACGACTTTTGTCAGAGAAGCCTTTACTGCCGGATATGCCTCCTGTGTAATCTTGGTGTAGCCTTCCGGCAGAGTGGGGTCATTGGTATAGGTTACGCCGCTGGGAACAGATGAACTCAGTGTTTTTGAAACATATTTAACGGTCCGGTTGGACGGTCTTGTATCATTGCCATAAATAACGAACGAACACTTGCCGCCGCCTGCTGAAGATGCAATATAAATCGGATCGTCATATGGATTCTTCAGTTTCAGATCTTTCTGAGGATTCTTATAATCGCTGCCGGCATAGATGGTAGAATCCATGGCGTAGTCAACATAATGAACAATCAGTGTATGATGATAACGCTCTACAATATCCAGTTCTGCAAATAATGCAGCATTATATAAAGTAGATGCGGTCTGACAGATGCCCGCACCAACCGTTTCTTCCACATTGGTTCCAAAATATCCCTGACCGGTACCATAACCGCCGGCCTGTGATCGTTCTCCCATCAGTGTGGATACAGAAATGGTTTCACCGGGCCAGATAATCGTACCGTTCAGACGCTGTGTGCTGAGCACCAGACTCTTGGTTCGTCCCACATTGCTGCTGGAATAGGATGTTGTTTTCTGACCGAGAACATCCTTGATATTTTTCAGTTCAGAAGCAGTATGTTTCGGCTCTGCAACGGTGACGGTTGTCTGAATCGTTGCCGTGTCTTCTTTCCAGTCAGACATAATCTGCTCATTGATCGCAGCAACCGTGGAATCCACATCAACAGTTAATCCCTGTTCCTCGTCTGTAATTACAAAAGAACTTCCCTTTTTGGTAATGGTGGGTTCCTTTGCCTCCTGGTCATACGACTTCAGGGTTTCTTCCACAAACTCATTCAGTTTCTGAGAATTCACATTCAGTTTCAGATCAAAAACTTTATTTTCCCGCTTCAGATCAGAAAGAATTTTAAAACGGGAAATCACATTGCCTGTTTTGGCAAGATCCATGGCCTCATCCACAAGTTCAGGATTGGACCACTCGATGCCGACCTCGCTCAGATCCAGTACATCTTCGTGATCTCCTGTGACCATGGTAATGGTTTTTTTCTCAAGATTTTCAATATATTCATTGACTGCTTCTTCTGCTTCATCAGAAGTCAGCCCGGACAAGTTAATATTACCGGCGTAAACGCCATCCACAATTACACCAGGTTCCGGTTCTGTAATTTTTCCGGCAGCATAAACACCGGCTCCCAGAATCATTACCAGAGACAGCACCAATACACTGATCGCTGCACCTTTTTTCATGATATTTCCTCCCTGTTTTCTGTCTGAACATACAGACAGACTTTATGCGCTACAAACAATAATTTTAACATATTTACTGTCTTTTTCAATAATAAATATATCTATAATTTTATGTTTTTTCTGCTTTCCGATGACAAAATGTAACAACACCTTCTCACATCATGCATCCGAGAATACCTGTGATCAGCATGGCTGCTGCAAGAAGCCCTGCAATGACACCTGCTGCAATTCGTTTCATTTTTTTATTGTACATAAACCTCACCTCTCTATTGGAATTCACGATTTTTCTGCTGCGGAAGGACAGACTTCTTTCAGAAAGCACTCCCCACAGGCGGGCTTTCTGGCCTTACAGATCGTCCGACCCAAAGTAATCAGATGGATGTTGATCAGAATCCAGTGGTCTTTGGGAATCACCCGCATGAGATCAAATTCAACCTTAACCGGATCCTCTTCTTCTGTCAGCCCCAGTTTGCGTGCAATCCGTTTGACATGGGTATCCACCACAATACTGGGATCACCATAAATATTGCCGCGGATTACATTGGCTGTTTTCCGCCCCACTCCTGCCAGTGAGGTCAGTTCCTCCAGTGTCCTGGGAACCTCACCGCCAAAACGGTTCACCAAAGCATCTGCACAGGAAATAATATTCTTTGCCTTATTATGGTAAAATCCAATGGAATGAATATCCTTTTCCAGTTCCTTCAGATCGGCGGCGGCAAACTTTTCCAGAGTATCGTACTTTTTAAACAGATTTTCCGTAACGATGTTCACCCGTGCATCAGTACATTGTGCACTCAGTATGACAGCGATCAGCAGCTGCCATGCATTTTCATGATTCAGATAACAACGGTATTCCGTACCATATTCCTGATCCAGCAGCTCTAAAATCTTTGTTACATCACTTTTCACACGCTTCCTCCTGCTCCGTAAAAGGAACCCAGATCACTTCTGCATTATGATTCAGTGCATCCCGTCTGTCATAATCAAATATCGCAAGCCAGAGTTCCTTCTGCATTGTATCACCATTCTGTGTCTCTTTTTTATCTTTTTTATTACAAAAATATATT
The DNA here is from genome assembly GCA_051879215.1 of Lachnospiraceae bacterium. GTDB lineage: Bacteria > Bacillota > Clostridia > Lachnospirales > Lachnospiraceae > TWA4. Next base: position 20,840 of record JBJELP010000267.1, read on the forward strand.
TTTTCTATATTATTTCTGAATATCAGAGGCTGACATCTGCCACGCAGCTGCCGGTAGGAGCTTTTTGAGGCATCTTCACCAAACCAGCGGCCCTCTTTGATCTCCTGTGCAAAAAAGTCTGCAATCTGTTTCTTCCAGAGGGATTGATCCGGAACAAACGCCGGCACCCGATTCAGTTTTTCCCGCAGACAGAAATCAAAGGTCAGCAGCTCATCTATAAACCCGCTCTCCTCTTTGGGAAAATGTTCCTGAAGAAAAATCCGCAAAGCCATATATTTCCCGATTCGATTCTGATTTGCCGACCGGTATCCATTCTGACGCAGAAAATCTCCGAACTCCCGGAAAAAACGAAACGGGCTGTTGAAATATTTCATGATCCAGGAAAGCGTTACAGTAAACTGACCGCTGTTATAGTAATCTTCCACTGTTTCTTCCACATTTTTCAATACAATTACATCTTCATAGGACAGCCATCTGGTGGAAAGAACTTCATAAACAGGACGCTTCCGATACACCAGTCCATGGATGTCGGCTTCTTTTTCCATTCTGGTTCCGTGAAGTACTTTCAGAAATCCCAGCTGCAGCTGATCCGGCTTCATGGCATAAACATCATCAAAGGACTTCGAAAAGCTTTCCAGTCCTTCATGGGGAAGGCCTGCAATCAGATCCAGATGCTGATGGATATTGTGCAGCTTCCGAACCTTCTCCGTATTAGCTGCAACCTTTTCGATATCCATGTTTCTGCCGATGGCACGAAGGGTATCGGGATTGGTGGTCTGCACACCGGTTTCCAGCTGAATCAGCCCGGGCCGCATTTTGGAAAACAGCTCAATGTCCTCTTCTTTCAGCAGATCTGCCGATATTTCAAAATGGAAATTCGTAACTCCATTATCGTGTTCATGAATATAGTTCCAGATTGCATGGGCATGTTCATGCCTGCAATTAAAGGTGCGGTCTACAAATTTGACCTGGGCCACCTTCCCTTTCAGGAAAAAATCCAGTTCCTGAAATACCAGAGAAAGACTTCGGAAGCGAAGATTTTTTTCCACGGAAGACAGACAGTAACTGCAGGAAAAGGGACAGCCTCTGCTGCTCTCATAATAAATAATCCGATTTTCATAATCTGACAGGTTCCTGTATGGGAATACCAGTCGATCCATGGAAAGGATCGGACGGGTTCCGGTTCGCACAGGGTTTCCCATACCGTCTCTGATGCATAATCCGGCTATATCCTGCAGCGTTCTTCCTGCAGAATCGGTTCCTGTTTCAATTCTGTCCTCATACCAGCCGGACAGCTCTGCCATGGTTTCTTCTCCTTCGCCCACCATAATTCCGGTAATCTGCGGCATCTGCAGCAGCCGATCCTCCGGATTCCAGGAAACCTCCGGTCCCCCCAGCCACAATGGAACGTCCGGCATGATCTGATGCAGTTCCTCTGTCAGTTCTTCCACAAAACGAAGATTCCAGATATAACAGGAAAAGCCGATTACATCCGGCTTTCTTACATAAATATCACGAAGAATTTCTTCTTTCTGATGATTGATCGTATACTCAGCCAATTCCACCGGATGCCCTGCTGCTTCTGCAAAGGCACGAAGACTGTATATGGCCAGATTGGAATGAATATATTTCGCATTAATCGCTGCCAGCAGAAAACGCATTGCAAGACCTCCTTCTGTATACATGATCACGGCAATTTTCTGTATCGGGAACTTTGAGAGTACAAAGCAATACATGGATACAAGAAAAGGGACACATCCGATGATGTATCCCTGTATAGAGCGGGTGATGGGAATCGAACCCACGTATCCAGCTTGGAAGGCTGGTGTTCTACCATTGAACTACACCCGCATGCATATCAAAAACAAGTGTATTGTATATGATATGCTATTAAATGTCAAGCACTTTTTTTACTGATTGTTCCTTTTTTTTCTGACTGGTACCCGTTTCTCCTTCAGGCCCATGCGTCGATTTGAACTCTACCGGTTTTCCGTGCTGAGAATAACCGCACCATATGCATGAACTGTAATGTGAATCATACCATTTTCCACAATATACGGTTTCTTTCCCACATTGTATCGCTCCTCTGAGGTACTCATGAGGCGGAACATTGTCGTGCCGTTTTCAATCCCCAGTTCCCAGACGGGGATATCCATATCCGTATCATGGTCCTGATTGTTGATGGCAACTGCCACTCTGTTTTCATCCAGGAAACGTCCATACATCAGCGTGCCGTAACCGTATCCCATGAATTTCAGAGATCCGGTACGGAGTGCCTTGTGGCGATGATGGATTCCGGTCATATATTTATGAAATTCAATCAGTTCCAGATCCTGGTTATCCCATGGATAGGGTCTTCGGCTGTCCGGATCGGTCCATCCGCAGAGTCCTGTCTCATCACCATAGTAGATCGTCGGTGCCCCGGGCCAGGTCATCTGAATGACAATGCCCTCACGGAAAATTCCTTTATTGATTCCTTCCTCTGCAGCCCTTGACCCCATGTAGGAGATACGTCCTGCCTTACAGCTGGTTCTGGTCATAAAACGGGAATGATCATGATTGGAAAGCTCATTCATGGCACTCAACAGGGCTCCCCGATGCATTCTGCACATGTTGTAACGCATGCTGTCATAGAAAACCCGTCCATTGTTATGCAGATCTGCTTCATAGCGATCACTGTGTTTCTCCAGGCCAGTCAGAAACCATGTGACAGGATCCATAAATGCATCATAGTTCATGATCGTATCCCACTCATCTCCCTGCAGCCAGGAATATGCATCCCCATAATGTTCTGCAAGAATCAGAGCATCCGGATTGGAATCCTTTACATTCTCGCGGAAACGTTTCCAGAAATTGTGATTAAATTCCGGTGTGTTTCCCAGATCTGCAGCCACATCCAGCCGCCATCCATCCACGTTGTACGGCGGAGACACCCACTTGCGTCCGATGCCCATGACATAATCACAAAGCTCAGGGGATTCTTCATAATTCAGCTTGGGAAGGGTATCATTACCCCACCAGCCATTATAATTTTTGTTATAGGGCCAGTTATCTTCCGTAAAATGGAAAAAACTGTGGTAAGGGCTTTTCTTGCTGACAAAAGCGCCATCTTCATACCCTTTCCGCCCTTTATAAATACACTCCCTGTCCATCCATTTATTAAAGGAACCGCAGTGATTGAACACCCCATCCAGAATAATGCGCATACCACGTTTATGTGCCTCTTCGCAGAGCTTTGCAAACAGCTCATTGCTGGCTTCCAGATTTTTAAAACTGGTAACACGATTGATATATCTGGTGGCTTTCTGATTATTCTTTGCCCCCTCCGGAAGAAGTTTTCCTTCATCTTCTATAATTACACCGTAATGGGGATCAATGTAGTCATAATCCTGAATATCATATTTATGATTAGAGGGAGATACAAACAGCGGATTAAAATAAATCACATCCACACCCAGTTTCCTGAGATAATCCAGCTTATCCAGAACTCCCTGCAGATCGCCGCCGTAAAAACGTCCCACATCCAGACTCATCAGATCCTGCGACCAATCCTGCACCTGCGCCGAAGGAATGCTGTTTACATAGAGATATTCCCGATCCAGCACATCATTGGACGGATCTCCGTTGCAGAACCGATCTGTAAAAATCTGATAAGTGACAGCACCTTTTGCCCATTCCGGTACATGTACACCGGGACGTACCACAAAACTGTATTTTGACTCCGGTTTTTCCACAACGCCCAACTGGTTGTAATACCGGATTGTTTTCCCTTTTTTTATTGAAAAATAATACCAGAACAGTTTCTCCCCCACAGGAACCTCAGTTTCATAAAAATCAAATCCGGTGTCAAACACGAGAACCTCTTCTTCTGAAACTGCATTCTCTGAAAGTTCTTCCTCTGAAACTGCATCCTCCGGAAGTTTCTCTTCCAAAGACTTCTCTTCTTTTTCCTCTGCTGCAGCTTCACAGACACCGTCTTCTTTCCGGCAGACCTTATGCATTGCAATCACGGATTCCAGAAATGCTTCCGGGGCTGCATCCCCTTTTTCTGTGTTAATCTTAACATTTTTCTGAATATGGAGTCGTACCTGATCCACATCATCTTTCCATGTGCGGAAACGGATTGTCAGGCTGTCTCCTGCATCTGGTTCTTCCGGACAACGGAACATACCGCTTTCATCGGAGAACAACGCTCGTTCATTCATCATCATATTCTGGTCTGACATAACTTTTCTCCTCTATAGTGCGTAAAGATAACTCGCTCATATTTTATAATACTTAAAGCAAATACACAAGTAGATTTCGACAACGATTCTGCTGAGCATACCGTCATCCTGCATTTAGCTCGTCAGGCCTGCCTGTATTTGCTGATTGGAACTGAATATGAAAAAGACCGGTACGGGGAGGTACCGGCCTTTCTCGGAGAAGGTATTTCATTTTATTGGGGTGTAGCAAAAAATATAAAATGTATTGGGGATTTACATGAATTATTATAGCCGTAAATCGACAATAAGTGTTAACAAATTATTTTTCATTTTGATTCTTTTTCTATGCATCGTGAATAAATGTTAAAAAAATATCAAAAAAACAGCAGGAAAATTGTCCTATTTTTCTGCTGTTTTCCATTATTTTCCTGTTTTACCGAATTTTACTGCATGCGGTTTTCAAACAATGCTTCGAATTCCTCACGGCTGATTTTTTCCTTTTCCATCAGAAGTGCCGTACTGCTTTCCAGTACATCGCGATGTTCTTCAATAATGGCTTTGGCTTTGGCATAACACTCATCCATGATCCGCTTTACTTCATCGTCAATTCTGGCAGCTACGGATTCACTGTAGGATCTGGTGTGTGCCAGATCACGTCCGATGAATACCTCATCATCATCACTTGCGTAATTGATCAGACCAAGGGACTCTGACATACCGTATTTGGTTACCATGCTTCGAGCCGTCTGGGTGGCCTGTTTGATATCCTGCGATGCACCGGTGGTTACATCTCCGAAGATAATTTCTTCTGCAATACGACCGCCCATGCTTACCATAATGTCCTGAAGCATTTCCCCTCTGGTGCGGAACATTTCATCCTCACCGGGCAGAGGCATGGTATAACCTGCCGCTCCCATGCCGGTAGGAATGATGGATACCGTATGAACCGGTCCCACATCCGGCAGCACATGAAACAGAATCGCATGACCGGATTCATGATATGCCGTAATCCGTTTTTCCTTTTCGGATACAAGACGGCTCTTCTTTTCTGCACCGATACCGACTTTGATGAATGCATGATTCACATCGTCTCTGCTGATAAAAGGACGGTTCTCTCTGGCAGCACGGATTGCTGCTTCATTCAGCAGGTTTTCCAGGTCTGCTCCGGCAAAACCGGAAGTGGTAAGTGCCACCTGATGAAGGTCCACATCATCCGCCAGCGGTTTGGTTCTGGAATGAACTTTCAGAATCTCCTCACGGCCTCTGACATCCGGTCTGCCGACACCAACTTTCCGATCAAAACGACCGGGACGAAGAATCGCCGGATCCAGAATATCCACACGGTTGGTGGCGGCCAGAACAATAATTCCTTCATTCACACCGAATCCATCCATTTCAACCAGCAGCTGGTTCAGAGTCTGTTCTCTTTCATCATGACCGCCGCCCATACCGGCACCGCGCCGACGGGCTACAGCATCAATTTCATCAATGAAGATGATACAGGGGGCATTGCTTTTTGCCTCCTGAAACAGATCTCTTACACGGGATGCACCGACACCCACAAACATCTCCACGAAATCAGAACCGGAAATGCTGAAGAACGGAACACCGGCTTCTCCTGCAACAGCTTTTGCCAGCAGAGTCTTACCGGTTCCGGGCGGGCCCACCAGAATCACACCCTTCGGAATCCGGGCTCCCAGATTGATATACTTTGCCGGATCCTTCAGAAAATCAACCAGTTCTTCCAGATCTTCTTTCTCTTCACTTAATCCGGCCACATCCTTAAATGTCACCGGATGTTTGCCGTCATCTCTGCGGGCACGGCTTTTACCGAAATTCATCATCCGGTTTCCGCCTCCGCTGCTCTGCATGGCCTGATTGTTCAGCATCAGAAAGATCATACCAATCAGAACAATGCCGCACAGAATCGGGAGAACGATGGTCAGCAGCCTGTTTTCCCGCTGCAGGGAACCGACTTCCACCGTAATACCGGCATCCTGAAGACGTTCCATCTCTGCATTAACGTCCACAACATTCAGTGAAATGGTCTTGCCCTCCTTTGTATGAAGGGTAAGCCGTCCGGTGGGAGTTTCCGCATTGGGTACAATTACCACACTGGAAACAGACTGAGATTCCACCAGTTTTTCATAGTCATTATAGGTACATGAATCTCCGTAAAACATGCCGGAACCTGCATAGAAAAATACAAGCATCAGCAGAAACATCAACGGAAGAAAGAAATTTACTCTTTTTTTCAATTAAGAAATAACCTCCTAGTCAAATTCAACCACACCGATATAAGGGAGGGTTCTGTATTTCTGATCGTAATCCAGACCATATCCCACAACAAATTCATCCGGAATCTGAAAAGCCGTATAATCAACATTTACCGCTTTGACACGTCTGGAAGGCTTGTCAAGCAGCGTACAGATGCGGATACTTGCCGGATTTCTGTGTCTGAGAAGATCACACAGATGACTCAGGGTACGGCCCGAATCCACAATATCCTCCACAATCAGTACATCTTTGCCGTCCAGCGGTTCATCCAGATCTTTGTTGATTTTGATCACGCCGGATGACTCTGTGCCGCTGCCGTAACTGGACACAGACATAAAATCGCAGGAAACCGGTACGGTCATCCTCTTGGATAATTCACACATAAACCATGCTCCGCCTTTGAGGATACAGATCATATGCACACTTTTTCCTTCATAATCTCTGCTGATTTTTGCGCCAAGCTCACTGATCTTCTGATCAACTTCTTCTTCCGATAATAAAACACGAACTTTCTCGCTCATATCTACTCTCCTCTTACGTTATTTTATATCTGTTTTACGTTTCATCTCCAATACACGACAGGTATCCCCGCTGATTTTGTAACCGGCTGAGATTCTGCCGTCCGAAAGCCACAGAACATGGCTTCCCTCTGCCAGAAGCAGCATGGAGTCTCTTTCCGATGCCGGAATCTTCCGATCGATCATATAGGACTTCACCGTCTTTTTCCCTCCGCCATCCAACAGGAAATAATCTCCCTGACGACGGGTCCGAAGGAAAAGTCCATCTTTTATTTTATCATAATCAAACCATTTCGTATAGTTATTTTGCGGTATTTTTTCCCCATTATATGAAAAGATGCGAAAACTGTAGTTTTCTTCCATATCCGGCATCTCCGACTGAATCTTTACAGGCTCTTCCGGATGGATACCATCTTCCCTGATGGGAATGCGGTATTCATTCATACAGCTTTCTTCCTTCGAACCAACCATTCTCATATATCGTTCTTCTGCCAGATCATGGGATATGTATGACGAGCCTGCAATACCGAATGTAACATACAGATTTCTGGATTTATCGGGATGTACCGGACGGAAAAGAAGCCAGTCATACTGCTTTTCCACCACAATCCCTCCGGGCAGCTGAATCCAGCGGGAAGTAGCACCCTCTGCCAGTCTGTCAATCATCTGAAGATGAGCGTAACGAATATCTTTAAACCGGTCGGAACCGATCACCCCCCGGCAGATCTGGATCAGAATCTCCCTTCGAAGAATCGGTTTTTCTGTCATAATAGAAGCAATATTAATTTTCACAGATGTATTTCCAGACAGAATCTTTCCATTCTTCCGGATCCATTTCATTGCCAGTTCTTCCATCAGTTCCTGGGCTTCCCGGATAAAAGTACCTGCCTGAACCACGTGGACAACAGCCTGGCCATTGATTTCTTTTTCGATGGCAGGAATAAGCAGATTACGGATTCGATTTCTCATATATGCATTCTGCAGATTGGTTTCATCGGTACGCCATTCGATTCCCCTGTCTCTCAGCCATTTTTCAATTTCTTTTCTCCTGACATCCAGAAACGGACGGATTACCCGCAGATTGTATGTCTTCCCCTGATGGGACACACAAAGGGTACGATCCGGATTCATCCCTCCGATTCCCCGAAGACTGCTTCCGCGAAAGAGGTTGTGAAGAATGGTTTCACAATTATCATCCTTATGATGTGCCACCGCCACTGCCGCTGCCTGAATCTGACGGGCTGTCCGTGCAAAACAATAATACCGCAGACGGCGGGCTGCTTCTTCCTCGGAAAGTTTTTCCTTCTCTGCAAAAGAAGGAACATCTATTTTATGAACATACAGCGGAATTTTATTTTTCTGACACAGCTTTTTCACAAATTCCACATCACCGTCGGCAGCTTCCCCACGGATGCCATGATTCACTGTAACTGCTGTAACGCTGATACCAAGAATCGGTTCCAGACGCTTCAGCACCAGCAGCAGACAGATGGAATCTGCCCCTCCTGAAACAGCTGCCAGAACCCGGTTTCCTTTCTGAAGCATCTGATGTCTTTTCATATAATTACAAACCTGATTCTCCAGGCTGTAATCAGACCAGGCAGATGCCTGTGTTTTTTTCCATTCAATCATAATACAGTTCCTTTTTTCTGAAAATCCTTTTTCATATACAGCTATCCGGCAAAACACCATTTCAGCTGAGCAATGTACCAAATCAAATCCCAAATATCATACCATATTTTTTCAGTATATAGAAAGAATTTTTCCAGAGAAAATACATGGAGTCAGATTTTCCAGATTCCGGCTGTCAGTATCGTCATATCATCCCGGATCCGATCATCCAGAAGCATCAGCTGATCCATGAGCCAGTCTGCCATTTCCTGCGCATTCTGCATTTTACAGGAAGCAATCAGATCCTTCAGAATTTCATCCGAAGCCAGCCCTGCTTTTTCTGCAACACCATCTGTCATGAAAATCAGCATATCTCCTTTTTCCAGTTTTTCTTCAACCATGTACTCCGCATCTTCCGGCTTCCACAAAAACATTCCCAGCGGTACTGTCTGTCCTTTGATTGCAGATACCGATGTCCCCCGTTTCAGATATCCGGCAACAGCACCCATCTTCAGAAACTGCGCCACGCCGCTGTAAAGATCAATGAGACACAAATCCAATGTGGTGGGAGACTGACTGAGTCTTCCCGACAGCAGCACCTGATTGGTCATGGTCACTGCCGCCTGCAGAGAAAATCCATTTTCCAGAAGTTTTTCCAGAAGTTCAATGGTCATCCGGCTTTCCATTTCTGCCTGTTTTCCTGTACCCATTCCATCTGCCAGGCATAAAAGAATCTGTCCTTCACCGACATGTCCGGCAGAAAAACTGTCACCTGAACAGAGATTTTCTTTTTTATATTTTCTTGTCACACCGTAAAGGACCTGAAATTCCGGCTTTTCTGTAAAATGCATGACCGCTTCCTGTTCTCCCAGCACCGCCCGGCAGTCATAGGCCGGCTGAAACCTCTTTTTTCTTTCCGTCCGCATCATGGCCGCAACCTTCTGCGCAGAAAAATGCTGCCCTTTTCTGCATTGCAGAACCGCATCAATTTCCTGTTGTCCTCCGGGGCCTTCCGTAACCATAAGCCGTTTGATTCGAATCCCATTCTTTCTGAGTGATTCTGTTATTTTCCTGCGATACCCTTCCGTCAGATCACGGCTTTCCATGATATTCCGCTGCTGATTTTCAATAATGGCACCAATCTGTTCAAACTGCAGTCCGATCACACTTCTGCACTCCATAAATCGATGTTTCCATTCCTCCGCACTCATATCATCCGGAAAACGGTAATGCATCATCATTCCCTGATCATCAAAGCAATCTGCCAGGGAATGAAGCTGGTCTGCCATACGTTTCCAGCTTCTTTCCACCCGCATTTTATAAAAGTCCCCCTCTGTATCCCCCAGAAACAGATGAATTCCATATATTTCCTGATTTCCGATCTTTCCGGGAGCCAGAGTGGCGGCACTTTCTCCTGCAGAATCTTTTTTTCCTGCTATTCCTCTTTTTTCAGAGCACCTTCTGTCCCATTCACGGGAACGCTTCCTAATTTGTTCCGGTGAAATAATCAGAAAAATAACCAGTACCATCATCTGCTGCTGAAAGTCCAGTCCGGACAACCCTTGTTTCAGGCAGATCCATACTGCTGCATATCCTGCCAGCCAGGTGACCGCTGCATATCCTTTTCCCAGTTTCCGAAAACAGCCGCTGAAAAATGCACCTGCCATGCAGGCTGCAATGGCGGGAATACCGTTTCCGTATGTCAGGACCATCCGGTTATCCGACAAAACTGCACTGTGGCTTAACAGATACCACTGCAGCAGACCACCTGCAGACCCTGCTGTCAGCCCCCAGACCGGACCTGCATAATATCCTGCCATTAATGCAAAAATGCAGACAAGTGTCTGTACCCAGTCAACCCACGCGGTTCGATCTCCAAGCAATACCATCAAAACAACTGTTGCCGCCGCTGCCAGAAACGTCTTTATCCACTCTTTCTTACTCACTGCATAGTCTCCTTTTCTGAAATATCTTTAAAATAAAACGGAAAACCGTTTCTCTGATTTCAAAAAAAGGCAATCCTGCAGTTTCAGCTTTCCATCTGCTTTCCCAGAAAGCCGGCAGCTGCAGCCGCAAGCTTCTGTTCGGTCTCACCCATTTTCTTTCTGTTATCCCTGCTCATCATGCTGACTGCCCCAATGGCATCCCCTTCACAGAGTATCGGATACAGAACGATGCCGGTATATTCTCCCCGATCTCCGCTGATAATGGAAACTCCTTTTTCACTTTCCCTGGAACCGGGCAGAATAACCGTCCTGCTGGAAATCAGATTTTCCATCTGTTTGCTGATCTGCTTTCCCTGTATTTCTTTTTTAATTCCACCGGAAACTGCAAGAATCTGCTCCCGGTCCATGATGCATACCATATGTCCGGTGGTCTGTGCCAGGGTATCCGCATACTGTCTTGCAAAATCCCCCAGATCCTCCATGGGGGAATATTTTTTCAGAACAATTCTGCCTTCTGTATCGGTATAAATTTCCAGTGGTGTTCCTTCCCGAAGCCGCAGTGTTCTGCGAATTTCCTTCGGAATAACAATTCTGCCGAGATCATCGATCCGGCGAACAATTCCCGTAGCTTTCATAACAAAAACTCCTCCATCTACAGTACCTTATGACTTTACTTTCCGTTTCTGGAAATAGTATCTGTAAATGGAGGTGTTTTATTCTATGCTTAACTATTTCAAAATATTTTTAAATACTTATTGCACATCAGCAGGAACCGTGTTATTATCTGTTTAAAGAAATTTTTAAACAGGTGTATTTGATGAAAGAAACGAATATATTCAAAGTGCTGGCAGACAGTCAGCGGCGGGAGATTCTCACGATGCTGAAGGATGAGCGATTAAATGCCGGAGAAATTGCTGAGAAATTACAGATTACACCGGCAGCGCTTTCCTATCATTTAAAACTGTTGAAAAATGCGGATCTGATTTCTGAATACAGAGAAAAAAACTTTATCTATTACGAAATCAATACCACAGTTTTTGACGAGCTGATCTTATGGGTAAACCAGTTTGGAGGTAGAAAAGGATGAAGAAGATCATGTGGTTTGCAGCGATTATACCATCTGTTATTACGTGTATTGTATTACAGTTCATGCCGGAGACGATACCTATGCACTATGATCTGGCAGGAAATATTGACCGATGGGGCAGCAAGGCGGAAGAATTTGTTTTCCCGGCAATTATTTTATTGGTTACCTTCTTCTGGCATCTGATGATCCGTGTATTTGAGAAAAAGGCAATGAAAGCAGAAACAGAAAAAGAACAGATGGAAGCCGGATCCAATGCAAAGCTATTGTGTATTGTCGGTCTTTCTCAGGCAATTATGTTTGGTATCATGCATTGCTTTTCTTTATACTCCTCTTACATGGAGGCGAATTCCGGAAGCACCAGAGCTGTAGTCGATATCGCAAAGGTGTCCTGTATTCTCTGCGGTGCAATGCTTATCGTAATTGGAAATTATCTGACAAAGTCAAGGATCAATTCATCGGTCGGACTTCGTACCGTCTGGAGCATGTATAACGATACCACCTGGAGAAAAAGCAACCGTATTTGCGCCATCAGCCTGATGGCAGCCGGATTACTGACCATCGTGACAACTGTATTTGCAAGCGGAATGATCAGCACGGTTCTTCTGCTCGTATATATACTGCTGGCGACAATTGTTTCCTGTGTGTATTCCAAAAAAGTATATGATCAGGAAATAAAGAAGGAAAATAAAAAAGAAGTCTGAATTGGTTATGGAATTGAATAAAAATGAGGGTTTATGTAATGAAAAAGAAAATCGTATATATTGCAGCACCGCTTCTGGCTCTGTTCCTGGTGTCCGTATGGTACATCAATGATTACTACCACAGCGACGAATCCGTACAGCAATATTTCAGTCAGAATGGTGAGGTTTCCATCTCCGAAATAAAAGACGGTCTGTTTCTGGATGGACCGGGAACAGAAAACGCACTGATCTTTTACCCCGGTGCAAAGGTGGAATATACAGCATATCTTCCTCTGTTATACCGGACAGCAGAGCAGGGAACCGATGTCTTTCTGGTGAAAATGCCCTGCAATCTGGCTATTCTGGACAAAAACCGTGCAGACAAGATTCTGGAAGCCTATAACTACAAACACTGGTATCTGGGCGGTCACTCCCTTGGCGGCGCCATGGCAGCAGACTACTGTGTTTCCAATACCCACAGACTGGACGGCCTGGTACTGCTGGCTGCTTATCCCACAAAAAACCTCCGAACCGAAGGATTTTCTGTACTTTCGGTTTACGGCAGTGAAGATCATGTACTGAATATGGAAAAATATGAACAGGGAAAACCGTTTTTACCAGAGGACTTCACCGAAATGTGTATCCCCGGCGGAAACCATGCCCAATTCGGAAACTACGGTCTGCAGAAAGGAGACGGAACTGCATCTATTTCAGCAGAAGAACAGCAGGCACAGACCGCTCTGGCCATCAGCAATATGGTGACGGCCAAGTAGGGCTGTAATATTGAGAAAGTATGCAAAACACACGCCCTTTTTCCGGGTTCACATGAATCAAGACGGTATTCCTATGTATATATTGCCAGATTTGATTATGCGCAAGTTTAATTACATTCTATTTTTTGATTATACGCATTCTCCCACGAAGCAATCGCTCTGGAGTTTACTTTCCGTTTCCGGAAAGAGTATCTGTAAATGGAGGGGTTTTATACCGACCTTTTCTTGTTCTTCTGATTCTGTTATCAATACATGTGATTCAAAACAGAAAATCACTTTTCACTTCGCTTTCAATTGTACAACTATGCACAAAATCATCTAATTCATAATTGATTTTATGATAATTTTTATAGGATTTATCCGAATCCCCAGACGGTGATACGAAAAAAGTATTCAAAGGATAGACCCCTTTTCCAGGCTCCGGGAGTCATTACGTAGAAAATAGAGAATCTGAACAGCCCGTATTGACACTGCCGGAAAACGGACGTATAATTTTAATCGTTGAATTCGTTAATATTTTAACGATAATATTTATCAGCGGTTTTGCCGCACCCGGAGATAAGAAAGGAAAAAGGAGTAAGTTATGAAAAAGAACACCGCTACACTTTATGATTCTGTTACAAATGATCGTGCAATCAGCAATACCATCGAAGATTTTCTGATTAACGAAGCTGTCAGCGGACCCACTGTTACCATCAGCATGGTTATTGAATTACTGAAGATTATCAGAAACAGACTGTCCCTTGGTCAGGAAATCACCATGGAAAAGACCGGTTCTGTTCTGACTGCTGAGAATTTTGAAGAATATCTGAGAAATAATTTTTCTGAATATATCCACGATGAAGTTCTGAAATAATTCCTCCATCTCAAAAATAAATCACTCCCTCATCAAAAAAGATGTCCGGACGGCATTTCTGCCGCTCCGGACATCTTTTTTGGTTTAACCCATGTGAGTGATGCCGTAGTTAAAAGGTTTTTGAAGTCCTGAAATCTTTAATCCCTGTTAATTCCAGTTCTTCCGTCCATACCGCAGCGTTACCTTATGAATGGTCTGCTGCAGTTCTTCCGTCAATTCTTCCTCTTTCAGTCTCCATTTCCAGTTTTCTCCGACTGTAGACGGTTTATTCATCCGGCAGCTGTTATCATATCCCAGATAATCCTGCATCGGAATTACACACAGATTGGAGCGACTGCGCATAATCAGGCTGATGAATGCCCAGTTCAGTTCTTCATCCGGTGTATAGTGATCGCAGAGATAATCACGTGCCAGTTCACGCTCTTCCTCCTGAATACAGGTAAACCATCCGTTAATGGTTTCATTATCATGAGTACCCGTATATGCCACACTATTTTCCGTATAATTATGAGGCAGATAGTCATTGGCGCATCCGGAATCACGGGAATCAAAAGCAAATTCCAGAACCTTCATGCCCGGAAATCCGCTTTCCTGAACCAGTCTGCGTACCGAATCCGTCATATAACCCAGATCCTCCGCAATGACCTCCTTCCATCCAAGCGCACGTTCCACGTGACGGAACAGATCAAGTCCGGGTCCTTTTTCCCAATGGCCGTTCAGAGCGGTAGTTTCTCCATACGGAATGGAATAATATTCATCAAATCCACGGAAATGATCAATTCTCACCACATCATACAAGCGGAAACAATGTGCCAGCCTGGAAATCCACCACTGGTAGCCGGTCTGCCTGTGATATTCCCAGTTGTAAAGGGGATTTCCCCAAAGCTGTCCTACTGCGGAAAAACCATCCGGCGGACATCCCGCCACTGCCGTGGGAACATTATCCTGATCTAACTGGAACAGCAGCGGATTTGCCCATGCATCTGCACTGTCCATGGACACATAAATCGGAATATCTCCGATCAGCTGAATACCTTTGGAATTTGCATAGTTTTTCAGCTTTGTCCATTGTTCATAGAATTTAAACTGCAGATATTGCTGAAATTCAATATCAAAGTACAGCTCACGGCGATAATAATCCATGGAATATCCCCAGCGCAGACGGATATCTTCCGCCCATTCGCTCCAGGGAGCACCGTCAAATCGATCCTTCACCGCCATAAACAGCGCATAATCAGCCAGCCACCAGCGATTTTCATTCAAAAATTTCTGATAATCCGGATTTTCACTGATATTGCTGCGTTCGTAAGCTTTTCTAAGCAGCGGATACCGGCTCTGATACAGTTTCTCATAGTCAATGCTTCCCGCATCTTCGCCAAAATCAGCTGCGTCACACTCTTCCTGTGTCAGCACGCCTTCCTCCACCAAGGCCTCCAGACTGATAAAATACGGATTTCCTGCAAAAGTTGAAAATGACTGATAGGGTGAATCCCCATAGCTGGTCGGACCAAGCGGAAGGATCTGCCAGTAAGTCTGACCGGCTTCTTTCAGCCAGTCAACAAAATCATATGCGTTTCTGGAAAAGCAGCCAATCCCGTAGCGGGACGGCAGACTGGTGATTGAAAGCAAAATACCTGCTGATCGCTTCATATTACAACTCCTCTCCTGCATCTTTCGTTTCCACCATCACACCATAGTGATCGGAAACCTTTTCATAATATTTTCCATTGCAGACCACCTGCGACCGGAGCACCTGCACCGGCCGGCTGCTGAAAATATAATCCAGCCGCATGCCTTTGACGCCTTCACATTCCAGCTCTGATGACCGTTCCTTCCAACCATCAATCACTTCTTCAACAGTAATCCCGGTATCTTTTTCTTCTGCATTTGCAAATGTATCTCTCCAATCACTCTGAATCACCAGATCATAACCCTGACCGCGTACAGTAGATGAGCTGTTAAAATCCCCCATTAGCCACACCGGCTGTCCATTCTGTTTCTTATTAAAAAGATATGTCTCCAATCGGTTCCATTGACTGGCAAATGGTTCTTCATCATCATCCCACCAGCCCATATGAACTGTATAATACCAACTATTTCCTGTCTGAATTCCCAGTACTTTCCGGGTCTTCCAGTTGTGATAGTCCTGTAACCGGCTGGTAAAAAACTGCTCTGCTTTTTCAATGGGGCGGCGGCTGAACACCGCCATGCCCTCATCATAGCAATCATATCCAAGCTTTGCCGGAACCCAGGTCCAGTAATAGAAAAGTCCTTCTTTGAACAAACGCTCTGCAAGCCAGGCTGCATAATTATCCTCTCGCACCGGAACATCAGAACCGGGGCAGGGCAGGAAACCTGCAAGCTGTTCTTCGTCCTTTATCGATGCGGCAGCCGTCTGATTGACCTCCTGCATTGCAAAAAGATCCGGCTGCTCCTTCAGAATCATGCGAGCAAAACATTCTCGTTTGATCTCAAAATCCGGTTCCACCAGACTATGTGTATTCATTGTTAAAAGCTTCATGATCCTTCCCCTCCTTTCTGCATCCGGATCCGCTGCCAAATCTCCGCAAGCCTCGATTTGAAAATATTGTAGTCAAAAGCTTCTGACCACATGATACAGACGGATTTCTCCGCGTTTTACAGGATATCGTTGATATCGGATTTTAATACATCAGCCTTCGGACCGTATACCGCCTGAATGCCGTTATCCTTCTTAATAAGTCCCAGTGCACCTTCTGCCTTCCAGTTCTGCAGATCTGCAACCTTATCCAGATCTTTTACGGTTACACGCAGACGGGTCATGCAGGCATCCACCAGAGTAATATTTTCACGACCGCCCAGAAGTGCGATGATACGCTCTGCCTGGCTGTTTCCTCCGACCGCTTTTCCTGTTTCCGCACCTGCTGCGCCGCCTTCCTCTGCATTGTCATCCGTATAATTGCCAAGGCGTCCGGGAGTTGCGAATTTAAACTTTCCGATCATAAAGTATGCAACAAAATATCCAATTGCGAAGAATGCAGCCACACAGATTGCAAAATTAACCAGATCGCCTGCCAGTCCTGCTTTTAAAGACATGGGAATTCGGGTCATAAACTCCAGATTTCCGAAAGAATGCAGACGAAGATTGATAATACCTGCCATTGCAAATGCACAGCCCTGCAGAACCGCATAAACAATATATAACGGCAGCGCACAGAACATGAACATAAATTCCAGAGGCTCTGTTACACCGGTCAGAAATACTGCTAATACAGTGGATATAAACATGGAACGATAATTTTTCTTCTTATCAGGATCCACTCTGCGGTACATTGCAAGAGCAACACCCAGCAGCAAACCGGTTGCACCGATCATCTGACCTACCTTAAAGCGGGCAGGAGTTACTGTGGACATCAGGTTTGTATAAGCTGTCATATCACCTGCATCTTTAAAATTGATCAGGTCTGTAACCCATGCAAGCCACAGCGGATCCTGTCCGAATACCTGAGATCCTGCATTCACACCGGTCATAATCGTATAAGTACCTCCGAAAGAGGTGTAGTTCATGGGAATCGTCAGCATATGATGCAGACCGAAGGGGAGCAGCAGACGCTCCAGAGTACCGTAAATAAAAGGTGCCAGTACTGGAGAAGTGGAAGAAGAATTTGCAATCCACACACCGAATGCATTGATGCCGGTCTGAACAACAGGCCAAACCACTGCCAGAACGAAGGAAATGATCACAGACCATGCAATTACCACCATAGGAACAAAACGTTTTCCATTGAAGAATGCCAGTGCATCCGGAAGCTTACGGTAATTATAATACTTGTTGTAAATAATACCGCCGGCAAAACCTGCAATGATACCAACGAAAACACCCATGTTCAATGCCGGTGCGCCTAAGACAGAAGTGAAATAACCATTAACCAGAATCTCCTGTCCGAACAGGGTATGGGTCACTGCATTGGGATCATTCAGCATGGCACTGTCAACACCGAAAATTGCACCGGTGATACAGTTAATCAGAACAAACGCAATGACTGCGGCAAATGCGCCGCCTGCCCGCTCTTTTGCCCAGGAACCACCAATCGCTACAGCAAACAGGATATGCAGATTGTTAATGATGGCCCAACCGATATTTTCCATAACCCTGCCGATGGATGCGATCATATTGATGTCAACACCTGCCATCTGCACCAGTTTACCAATACTGATCATCAGACCTGCCGCCGGCATAACAGCAATTACCACCATCAGAACCTTGCCCAGCTTCTGCAGGAAATCGAAGTTGATCGGAAATTTCTTCTTTTCTCTGGTTTCCGCCGGCTTTTCTTCGGTTACAGCTGCAGCCTCTGTTTCAGGCTGTTCTTCCTCCATTCGAATCAGAACATCACCTGCTTTTACAGTACCGGTCTGACCTTTCAGCTTCATATCATCAGCTCCTCCGCATACCAGTACAGGAGTGATCGGATTAATTCCTTTTTCTTTCAAAAACTTCAGATCTACTTCAGCAATCAAATCCCCTTTTTTTACCTGATCGCCAACTTTTGCATGTACCTTGAAACATTCCCCTTTTAAAGACACGGTTTCCAGACCCACGTGTACCAACATCTCCACTCCGTCATCGGAGCAGAAACCAAATGCATGGCAGGTCTCGGCCACTGAAATGACTTCTCCATTCACCGGGCTGACAATTTTTCCATCTTCCGGAATCACTGCCATACCATCACCAAGAATTTTCTGAGAAAAAACCGGATCCGGAACCTGTTCCAGTGCAACCGCTTGCCCAGTCAAAGGAGAAACGATTTCCATGTTTTTGCAACACTTACTGCTTTCACTCATAGTTAAACCTCCATTTGTTGTGCTTGTCTTACGCAACCGTTTGCATTAAATATATGATAGTTGCATTGTTTTTGCAAGACTTATTTTAACAATTATTACCACTTCTACTTTTATAACAAAAACACTCCTCTGTTTTTGTGTATTTTTCCCATTCATTGGATTCCAAGCGTGCTTTATGTTACTGTTTGGGACTGAAATTCCGCTCTGCTGAATAGTAAACAAAGTTTGCATAATTTTTGCGCAATAATATTGACTTTATTGCACAACTTTATTACAATAGAATTCAATACTTTATGCGGAGGTTATTTCTATGGCTGTTACAATCAAAGATGTTGCGGCACTTGCAGGTGTCTCCCCATCAACCGTATCACGAACCTGCAAGAACAACCCATCCATCAGTAAAGAAACAAAAGAAAAAGTCCGGCAGGCAATGGCCGAACTTGGATATGAACCGAATTTTCAGGCAAGCAACCTTGCCTCTCAGAATTCGCGTACAATCGGAATCATTCTTCCCATCTCTGAAAAAGAGGCCTACGAGAATTCCTTCTATCTGGAGGCAATTCGCGGGATCAGCCAATTCTGCAACCAGCGCCAGTATATTAACACCGTAATCACCGGACAGGATGAGGAAGAAATGCTTCAGGCTATCCGAACCATGACCCGCAGCGGACAGGTGGATGGTTTTATTGTCCTGTATTCCAAAAAGCAGGATCCCATCCTGGACTATTTATACAGTGAAGGTCTGCTTTACGTCCTGATCGGCAAAGCGTATCAGTTTGCAAATCAGACGATCTACATTGACAATGACAACCTGCTGGCAGGACAGGAAGCCACTGAATACCTGTATCAGCTGGGACACAGGAAAATTGCCTATCTGGGAAGTGACCGCACGTTTGTTTTTTCTTCTGACCGGCAATCCGGTTACCAGACCGCACTTCTGCGCCATGGTATCGTACCCAGACCGGAATACATCGTGGAAATTTCTTCCCTTTTAAAAGATGCCCATGAACGAATCCGCGAACTTCTTCAATGCGAAGAACGACCCACTGCCATTCTGGTCAGCGACGACATCCTGGCAGTATCCCTCCATCAGGTATGTTGGGAGATGGGATTTTCCATTCCCCGGGATCTTTCCATCCTGTCCTTCAATAATTCCCTGTTTGCCCGCCTTACTTCACCACAGCTGACTTCTATCGATGTGAATTCCTTTCAGCTGGGTATCGAAGCGGCTTCTCAGATGATCAACCACATCGAGAACCCGAATCTGCTGGCGACCAAGATCATCGTCCCCCATTATCTGATTGAACGAAACAGCTGTCAGGCTATTGAGGCGGATGAAAACAATTAAAAAAGAACCGCAGCTCCATTGAAGAATAAAATCCTGTCAATGGAACAGCGGTTCTCTTTTTTATTCTGTTCAATTTTCAGCTATTATGCTGTTTTCTTTTCCAGAAACAATTTCTGAAGCCCCTGTAATGCCACAATCACACCCAGAACCATCAGTGCCACAGCAAATGCCAGCTGAAGCAGATTGCCTGCGGTGGGTGCAGCAATCAGTGCAATGATTTTCTGCGTCAGGGCAGTCATGGTTACCGCCAGCATGATGATCATTGGAATCCACAGCATCCAGCCCTTACGATTTGTCTTCTTAAAGTATACCGCACAGGCAATCAGTGCCAGTGCAGACAGCAGCTGGTTTGCAGAACCAAAAAGAGGCCAGATATTGGCATAACCTGCTTTTGCAAGGATATACGCCAGAACCAGGGTGATAATGGTTGCAAAATATTTGCTGGTAACTACTTTTCTCCAGGGTTCCATGTTTTCATCTTCAATGGATGCATCCAGAAACAGTTCCTGGAAGGAAAGACGTCCGATACGTGCAACGGAGTCCAGGCTGGTCAGGGCAAATGCGGATACTGCCAGATTGATCAAAGTAAAAATAACATTGTGGGGCAGACCCAGTGTGGACAGGAAGTTGGCCACTGCACCTGCAAAAATCTGAGGCGGTGTGGTGTAGCCTGCCTCCGCTGCTGCACCGACAGCAAAGCTTCCCACTGCAATCAGCGAAATAACACCCAGCATAGATTCCAGCAGCATGGCGCCGAAGGATACCGGAAGCATGGCCTTTTCATTGTTGATCTGCTTGGATGCCGTACCGGAAGAAACCAGTGAATGGAAACCGGATACTGCACCACAGGCGATGGTAACAAACAGAATCGGGAACATGGAGCCGACACCTTCCACATTGAAACTGGTGAATGCAGGCAGATTAATGGACGGATTGGTGAAGAGAACACCAACCACCGCCATCACGATCATGATCACCAGCAGATAACTGTTCAGATAATCACGGGGCTGCAGCAGTGCCCACACAGGAACAATGGATGCAATGGCAATGTATAAAAATACGATAATCTGCCAGGTGCTCTTTTCAATGAAAATCGGGAAATTCAGACCAAGAGCCACGCCTGCCACCAGAAGTACAATTGCCAGAATGGTATTCATGGTTTTTCCCAGTTTTGCAAACCGAAGAACACAGCCCAGTGCAACGGCTTCCAGAATAAACAGAACGGAAGTCATGGCAACGGATCCGTTTGCTGCAATCTTTTCACCTTCTGCAGTAAATCCCATAAAGGTACCATCTACCACGTCTGCAAATGCAGCAACTACCAGAATACAGAACAGCCAGCAGAACAGCAGAAACAGCTTCTTGCCCAGCTTACCAATATATTCTTCAATAATATAACCGATGGTACGGCCTTTATTCTTTACAGAAGCATACATGGCAGAAAAATCCTGTACCGCTCCAAAGAATACGCCGCCGATCAGCAGCCACAGAAGAACCGGAACCCATCCGAATACAGCAGCCTGTATGGGGCCGTTGATGGGACCTGCACCTGCAATTGATGCAAACTGATGACCGAACACCACCTGTGTATCGGCCGGTTCATAATCTACGCCGTCGCGAAGTTCGTACGCAGGTGTCTTCGCATCGGGATCAATTCCCCAGGTCTTGGCCAGCCAGCGGCCATAGACCAGATAACCTGCACCAAGAACTACAATCGCGATTAACATCATAATCAAACCATTCATTGTAATACGCTCTCCTTCTCTCGGTTCATTATGTAGTGAATTCGGCATAGATTTTAGTCCTTTAACGTGACAGAATCAAGAAAATAGTCGAAATAGGACCGATTTTTACAATTTATTCTTTCTCCGCCAGATAAGAAATTACACTGTGAGCAGCAATATTTCCCTCTCCCACAGCTTTCGTATACTGATAGGGACGTCCTGTACAGTCACCGCATGCAAAACATCCCTTTAAGTTGGTGGCCATGGAACGGTCCACTGCAATATGGGCATGATCCAGCTGGATTCCCGGAATCAGACTGGATGGAGCAATGGCATTTCGCAGACAGAATACACCATCCACTTCAACGGTTTCTCCTGAACGCAGAACCAGAGAGCGAACCTGCATATCTCCCTGGATCATTTTCGGTCTGTCCTTTGAAATAGCTATATTGTCCCTCTGAACAGCACTGTCAAAGGTAGGATAATAATAAACCTGAGCTGCCAGATCAGACAGATATTCCACTTCATGCTCATATTTGGGTGAATTACAGATCACTGCAATTTTCTTTCCCCGGTACAGCATGCCGTCACAGGTTGCACAGTAGCTGACGCCTCTGCCCAGATATTCTGTCTCTCCCTCCAGAACTTTTGCAGACATGACACCCATGGCCAGAATAATAGTTTTGGCTTCATACAGCTCATTGTCCGCAAGAACCATATAATAACCGCCGGCTTCCATCACATTGTTTACAGTTTTTTCCGTAATTTCAATACCGGCAGACGCAATATGCTCTTCAAATTTTTCAAACAAACCCTGTCCGCTGATTTCCGGAAAGCCAGGGTAATTGACAATCTTTTCCGCTTTTCTGATTTTATCGCTCAGCGATCTGGATCCAAACCAGACAAAATTTTTGTTGTAGGTTTTCAGATTGATCGCAGCGGAAAGTCCCGCCGGACCGGTTCCGATAATAATGCAATCGTACATATTTTTCTCTGCCTCCTGTTTTTCCGTTCATTTATGAAACTTTTCCCGGCTCATTCACCGATGGGAGTTTCTCCCGTTCCTTTCCGAGAGATCATTCCAGCATCATTTTGATGATTTCCTTATCCGTCTGATGCATTCCCACTTTTCCTATATATCCCACACAGCTTATGGTTTCTCCTGCGTCTTCTTTCAGAATACCGGTATACGCTTCATACTCTTTATTCTGCATGGCCAGATAGTGAGCCATCATGGAAGCATCCAGACTGGAAGCAATCTTGGCTGCACAGGATATTTTTGCACCATCACAGATAATACCCGGAATATTGGCCAGTGTATTGTCAATGGTTGCCTTGATCTGTTCCTTTGTGCCGCCAACCAGATAGGTGATCGCTGCGGCACTGGCACAGGAGGCGGATACTGCACCACAGAATGCAGACAGTTTTCCGATAAATTCCTTCTGATAGATGGTCAGCAGACTGGAAAAAATCAGGGCACGATACAGACGCTCTGTGGGAATATTATTTTCTCTGGCATACACAATGACCGGAACCGATGAAGCAATACCCTGATTGCCGCTGCCGGAATTGATGATAACCGGCATGTCACAGCCTCCCATACGGGCTTCCGATGCGGCTGCTGCGTATGCTTTCATACGGGTTACCACACCATCTGCATAGGATTCGCGAATCATTCTTCCGATTCCCAGACCATAATTTCCCGAAATTCCTTCGTATGCAATATCCATATTGCAGCGAATCTGCCGCTGATAGATCTTGCGGACTTCATCAATGTCCACTTCATCTGCAAAACATCTGATATTGTCCAGTGTCAGGTGGGAACGGTCGGTTGCATGTCCGGTTTCTGCCTGTTCGTCATTTTTTTCGAATACCGCAGTCCCATTTTTCCGGATGGCAACGATATTGGTGTGGGTATGACGCACTTCCACTTCAACCATATCATTTCCCGCATATAAACGGATGATGAAATGAAGGGGAATTTCCGAGTCCAGGAATTCAACTTTACAGCACTTCTGTTCCACCAGTTCTTTTGTAATTCTGCGACCCTCATCGCTGACGGATTCCAGTACTTCCATGCCGGCACCGGGATTCCCCTCCGCAGCACCCAGTATGCAGGCTGTTTCAATACCGGTCATGCCGCCGGAATTCGGGATGGTGACACATCTTACATTTTTAATCATATTTCCGGAACATAACGCATCGATTCGCTCCGGCATTTTTCCCAGTACTTCTCTTCCCCTTGCAGATGCATAGGCAAGAGCAATGGGTTCCGTACAGCCCATGGCCGGAACCAGTTCCTCCCGGATGATTTTTATAAATTCGTTTTTAATCTCTTTGCTTAACATATTATTTTTACCTGTTCTTCTTTGGATTTCAGGATACTCCTTCTTTTATTCGAATGATTATATTGTACCACATCTGTTCGATAAGGATAAATGTTCTTTTTTATTTTTGCAATTCTTTTCCGTGAACGGAACACTGTTGTCTGCGAAAAAGTCTGCGAAAAGCCAGATGGTTCAAAAATGTGCAAATCCCCCAGCAAATCGGATAGGACAGGTAGATGGATTCAACCGTTCCTTTCCAGGCTGCATAGGTAAAAATCCATGTAAGACGGAAAACAACCGAGCACAGAATCGAAATAAACAGCGGTGTTTTCGCATCACCTAAGCCACGCTCGCAGCCGCTTATCACATTCATGGTTCCGCACAGACCAAAAAACAGGCACATATAGAACATTCTGACCTGTGCGTTTTCAACTATGGCTGAATCTGTGGTAAATAGCCATACCAGTTTTGATGAAAAAGCAAACAGCAGAATGCCTGCAAGCTCCGCCGCTGCAAAAACAGTTATCAACGTGGTTCGATAGACTGTCCGGACGCGATCCATTTTTCCGGCACCGTAATTCTGGGAAATAAAGACGGTACTTGCACTGGCAAAGCCTGTAAATGTGATGACCATGAGTCCCTCAATTGAAGTTGCAACCGTGTTTCCGGCAATCACGGTATTGTCAAACCGATTGATGACCGAAGCAATAATGACACCGGAAAGATTCAGAATAATGCTCTCCAGCGAAGCGGGGATGCCAACAGCAAATACCTGTTTCATACCACGAAAAACGGTCAGCTTTCGAAGATTCAGCTTCAGTTCATTTTCCTGTTTTCCCAGATAAAATGTCATGGCAGCTGCCAGCAGAAACTGCGATATTACCGTTGCAGCCGCAACGCCCGCCACATTCCAATCCAGGACAATGACAAAAAACAGGTTCAGGGCAATATTGATACAGGATGCGGCAGCCTGAAAGAAGAAAGGAGTATACGAGTTTCCCTTTGCCTGAAGAGCCGATGAAAGGAAACCGGTCAGCATGGTCAAAGGAACACCAAGAAAATAGATTCGGAAATACAGCAGCGCATCCGGTAAAATATCATCCGGACAATTCAGCAGATGCAGAATCCGTTTTGAGCATACGATTGCTGCAAAGCTGAGTGCCGCACCGAGAACCAGTGCTGTGACCGGAAGGCTGTGCAGCAGTTCGCTGACCTTTTCGCGTTGATTCTCACCGAAATATTTTCCAAAAACAACTGTCACGCCGACAGCAAGTGCAGTGAATCCGCCCACAAGAAAGTTCAGAACGGCTGCGGAAACACCTATGGCAGAGATTGCATTCTCATGCCCGAATCGTCCGATCACAATTGTATCTGCACAGGAAAACAGCATGGTCAGCAGTGACGAAACGGATATCGGTAAAGCAAACATCAGCATTCCCTTCAGTATGCTGCTTTCCAGGGGGTTCACTTCAGATTTAAACCTCATTGACAAGTCTCCCTTCTTATCATAGACTATGAGCCAAGGGACAAAAGGGCATGTATTTCATAAATCCTTTTGACCTCAGATCATAGGTTCCATCATAAAGTATAACGTTAGGAAACAGTCAAGAGGCAATTGTATGAATACTGGAGAATTTGCAAAATATTGCGGTACAGAAAAGCGCACCTTATTTTACTATGACCAGATGGGGCTTCTGAAGCCCATGGCAATTCACGAAAACGGCTACCGGGAATATGCCCCAGGCCAGATTGAAACCATGGATATGATCAAGATCCTGCAGGCAGCAGGATTTACCCTGAAGCAGATCCGGGAGATCATCACAGGAGGAGCAGAAATTCGCCGCACCTCATTCTTTAAGGCAGTAGATTCTATTGACGACAAGATTCATGAACTGGAAAAAATGAAAGCATATATTGAGAGGAAGGAAAAACTCTGGAAGGAGTACTGTGATTTTCGGGATAGCGGCATTCCGTATCGGTATCAATACTGTCGCCTGACCTACTTTGAAAAAGCCATATCTTCCGACGACCATTTCTTTGGCTTTATCCAGGATGGCGATTATGACTTGTTCTCCGTTGATACAATGCATCAGCTTTCGGTGATGAAAGAGGATGAAAAGGGGGTTTGTAAAGAAGGGAAAGCAATCTGCTTTTTTCTGGAAATGCCTTCCGAATCAGGTGATCCTGTTGCAGTTACTCAGGATAAATTACAGGAATTCGGATTTCGCGGAGAAAATCGTTACTATATGCGTTCCATCCCGCATCTGCTCATAGAGCAGAGCGGGACAGCTATTATCAAGGTTACTGTTTTTGGTGAATTTCCGTCAGATCAGATCCATCCATAATGCTTACATGCATTATAGATTCCGTCATCATCTGCAGCCGTCGTTATATAAGATGCCTTCGCCTTCAGTTCATCCACAGCATTGCCCATAGCAATGCTTGTCCACTGATCCGTAAACATACTGAGGTCATTTCTTCCATCTCCGAATACAACCACATCTTTGATGCTGCCGCCCATCATTTCCACCATGCGGATGATTCCTTCTGCCTTATCGGTTGGCTCCACAAAAAAGTATTCTTCATCGTACCGGCACCAGGGCAATTCCTTCAATGTTTCCAGACTGTATTCCACCGGCTCTTTGCAGGCAACATAAACCTTATAGATTGCATTATATTTTCTGGGATTCAGACCTTCTTCCACAATGGTTTCCATAAAAGCGTCATTCTTTGTCAATTCTAAAAAACGATCATCAGGAGAAAAGCGTTTTCTCTCATTTTCCGGGGATATCGACCAGGGAATTCCTTTCTCCGTGCATTCATCAATCAGAGCAATGCATTTATCAAAATCCAGAGGGCGGATTTCCAGCAGTTTATCATCTGCGGTCAGACCATGCCCTCCATCAGATACCATATTGTGAAAACCAAGGTCCTTCATGACCTGTTCCGCCATGGCATGTCCTCTTCCTGTTGCTATGGAAAGAAAATGCCCTTTTTCTTCCAGCATCTGTAATGTCTGCATTGTAGACTCAGGCACATACTGAACTCCCATTTTGCCGGCAAGAAGTGTTCCATCAATATCAAAAAAGAAATATTTTCTGCTCATTATCACATGTCCTTATCGTTTTGTATACACCGATTTCTTCATCATTCTATTCACACCGACTCTTTTGTCTCAGCTTCTCCATCTGCTCGTCAATGATACGGAAATGTTTATCCATGGCTTTTATTCCGGCGTCCATATTTTTACTGAGCAGACTTTCATAAATATCCCAGTGGGCTTTCCGCAGCTGTTCTGCTTTGATCCGGCTTACCAGAATCCGGCCGCGCATATTTTCAATAAACCGGTCAAGCAGCTTGTCCAGCATAGAATAATATAAAATCAGAAGGCGGTTATGAGATGCTTTCACCAGCGTATGATGAAAATTGTTATCCAGAACGGCACTTTCCTTTGTGCTCATGGGCTGATCCATCTGTACCAGAATCTGATGAATCGACTCGATCTCTTCTTCTGTCGCATTGTTCATGGCCAGCTTCAATGCCATCTGCTCATAACCGGTGCGGATTTCCAGTATTTCCGTATAATCAATCTCCATCAATGCCATTACCATATTGACCGATTTCAGCATATACTCTTCCGGATCGCATCGTACATAATTCCCGCTGCCCTGCAGACACTCAATCAGACCCGTCATCTCCAGCATATGCATCACTTCCCGCACGGAATTGCGGCTGACCCCCAGCTTTTCTGCAATATCACGCTCCGTATCAATCTTATCATTCAATTTCAATTCCCCGGACAGGATCTTTTCTGAAAAATAATTAAAGATATATTCATACGTCTTCTGTCCATTTAATTTCATATTATCCATGGCGGACCTTCTTTCTCTGCCGGTAAATCCCTTCTCCGTTTTCATAGAGATCTGGCGCCGGATTCAGTTTGCAAAGCAAATTTTCCTATGTTCCCCAATATGATTTTTTGTTGGTTAGTATACCCTTATTTGTTTCCATAAGCAAGAAGTTTTCTGCCAAAAAGCCATATCTCTTTTTAATGACACTACTATTATGCACTTGTTCTGTTTCCGCAGTTTGGATATAATAAAACAAACAAAGTATGATCAGAAAACAAATTGAAAGGCGGTATCCCGTATGTCTATCCGGAACATCCTTGAAAACCTGATAAATGATTACCCCATCTGCGAATACTGCTTCGGTACAACCGATCAGATTCCCTTTTCCGAGAAAGTCCGCTATATCTGCGAAAATGAATGCTCCCGCTGCAATCACTGCTGGGCCTGTCCGCCTTAT
Organism: Lachnospiraceae bacterium; assembly: GCA_051879215.1. Lineage (GTDB taxonomy): Bacteria > Bacillota > Clostridia > Lachnospirales > Lachnospiraceae > TWA4. The sequence goes on from JBJELP010000267.1 coordinate 49,324, forward strand.
GTGGGAAGTGTCCACGACAATATGAAAAAATGCCTGCAGTATCAACATTTTTTCCTTTTTTCCACAGTAAATCCGGTGACCGATGCGTGGAATACGGAAGAATGTCTCATGGCCAAAAAAGATCATGAAGCCGTTACCCGGAACATCCGAAAACAATTATGTGAAGAAACCGGACTTCCCATGGCCGCACCGGAGGATGCAAATCCAGAAGAAAAAACTTCTCCTTTTCTGGTTCTCTCCACAGGCTGTGCCATCTGCGATGTCTGTGCCTGCCCCGATGAGCCCTGCCGCCATCCGGAAGAACGGCTGAATTCCATGGAAAGCCATGGGATAGTCATCTTCTCTCTGGCAGAAGCCATGGAAATGTGTTACAACTACGGAAACGATTCCGCCACCTATTTCAGCATGGTGCTGTACAATTGACCTTTTCATCCAGCTCCCGTTTCAGTCCTTCTATCTCCTTCCGGGACACGCTCTCGCTCAGGTCCAAACGTAGCGGTTCTAAGCTCTCGTTCTTCCTTTCAGGAAGTCCGATCGCTAAGAGCCGACGTTTGCAATGGTCCCTTAAAGGAGATTTTCGGACTTCCACTGGGATGATATAAATACAAAAACAGAAGGATAATACTATGTGGAACAAATATACATCTATCAAAGATCAAGAAGTCGAATTAATAAAAGAAAAGCTAATCAAGGATGGAAAAATAGCATCAGAATACTTTACTATTGATAACAATTTGTGTAAAAACTCAGGAGCAACACATTATCCCATTGTACTGATTATCGATAGTATAGAAACAAAGTCATTTGATAATGCTATTGAAGTGATTTCCGAGATTATTAAGTGTAAAGATATTCTTTCTGATTCAATAGATATTGCTGTTGTTGAATATAGTAGTACTGTAACAATTAATAGAGTTTTTTCGTATATAGAAGAAAATTTTATTTTTTCTCCATCCGACTATCAGCAAGATGCATTACCGAATTTGGGACCAGCTTTGTTTTTATCATGGTATATTTCGGAATTGCGCATTCTTCAATATACAGAAGCGGGCATAGATTATAAACAACCCGTATTTATTTTGATAAGTTCATTTATTAACAAGTGTGATACTCAAATCGAAGGAAAATCATTATTTTCTAATGAAGACTCATGGATGATATCTCTATATAACCAGAAACAGGCAGCCCATAAATTGGGATTGATAAAAGTTCCAATTTATGAAGAGAATACAGAGTATTATATCATGCTGAACGGTACAAGATATGATAAAAAAAGTATTCGTGAGACACTGCAAAGATTATTTGCCATACTAATAAAACCAATTGCTGCTTCAGATGTTCCAGAGAGAGAGGGGGATTTGAGCGTCAAACATTCTTTTCTGGAATATAATGATGGTTCTGAAAAAAGAGTTGAAACAAGTAAAAATGACCACACTATTCGGTTGCCCCAAAAAGGCTCAAGGTCTAAAATTTATGAAAAACTTGAAAGACAAAAACTACGAGAGGCACTTTTACGAGGAGATGGGACAGCTTCAATTACGCAAGATAATCCTATTGAATCTCCAAAATATATCGATGCAGCTGAGGAACGCCAAAGACTACGAAAAGCGCTTCTGCATGAAGGTCAGTATGAAGATTCAACAAATATTTTAAGGAATAGATATATCATATTAGATGATGATGGTTCATCTTCAAAAAATAGTAACAATGTATCGTGTATACAAGTACCAAACGCTAAATTAGCTGGAGGGGCTGATCATGTTCGGTGTAAAAAATGTGGGAACATTTATTGGAAAGATTATAATTTTTGTCCAGAATGTGGAACGAAACAATTTTGTCAAAATGAGTCTGGTTTCATACTATCAAGAGTAAATTTTTCAGCAACCGCTCCTAAAAAACTCTCGTGCAAAGTGTTCAATATCATTCATCTTATTGTATATGAAGATGAGTATCGTTCAGTTGTAAATAATATTATTCAGGATAAAGAAATACCACAGAGAGAAATACCAGGTGGTACGACAAGGATTGCAGATGAATCAATTGTGAAAATCGTATTGAAGTCGGCAGACTTCGAAATCTATTATGAAGAAGAACGTACTTGGAAAGGACGATATATTGATTTTTCAATACCTGTAAAATTACCGGCAAAATTTGATAAGAAACAGGTTGCTTTCCAGACACTTATTTATGTTAATGATATCATAGCAACTCGCTTATCGTTTGTTGTGAAATGTGAAGCATTTAGAAGTCAGAAAATATCCATTTCTCGAGAGGATATTTTCTCTGCGTTCATTTCATATGCCAGTCAAGACCGAAGTAAGGCTGCTATGGTAATCCAGGGAATTCGTAAAGCACGACCTGATATGGATATTTTCTTTGATGTAGAAAGTCTTCGAAGCGGAGAAAACTGGGAGAATACTATTCATGAAGAAATAGGTCAAAGAGATATATTATATTTGTTTTGGTCAAATTATGCAAAGCAGTCGAAATGGGTAAATACAGAATGGCGATATGCATACAGTATCAACGGGGAAGACGGTATAGAACCGATACCTCTTGAACCGGCATGGGAATGTCCGCCACCTGAAGAGTTAAAGAATAAGCATTTTAATGATAATTTGCTCTACCTGATTAATCAGAATACTTCTAAAGATAAAAAAATTCGACCAGAAGGTATCATTAAGTCACAAAAAGAGGTTAACATAGATAAGGAGTATTTGATTGCAAAGATAGCGGAATTAAAAGAACTACTTGAAATCGGTCTTTATTCTGAAAACGAGTATGAAAATGATCGTAAAGCTCTTTTAGAGGCCTATAGAAAAAATCAGAAATTTTTAAAATAGACGAGAGACTGCAAACATTATTTTTGCCAGCCTAAAAAAACTTATGTTTAAATAACATAAAGATATGCTCCCTCTTAAGTAAACAAGTTTTTTATTTCACTTGTCTTGCCTGAAAGGGAGCATCTCAATTTTCACAGCCCGGATGCCTTTTTCTTTTTACCATTCCAGTGAAAGCCCAATAAATCTCCTTCAAGGGACCATTTCAAACGCCGGTTCTTAGCGATCGGACTTTCACATATGATCAATCATAATATCCGCATACATCACATCGTAAGCATCTTCCGGATTCCTGCATGGCTTCTTCATATGTCATGGGACATTCCACATGTTCAAAATCATGCTTACGCTGGTATGCAGGTCTTTCCCCGATATTGACCCGTCCGGTGGGAATACGGTTGTTGGGTTTCGGCATGGGTGCTTTCACACCGCAGTCCAGAACACTGCTGCAGCCCAGATATTCATCAATATTCCATGCTGCCACCTTTCCTGCCGCAATGGCACGGATTGCTGTGGCAGGGCCGGTTGCACAGTCGCCGCCGACAAATACACCGGGCATTCCTTCCACTGCAGTATCAAGTCCTGCCTGCAGAACATTTCTATTGGCGGGAATACCGAAGTTTTCAAAGGGTTTGCTGACGATATCCTGACCAACTGCGATCAGTACAATATCACAGGCAATGCGCTCCGGATCCTTTGATGCATTCATGGGAGCCGGACGGCCTCCCCGGTCATAGGGACCGATCATCTGGGGCTGAACCCACAGAGCGGCACACTTGCCTTCCGCATCCTTTTCTATGCTTACGGGAGCCTGCAGAAGCATCAGCTCAATACCCTCCATGATGGCGGATTCAATTTCCGTTTCCAGAGCTGTCATGTCTTCATGACGTCTTCTGTATACAATCCGCACATCCGCTGCTCCGCAGCGCAGGGCACTTCTCGCCGCATCCATGGCAACATTGCCTCCGCCGATGACACATACGGTTTTTCCGGTGTAGTCCGGACGATTTCCATGGCCGATCTGGTCCAGCATTTCAACTGCGGAGAATACATTTTCCGCATCTGCACCTTCCATACGAAGCTTCTTGCCCACCTGTGCACCAATTGCCACATACATGGCATCATGACTGTTTCGTACTTCTTCGATGGAAATATCCACACCTACATTGACATTGTATTTTACTTCAATATTGCCGGTGGAAAGGATGGCATTCATATCCTCATCCAGCCGGTCCTTGGGGAAACGATAGTTGGGAATGCCGTACATCAGCATGCCGCCCAGATGTTCCTTTGCTTCGTATACTGTAACCTTATGGCCCATCAGAGACAGGAAATAAGCTGCTGTCATACCACTGGGACCGCCGCCGATAACAGCAACCTTCTTGCCGGTTGACGGGTTGGGAACAGGAACTGCCACCTTATCTGCTGCAATCTGATCCACCGCATATTTTTTGATGCCGCGGATATTCACAGAACTGTCAATCAGGTTACGGCGGCATCTTTCCTCACAGGGATGTTCACAGATCATGGCACATGCCGTAGGCAGCGGGTTATCACGGCGGATCAGGTTGATTGCATCCGCATAATTACCATCATGCACATGGGCAATATATCCGGGAATATCCACATGGGCCGGGCAAAGGGTCACGCAGGGAATATGTACCTGATTCTTTTCAGCCGGTTTTCCTGCAATGTATGCAAGATACTGATCGCCGAAAAGACTTAAACTCTCCAGCACCTCTTCACCGGTCTGATATCCGATGGCACAATCTGCACAGTTGGCAAGCAGATCTGCTGTGGCACGGAACTGAACAAGTGTTTCCGCTGATGCCTTTCCATCAATAATATTCCGCAGCATCATTTCCAGTTTCGGCATACCCTCGCGACAGGGTGTGCATTTGCCGCAGGACTGACAACGGGATGCGGTAATCAACGCCAGCACCACCTTTAACGGGTCGGTACCCGGGGGGAAGATACTTGATTTCCCTGCAAGCTTCCGCATCAGACCCTGACTTTTCACGTCATTGCTTTTGCTTTCAGCAAGATACAATTTACTCATTTTAAAGCTCTCCTTCACATATATCCTGGGGATACCCTCATTCATAACCATGAAACGCAAAGCATGATTCATTCATGAGGGGAATTAATTGATATACATACAGACATACATCTGCAGCATGATCCTGTCAGACAGAAACATCATCCATTGTACTGGATTCCATACAAGAAAGCAACTATAGATAAATATTTCACGATTGCGGCCGCCTTATTTCAAACATCTGTTTCCACAGCGGAGGATAACATACCAGCAGCATGGGGAACAGTTCCAGACGTCCAGCCAGCATATCAAACATGATCACATATTTGGATAATACCGAAAAATGACTGAAATTGCAGGTGGGACCCACCAGATTCAGACCGGGACCAATGTTGTTCAATGTGGCAATGACAGCCGTAAAGTTTGTCACCAGATCCTTTCCGTCAAAGGAAATAATCAGCAGGGACACTGCAAAAACAAGCATAAAAGTGGAAAAATATACATTGGTGGCACGTACCACTTCATGTTCAATGGGTTTTCCATCCATCTGCACCTTCCTGACACTTTTGGGATGCAGATAAGAGTGCATTTCCTTTTTAAATGCTTTAAACAGAATAACCAGTCTTGCCACCTTAATACCGCCGCCGGTACTGCCTGCACAGGCCCCCATAAACATCAGCATAACCAGAATGGTTTTGGATACCACCGGCCACAGGTCAAAATCAACGGAAGAAAAACCGGTGGATGAAACCAGCGATGCCACCTGAAAAGACGCATCCCGCAGGTTATGGAAAAATCCCAGTTCCGGATTATAAATATTGAACGTAATCAGACCGATGGCCGCTGCAACCACCACCAGAAAAAGTCGTACTTCTTCCATTTCCAGTGCCTTTTTCCATTTTTTATACAATATAAAATAATACGCATTAAAATTAATCGCAAAAAGCAGCATAAAAATAGTGACAATCCACTGGATATAAGGCGAATAGCTCATGATGCTGTCATTCTTAATACCGAATCCACCGGTACCTGCTGTACCGAAGGCCGTTGTCAATGCATCAAACACCGGCATCCTGCCCATCAACAGCAGAATAATCTGAAGCACTGTCATGCCCACATAGATCAGATACAGAATTCGTGCCGTATGCTTTACTTTGGGCACCAGTTTTCCAACGGAAGGTCCCGGACTTTCTGCACGCATCAGATTCATATGGGATCCTCCTGTCATGGGAAGAATCGCCAGCAGGAAGACCAGTACACCCATACCGCCGATCCAGTGGGTAAAACTTCTCCAGAAAAGCATGCAGCGGGACAGACTTTCCACCTCCGGCAGAATACTGGCACCGGTGGTGGTAAAACCGGAAATTGTTTCAAATAAAGCATCGGTAAAGGATGGTATCTCTCCGCTGAACACAAAGGGAAGACAACCGAAAATACTCATCAGAACCCAGCTGAAAGCCGTTGCCACACACCCTTCTTTCAAATAGAATACAGTTCTCTTCGGCTTTTTCCATGTCATGGCAAAACCGGCTGCCGCCGTCAGTAAAATAGCTACCGCAAACCAGATTCCCACCTGCTCCCTGTAAATCAGAGCGACAGCCAGCGGCAGGAGCATAAGTACTGCTTCGATCTTCAATACCCAGCCCAATATAAATATAATCATTCCACGATTCATGATTATCTCCTGTTTTATTTCAGAATCTCACGGATATCATCAAATCCGGTATGAGTGGTTACAATAATTACGGAATCATTGGGCTTAATACAGTCATTGCCGCCGGGAATAATAATATGTCCGTCACGGTTAATACATCCGATCAGTACATTATCCTTCAATTTCAGATCCTTTAAAGGCTTATTGGTCAGGTCAGACTCGCCTTTTATATGAAATTCAATGGCTTCCGTACGATAATCAAACAGATGGTACAATGTCTCCACGTTGCTGCTGTCTTTGGACGCCGTCAATGCTCTGACATACGCAATAATGGCCTCTGCGACAATATATTTGGGATAAATCACACTGCCCAGCTCCAGACGGTTGATCACCCCATGGAAATTAATGCGGTTGATCTTGGTGATGACCTTGGCCTTTGAAACCTCCTTTGCGTGGAGGGTCAGAAGAATGTTTTCCTCATCAATGCCGGTCAGCGGAATAAAAGCATCCACCTGCTCCATTCCCGCTTCCTTCAGAACCGCTGTCTCTGTTCCGTCGGCATTCAGAACAATGGCATTGGGAAGCAGGATACTCAGTTCCTCACTTCTTGCCTTATCCTTTTCAATAATCTTCACATGAACTCCCACTTCCATCAGCTGTTTGGCCAGATAATATGCAGAACGACCGCCGCCGATCAGAATCGCATGGCGGATCCGGTTGGTCTGAATGCCGATGTCTTCCAGAAATACTGTTGCTTCCTTTGTGGATGCCAGAAATGTGATAATATCTCCTTCCTGAAGAACGAAATTACCTGTGGGAATACAGACATCATTTCCACGTTCCACAGCACAGATCAGAATATTGCGGATATCACGGCCAAGCCCGGCCAGACTTTTATTGCAGAGTACATTGCCTTCGGGAATTTTAACCCGGACCATTTCCGCCAGACCATGGGCAAAGGTATTCACACCCAGTGCGGCGGGAAGGGATAACACACGGGCAATTTCATTGGCAGCTTCCTTATCCGGATTGATGATCATGGCAAGCCCCAGACGTTCCTGCAGATAGCCGATTTCCTGACTGTATTCCGGATTGCGGACACGGGCAATAGCGGTACAATTCCCTTCTCTTCTGGCCACGGTACAGGTCAGCAGATTCAATTCATCAGAATCGGTAACTGCAATAATCAGATCCGCATCCTCGATTCCTGCCTCCGACAGCGTACTGAAGCTGGCTCCGTTGCCAACCACCCCCATTACATCGTATATGTCGGTCAATGAATGTAATCGTTCTGCAGAACGATCCACCAGAACAATATCATGTCCTTCCTTACTCAGCTGTTCCACAAGGGTTCCGCCCACCTTACCGCAGCCAACAATAACAATTTTCAGACCAGATTTTACTCTGGCAGTTTTCTTTATCAATTTTTCAAACATAAGAGTCCCTTTTCTTTTATTGCCATATCAATCAGATTGACTGATACAGAAGTTTCCTGCACAGTTCCACGCCTTCCGGTCCCTTGCTGTTCAACAGTTCCACCGTACCTTTCACATGAGAAGTATTCAGCAGATTATGAGATTCCAGCTGACGCATAACCTGACGCCCTACACCATCTGCACTGTCATATAAGATAGTATCGGGTCCAACCACTTCCCGTATCGCCCTTTTCACAAAAGGAAAATGCGTACATCCCAGTACGATCCCGTCAATTTTCTTATCCATATAGGGATCAAACTCTGTGTGAAGATATGCCAGCAGTTTCGGAGAATAGATTTCCTGCCGTTCCACAAAAGGAACAATTCCCGGACAGGGCAGAGAAATAATTTCAGCCTGATCCACATATCGATCCCGCAGATCCAGATATTTCTGCGATTTCAATGTAAAGGATGTGGCCATCACAATAATCCGTGAATTTTTCTTATGCAGTACCGCAGGTTTCAGTGCCGGTTCCAGACCGATCATCGGAATATCCGGGTACATCTGCCGCAGATCCTTAATCGCTGCTGCTGTGGCTGTATTGCATGCCACCACCACCGCTTTACAATCTTTTTTGAGAAGCACAGAGGCGCTGTTCATGGTCAGCTCATGAATCTCCTCTTCACTTCGGTCTCCATACGGCGCATTGGCAGAATCCCCATAAAAAACAAAATTTTCATATGGCAGATATCTGACCAGTGCACGCAGGATACTGATTCCTCCCACGCCGGAGTCCAGAACTCCAACCGGTTTATCTGTAATCATGTAGTCGTCACCTTCATTACCAGAATCGGTATATTGATTTTTCAATATACCCTAATACTTCATCATAAAGCAAATGGCGATTTTTGTAAAGTCTGCACTTCTTTTCCTTCTTTGACCCTCAAAGCAAAATGTGTTACTATGTATTCAGCGGGACAGATTGGTTATTCCCACCATCAGAAGAGGCGGGTATCTCTCCCGCTGAAATCATAGGAAAGAGGCGGGTATCTCTCCCGCTGAAATCATAGGAAAGAAGGAGTTTGCCATGACCAGTAAAAAAGATATCCCATTAAATAAAGAAACGAAGTACACCTTCCAGGATTTCGCAGATATTATCCGGATTCTCCGATCCCCGGAAGGCTGTCCCTGGGACAGAGAACAGACTTTTGAAACCATGAAACAATATCTCATGAGTGAATCAGAAGAAGTGTGTCTGGCTGTGGACAGAAACGATTCTGAAAATCTCTGTGAGGAACTGGGAGATGTCCTGATGGAAATTCTTCTTTTCAGCCAGATTGCCGCAGATCAGAACCTCTTTACCATCGAAGATGTCATTAATGGTATCAGCAGGAAAATGATCCGCAGACACCCCCACGTTTTCGGTGATACCGTCATCCGGACCTCCGCAGAGACAGAAGCCCTCTGGAAAGAAATAAAAGAAAAGGAAAAAGCTGAAAAAAAGCCCGTGGATTCAACAAATCCTTGACAAACATTTCTTTCCAGTATATAAAATAATAGCAAGTAATGAACAGGCCGAAAAACCTGTAACTTCATGACCCGCAAAACCATATTATATAAGGGAGTTAGAATAACATGAAAAAAGCAGAACTGATCACAGCTATGGCAGCAAAAACAGGCATGAAAAAATCTGATACACAGAAAGTTTTAGAAGCATTTATCGATGTAGTCAGCGATGAACTGGTTGCCGGCGAAAAGGTTCAGATCACCGGATTCGGTACATTTGAAGTTTCCGAAAGAGCAGAAAGAACAGGCAGAAACCCCCAGAGTGGTGAAACCATGACAATTGCTGCTTCCAAGTCTCCCAAGTTTAAGGCAGGCAAGGTATTAAAGGATAAAGTAAACGCATAATCGGATGCAGATAAGGGCATGCCTATGAGACTTGACAAATATCTGAAGGTTTCACGTCTGATAAAAAGACGAACTGTAGCAAATGAAGCCTGTGATGCGGGACGTGTTATGGTCAATGGCAAACCCGTAAAGGCTTCCTACAACGTAAAGGCCGGTGATGAACTGGAAATTCTTTTCGGAACCCGTTCTGTGAAAGTACGGGTACTGAATGTTCAGGAAACTGTCCGAAAAGAAGATGCAGCCGCACTTTACGAATACATCTGATCAGCATATCTCCTGTACACCGCGCATACAATAGGATCAGGATGATACAGCGGAAGTTCCCTCTGATTTTCCGCAGCATCACAGATCAAGCAGTGTACAGGAGTATTTTTATGCCCGAACCCATCGAAAGTCCCCATAAAGGACACTGTGTCACCATCAATAACCGTTCCCGGACCCGGATCACAGGAGTTCTGGATGTCATTTCCTTTGATACGGAAGAAATTGTTCTGGAAACAGAAGAAGGCCGCATGCAGATAATGGGATCCGCTCTCCAGGTCAAACAACTGGCAATTGAAAGCGGAACCGTGGAAATTGAAGGACGGCCCGATACCATCCAATATACCGAAATCAGAAAATCCGGCACCAATAACGGTTCCGTTCTGTCCAGGTTTTTCCGTTAATGGCTGATTTTATCCGTTCACAGGCTGCTTCTTTTCTGGCATTTTTCATATGCGGTATCGGAGCTGCCGTTTTTTTTGATTTCCTGCGTATTCTCCGGAAACTGCGGAAACATCATATTTGGGCCGTTACACTGGAAGATATCCTGTTCTGGTCCATGATCGGAATCACCCTTTTTCGTCTTCTGTACCTTTTTCAGTCAGGAAATCTGCGTTTTTTTCTTATCCCTGCATTTGGCCTGGGTTTTTTTCTGTGGAATCGTACTCTCAGCCGTTTTTTCTGAAATTTTCATCACTTTACTCTTGAAAAATAAGAAGCGATAGACTACACTTAAAAGGATTCTATCCTTATCTGAATCTGTTCCATACAGTATATTTGATTGATTCTATACAGGAGACAACTATGAGTACTGAAAAAAATTCCGCCAGAAGAAAGTATGTACGCCGGTCTTCTGCCAGAGAGCAGAAGCGACATCTTCGCATGACCTTCCTCGGTATTGGTCTGCTGCTTATTTTCGCTGCAGTACTTCTTGTTTACAAGACCGGTCAGCTGCAGATACAGAAGCAGCAATATGTCACACAGACCGAACAGCTGAAAGCTGAAATTGAAAAAGAAGAAAGTCGGAAAGAAGAACTTCTTCGCAAAAAAACAGAGGTCTCATCGGACGCCTACATCGAAAGTGAAGCCCGCAAGCGGCTTAACTATGTCCATAAAGACGAGATTCTGATTAAACGAAAGCAATAAGGAGGAACCGGAATGAGCAAAACACCTGATATTTTTGCAGATGTGGATCTGGACAGCATTATTACTCTGAATGATGAAAACGGAAAGGAATGCCGGTTTGAGTTTCTGGACCTGATCGATTACAAGGGACGCGAATTCATTGTCCTGCTTTCCGAAGAAGAAGCTGCAAAAGAAGAAAGCGATGTGGATATTCTGGAAGTCGTACCGGATGAGAAGGATCCCGAGCTGGAAAGCTATCTTCCCATCGAGGATGACGATATCATCGAAGCAGTATTTCAGATTTTCGCTGAAAATAATAAAGATTCTCTGGATTTTTGCTGAGCATAATAACGATTCTCCGGATTTCTGCTGCCGGCAGATGATCCATACCATGAACAGCAGATTTCAGGTCCGGACAACGGAATTCGATTCATTGAAAACCGTTATCCGGACCCTTTTTTTATCCCTTTTATTCCGTCAGCACTGTTTTCAGGAAATGATAGATCTCCTCTTTTTCCGGAGGACATCCTTTTAAATATCGTTCAAAATGGGACGTACAGCTTCCGATTCCCAGTTTTCCGCACCTGCCCTTATACCCCTGTCCGATGCATATCTTCTCCGTAAACTGATCGGTCAAAATCCCTTCCTCCTGCAGCTCATACAGTACAGGAAGCAGGTTTCCGTAGCATGCACTGCAGGCCTCCACGTCTTCCGCCAGTTCCTGCAGACGAAGGGCTTTCCCTGCAGTGGAAAGATCGATGGGATGAAGCGGTTCATTGCATACATGAATCATGGCTGAGGACAGATCCGAAGAGCCGCATCCACATGCTTCCGCAATTCCGATATAGGAAACCTCTTCCACCGGAATATGAAGAAGACTGCAGCAATAACTGTCACAAAGAACCGGATCCGCTGCTGCAATCAGCCGATCCTGCTGCACCGGATTTCCACCGTCTTCAAAACTCAGATCACCGCAGATACTGTCAACCAGAATAAAATCCTGATGAATCCCGGCGGACAGCCTTCCAATGGGATCATGGAGACCCATGCGGTGAAAAGCCCGTTTCTGGAAATCCGGAAGCAGTCCCTTCATATTTTTCAGAGCACAGGTCATTCTGGTCTGACAATGTCCCTTCAGCACAGGCACATTAATCAGAAAATCCACATCCAGTGCTGCTTCACTCACCGCCAGTTCCAGACCTGTACAGTTCACAGTTCTGTATTTTTCCTTCTTGATATCAATCAGCGGAAGCTGTAACCGTTCAGCCAGTTCGTAATATCCGCAGACCTGAAAAGCATCCTCTGTCCGGTCTCCCACCCAGGAGCTTTCCATGATACACAGATTCCGATATCCCTTTTCCAGCAGATAGGAAATCAGCCCTTCCACCACTTCCGGATGGGTGGTTCCTCCATCTTCTGCCGGAATCGGTGCAACCAGATTGGGTTTGATGCCGATACGAATGCCTGCCTTTTCCGTAAGAAATCCATGGGACTCTCCTACGGCATCTGTGGTTTCAAAATCATTGGTCTTTTTATGCAAAAATGCAGGCATACATTTCCGCATAATCATACCATCCAGATCGGTTTCCTCCAGAAGCCGGATCACCGTATCCGCATAATCCGTTCCATATATAATATAAAGTTCATTTTGCTCCATAATCATCCGATTTCCTTTCTCTAATCATCCCATTTCCTTCCAGCTGATTTCCTTTCCGTCATCTTTTTTCTTTCTTCCAGCAATCCGATTTCTTTTCAGGTATCTGTTTTTCCTTCATCGGAAATAAGATTCAACGTTGACAGATTTTTATCTTAATACATTTTATCGGAAATAGCAATTGCATCGGCAGGAAATGCATCATTCCCCTGCAGCAGAAAAAAACTTTTGCCCCGGTACCCTGTTTATGATAATGTATGATATGACACCAATCCATGAGATGTCTATGAGCCCCGGTGTCAGATAGAGTCTGTCCGACAGACATAAAAAGAATAACAGAAATGAGGCGGAACAAATGAATTGTAAAACAGAAAAAAAGAAAATCCTGAGTTTCGATCTGGATATGACCCTTGTGGATGATAAGGATAATAAAATTCCCCGTAGTGCCATCGATGCCATCAATCAGGTTCGAAATGACTATTATATTGTAATTGCCACAGGACGGAATCTGGAACTGGCAGCCAATCAGTATGTATTGGAAGAACTGAAACCTGATGCATGGGTGCATAATAACGGTGCCCAGGTACATATTGAAGGAAAACAGGTGTATTACCATGAATTCAATAAAGATCTTCTGAAACGTCTTCTGGACTTTTCCATCAGCCGCGGTCTCTGCGTCTGTGCCATGATCAATAATGTGGAATACTGTACGATTCCCGAAGATCTGAAATCCATCCAGTATATTTTAAGCGGTGATGCCAGACCGGAATATGATGATGTCATGAAGCTTCTGGAACTGCCCGTGCAGACTCTGGGTTTTGTGGGAAAGGATGAAAAAGCACAGATTCTCCGGGATGCATTTCCCGAACTGAAAATCCCTTCTGTCATCCCCGGTATCTGGTGCGACATTATGGAAAAAAACATTTCCAAAGTGGTCGGTATGGAAAAAGTGCTTTCCCACTATCAGCTCACCATGAAAGATGTCATTGCCTTCGGCGACAGCATGAATGATTATGAAATATTAAAAGCCGCCGGCTATGCAGTTGCAATGGGCAACGCCGCCGACGGTCTGAAAGAAATTGCGGATTATATTACGGATGATGTGGACAAAGACGGAATTGCCAATGCCCTCCGGATGTTATGCTGAAAAGCACTCCTTCGTATAACACCTGTTTATGGCTAATTGCCCCATATTTGAGCCAGAACAATGGCCGCAAACATCAGTGCACAGCCTGCCAGTTCTCTGGCGGACAGTGCCTGATTCAGAAGCAGCCAGCCGGCCAATGCGGAAACCACGGATTCCAGACACATGATCAGAGATGCAATTGTTGGATTCATATCCTTCTGTCCGACGATCTGCAGGGTATAGGCAACACCGCTGGATAATACACCTGCATAAAGGATCGGCATCCATGCTGCCAGAATAGCTGCAATGGTGGGATTTTCAAATATCAGCATCAGGATGCCGGATACCAGACCTGCCACAAAAAACTGAATGCAGGAAATCACCACACCGTCTCCTTTGGGTGAAAAGTGATCAATTACCATAATATGTATGGAAAAAAGCAGTGCACAGATCAGAACCAGCGTATCACCGAATGCCAGTTTAAAAGAACTGTCCGTCATACAGAGAAGGTATAAACCGACCACTGAAAGGGCCACACTGAACCATACGACGATGGATACTCTCTTCTTAAAAAACAATCCCAGTATCGGAACGATGACCACATACAGGGCTGTAATAAATCCGGCTTTGCCCACTGTTGTATGTGCAATACCAAACTGCTGAAAATTGCTGGCTGCACATAAGGCCAGACCGCAGCAGATTCCGCCGATCAGCTCATTCCGGCTGACCGGAAGCCATGAAATCGGTCTGTCTTTCTTCTGTAGAGCAAAATCTGCCGTTTCTTCTCCACCTTGCATTTTCCACTTTCTCAGCAGCACAATGCAGGGGATCAGCACCAGCCCTCCGATGATATTTCGGGTGAAATTAAAGGTAAATCCCCCTACGTAATCCATTCCCACACTCTGTGCAACAAAGGCGACACCCCAGATGGTTGCCGTCAGAAGCAGCAGCAGGGAATTTCTGATCTGTGTTTTCTTCATATGATTTCCTCTCATGTTTATTATGGTTGTATTCTTCCGAATCCATTCTGACATCCGGATGAATCCCTGCTCAGAACACATAGGATATGGTTTCATTCCGGTTCAGATAGTTCAGAATTCCTTTTGTCAGCGCCCGGGCAATTTTCTCCTGATACGTGTCCTGTATCAGAAGCTCTGCCTCACGGGGATTGCTTAAAAAACCGCATTCTGCAATCACCATGGGCATGGATGTATGCAGAAGCAGATAATAATTATCATTGGCCTTGGGTTTCCGCCGATTTTCCACTTCATCCACTTCATCAAAGGATGCCTGCAGCAGCTGTGCTGCCCGTTTCCCCTGTTCTGACGCATGATAGTAAAATACCTGCGGTCCGCAGACGGACGGATCATGATAGCTGTTCTGATGAATGCTGACCACCAGATCAGGGGAAGCCGCTTCCATGATTTCAATCCGCCGGTTCATATCCGCCATTTTCTTATTGGGTGCATCCGGCTGATACAGAGGTTCATCTGATTCTCTTGTCAGAACCACACGTACCTTTTCTTTCTCCAGGGCAGTTTTCAGTTTCTTTACAATGGAAAGATTAATATCCTTTTCATTGGCCTGATTGCATCCCACTTTCCCCGGATCTGCAGCTCCGTGTCCGGCATCCAGTACAACACAGGACTCCCGGTTTCCATCTCCATTTACACCGGCTGTTCCGATTCCCGCAGATGCTTCCAGGAGCAGCGGCTTCTCAATTATGTACATCTGAATTCCTGCCACCAGGCCCAGCATCAGCAGGCCCAGTATCCATTCCACAGCAGTTCGTCTCGCAGAGTGATTTCCATTTGCCTTCATAACGGTCCTCCGGACTTCCATCCTTTCTGCCTGTCACTGCTATCATATGCCGTCCGGGTGTATTTCAGTCCGGTTCCTTTATTTCTGATCGTAAATCAGTACATTTTCTTTGTTCCGGTACTTGGTCCTCAGACCGGAATCCGTGATAACATCTGCATCTGTAAATCCTGCAAAACGCACCGTCGATATCATATCAAATTTGCTGCTGTCTGTCACGATATACCGTTTTCTGGATTGCTTCAGAGCCAGCTCTTTCACGGCAGCCTCCTGAATATCCGGTGTGGTAAATCCCTCTTCCACCGTAACTCCGTTTGTTCCGAAAAAGCCTTTGGTGAAATGGAAATTCCCCAGAAACTGACAGGTCTGCCCGCCAATCAGTGCCTCGGTCTTGATTTTCAGCATACCGCCGGGCATATAAACCTGATACCCCATACTGCAGAGCTTTCTCGCATGGGAAATCGCATTTGTAATAAAAACAGCATCCGTACATGTGAGAAAGTCCGGAATAAATCCTGTGGTTGTACCTGCATCCAGAAATACCACATCATCATCCGTGATCAGGGAAGCTGCATATCTGGCAATTTCCATCTTGGTTTCCCGGTGCAGAACTTCCCGTTCTGCAACCATCAAATCGGATGTAATGGTGCCGGAAGCTGCCACTGCGCCGCCATGGACCTTCAGAAGCAGCCTTTTTCGGTCAAGCTCATTCAGATCACGCCGAATGGTAGATTCAGAAGCACCCAGCAGTTCCATCAGTTCCTGAACGGAAACACTCCCTTTCTCCTCTACTTTCTGAACAATCAGATTGCGTCTTTCTTCTGTCAGCATACAAAATACCCTCCATTATCATGTATTTTCCTATTGCCGATATCATATATCGTATTATTATACGGATAATTGCACCGATTTTCAAGAGACTTTCATTTCTGCCGCCGTCAGACGATCACGTCGTCTCATTTCAAAAACGCAGTTTTTCTGTCCCACCTGTCAAAATAAACAAAAAAATCAGTTCTATTCCACGTAATATTTGACTGTTTTTGAATGTTTTTATGATTGACATTGACCGTTTTAAATGATATTATTCAATTACATTCATAAACGGTCATGCAAAGCATTTTCACCAGGAGAATGACACGTTGAATCAGACATTCGTATTCTCTTCGAAAAACAGGGATTTGCAGACCGAAGAAAGGAGAAGTCGTTATGATCTATACAGTTACATTTAATCCTTCTCTGGATTACATTGTTTCTGTGGATAATTTTACCCCCGGCAAGGTCAACAGAACCTGTAAGGAGATCATGTTTCCCGGCGGTAAAGGCATCAACGTATCCATTGTCCTGAAGAATCTGGGCATGGACAGTACCATTCTGGGATTCATTGCCGGATTTACCGGTGAAGAGATCCGCCGCCAGGTTCTGGAGATGGGCTGCAGGGAAGATCTGATCTCCATTCCCAATGGTCTTTCCCGTATCAATGTAAAGCTTCGTTCCAATGAAGAAAGCGAAATCAACGGTATGGGACCTGCCATCGACGATGCTGCCATCAATACCCTCTACAGCAAACTGGATCAGCTGAAAAAAGGTGATGTTCTGGTTCTGGCAGGAAGTATCCCCTCCTGCATGCCTGAGACCATATATCTGGACATCATGAACCATCTGGCTGACAAAGAGGTGATGATCGCCGTCGATGCCACCAAAGATCTTCTTCTCAACGTAATGCCCTGTCACCCCTTCGTAATCAAGCCCAACAATCATGAACTGGGTGAAATCTTCCACGTTGAAATCACAGAAAAGGACGATGTCATTACCTATGCAAAGAAACTGCAGGAACAGGGTGCCCGCAATGTTCTGGTTTCCATGGCCGGTGATGGTGCCGTTCTGGTTGCTGAAGATGGTTCTGTTTACACCAGCGAAGCACCCAAAGGCAAAGTTGTCAACTCCGTTGGTGCCGGAGATTCCATGGTGGCCGGATTTGTATACGGCTATCTGACTTCCGGCAGCTATGAAACAGCATTTAAGACCGGTATTTCCTGCGGAAGTGCAAGTGCATTCTCCGAAAATCTTGCAACCCGCGAAGAAGTGGATGCCATCTTAAACACTTTGTAGAATTATAATCCCCACAATCCATAAGGAGAAAACCACATGAGAATTACAGATTTACTGGCTGCAGAAAGCGTATGCCTCAATGGTTCTGCCAGCGATAAGGCAGATGTACTCAATCAGATGGTTGATTTAATGGCAAAAAGCGGAAAGGTATCTGATCGTGAAATTTACCTGAACGCTGTATTTGCAAGAGAAGAAGAAGGAACCACAGGTGTCGGCGACGGTATCGCCATTCCCCACGGACGCTGCAGCGGTGTATCCCAGCCCGGTCTGGCTGCCATGGTACTGCCTGCAGGTGTTGATTATCAGGCTCTGGATGATGAACCGGTGCATCTGATTTTCCTGATTGCCGCTCCCGAAGGCGCAGGAAGTGTGCACATTGATATTTTGAGCAAATTATCCACCATGCTGATGGATGAGCAGTTTGCAGAAAATCTGAAAGCTGCAAAAACCGTTGATGCCTTCCTGAAAGTGATTGATGACGCAGAAACAGCAAAGGATGCAGAAGAAAAAGCCAAAGCAGAAGCTGCAAAAAATACAGATCTGGCTGCAGAACGATCTGCATCCAATCAGAAACTGATTCTGGCAGTTACTGCCTGCCCCACCGGTATCGCCCATACCTATATGGCACAGGAAAGCATTGAAAAAGCTGCAAAGAAAATGGGATGCATGGTGAAAGTTGAGACAAGAGGATCAGGCGGTGCAAAAAACGTACTGACAGATGAAGAAATTGAAGCAGCAGATGGCATTATCGTGGCAGCGGATACTAATGTTCCCATGGACCGTTTCGATGGAAAGAAACTGATCGAAGTACAGGTATCCGATGGTATCAGTAAATCCGAACAGCTGGTAAAACGGATTATCGATGGTGATGCTCCCGTATATCATGCAGCAAACGGCAGACAGTCCAGCCAGACTCAGACATCCGGAGGCGGTGCGCATGCCATTTACAAGCATCTGATGAATGGTGTATCCCATATGCTTCCTTTCGTTGTAGGCGGCGGTATCCTGATTGCACTGGCCTTCCTCATCGATGGCCTCCTGGTGGATCTGAGTGCTCTCCCTGCCAATGCCGATGAAGCAGCAAAACTGGGTCAGACTATTTCCCGAGCTGACTTTGGTACCATCACACCCATTGCTGCTCTGTTAAAAGCAAAAATCGGCGGTGTTGCCTTTGGTTTCATGCTTCCCGTGCTGGCCGGTTTCATTGCAATGAGTATCGCAGACCGCCCCGGTCTGGCAGTTGGTTTCGTTGGCGGTGCCATCGCAGCAAACGGTACATCCGGTTTCCTTGGCGCACTGGCAGCCGGTTTCATTGCAGGTTATCTGGTAAACTTACTGAAAAAAGTATGTGACCGTGTAATCCCCAAAGCACTGGATGGTATCAAACCAGTACTTCTTTACCCTGTATTTGGCATTCTCTTTGTCGGTATCATCATGCAGTACATCATCGAACCCATTATCGGTATGCTGAATACAGCACTGAATGCCGGTCTCGGCAGTTTAAGCGGTGCAAATGCTATTCTCCTTGGACTGATTCTCGGCGGTATGATGGCAGTTGATATGGGCGGTCCCTTCAACAAGGCAGCATACGTATTCGGTACTGCATCCATTGCAGCAGGCAACTACAATATCATGGCAGCTGTAATGATCGGCGGTATGGTTCCTCCCTGCGCGATTGCACTGGCAACCATCCTGTTTAAAAATAAATTTACAGAGTCCGAACGCAAGTCCGGCCCCACAAACTTCATCATGGGACTTTCCTTCATTACAGAAGGTGCCATCCCCTTCGCAGCCAGCGACCCGATTCATGTACTCCCCTCCTGTATCGCAGGTTCCGCACTGGCAGGCGGTATGTCCATGGCATTCAATTGTACCCTGATGGCTCCCCATGGCGGTATCTTCGTATTCCCCGTAGTAGGTAACGCCCTTATGTATCTGGTTGCACTGGCAGCCGGTACCATCGCAGGTGCAGTTCTTCTCGGTATCCTGAAGAAACCTGTGACCGAATAAACAAGCCCTCCTACAAACTATCTATATATAAAACCCTCAAAAAGTCCTGCAATTTCCCCTTCCCTCGATATTCAGGGGATATTGCAGGACTTTCGTGCGTTTGGGTCGTGCATTTGATTTGCATCAGTGAAAGCCCGAAAATCTCCTTTAAGGGACCATTTTAAACGCCGGTTCTTAGCGATCGGACTTCCTGAAAGGAAGGGCGAGAGTTTAGAATCCGCTGCGTTTGAACCTGAGCGA
>JBJELP010000268.1:0-6884 GCA_051879215.1 Lachnospiraceae bacterium
CAGCTGGCCGGAAGCCCATACGGAAGCGGAACAGATGGCCGCTCTCGCTCTTGCCAATTATGAGAATGGCTGCTTTGAAAATGTGGGTGTTCCCTTCTGTATGACGGCAGAGGCAGAAGCCATGGGGGCCGGTATTACCCTTGGTACCAAAGTAAATGAGCCCCGTGTTACCGAGTATGCCATCCGATCGGTGGACGAATGGGAAAATCTGAAGGAAATCCAGCCGGATTCCGGAAGAGTGCCCGTGATTCTGGAAGCAATCCGGATTCTGAAAAAGAAAAATCTGACCGTACCCATCGTGGGAAATCTGACCGGACCGGTGAGTACAGCCAGTTCTCTGATGGAGCCGGTGGATTTTTACAAGCAGCTGCGGAAGAAAAATAAACAGGCTCATGAGTTTATGAATTTTGTAACCAATCAGATCATCCGTTTTGCCAGATGGCAGATTGAAGCCGGTGCAGATGTGATTGCCATTTCAGATCCCAGTGGTACCGGTGAGATTCTTGGTCCCAGACTCTTTGAAGAATTTGCCGTACACTATCTGAATCAGATCGTGGATGCCATCCGGGATCTGCATCCGGGAATTATCATTCATATCTGCGGTCAGATGAAAAATGTATACCAGCAGATGGATCAGCTGAAAAGCGATGTACTGAGTTTTGATTCCATTGTATCTATGCGGGAAGCCCGAAAAAATCTGCCGGGAAGGGTACTGATGGGCAATGTGAGCACCTATACCCTGGAATTCGGAGATCCGGAGAAAGTCGCAGGTCTGACCAGACATTGTGTGGAAAGCGGATCGGATATTGTGGCACCTGCCTGTGGTCTCGGTACCAAATCCCCCCTTCGGAATATTCAGGCCATGCTGCAGTATCTGAAAGAGGAGGCGGGAGAACATGCCTGAAATCACGGCAGGAAAGAAAACATTTTCCTATGATCCCGGGGAGAAAAAGAATCTGATGCAGCTTCTGATGGAGCAGAAACTGTTTGTGGATAATTCCTGCAACGGAAAAGGTGTCTGTGGAAAATGCAAAGTACAGCTTACAGGCGGAGAAATTCCGCCTGTGAGTGAAACGGAAAGGAGTCTGCTGAAAGAAGAGGAAATCGAGAAAGGAATTCGCCTGTCCTGTCTGGTTATTCCGGAAACGGATCTGCAGATTATTCTGCCTGACAGAAAAAAGAAACACAAAATACTGACCGACGGATACATGCCGGAACTGGAATTTCATCCCGCTGTTTCCAAGAAAAAGGTGATCGTGCGGAAAACGGATCTGGAAGAACAGACTTCCTTCGAAGAGCAGATGCTGATACAGACCGGAGCGGACGAGATTCATTATGATGTACTGCTTGAAACGGCCTTTGAACCGGGAGAATACACGGCGGTTATTACAGAGACAGAAACCGGGGGCCTGGTGGGCAGCAAAGCAGATGGTAAAACAGGCAGGAAAACTGTGGTGTTGCTGGAACCGGGGGATACGGAACAACAGCTGTACGGTGCAGCCATTGACATCGGCACCACAACCGTTGTGGTTTCCCTGATTGATCTCCGAACAGGAGAAGAAAAAGCAAATGCATCTCAGATCAATGCCCAGAAACATCTGGGTCTGGACGTACTGACCCGAATCACCTGTGAGATGGAACGCCCCCGGGAAGCCAGAAAAGAGCTGCAGGAGGCCATTGTCACCAGTATCAATGAAATGCTTCAGGAAATCTGTCAGGAAACAGGAATCGGTACGGAATCCATTTATGAAATCACCGTTGCCGCCAACTGCACCATGATGCATATGCTTCTGGGAATTGATGCCCGTCCCATCGGAAAATCTCCCTATGCACCTGTTTTCGCAGGTGCAAGAACCATACCGGCAGAACGAATCGGAATCCATGCTGCAAAAAATGCACAGCTGTATTGCCTGCCTGGAGTATCTGCCTATATCGGAGCCGACATTGTGGCCGGTGCCTATGTATGCGGACTGCATCAGGTCAGAGAGAAGGTACTGTTTATTGACATCGGCACCAACGGAGAAATTGTCCTGTCAAATGGCGGAAAGATGCTGTGCTGTTCCTGTGCGGCAGGCCCTGCTCTGGAGGGAATGAATATCAGCTGCGGTATGCGGGCAGCGGAAGGAGCCATTGAAGATGTGGTGATTTCAGAGGAAGGTGTGAAACTGACCATAATTGGTGAAGAAGAAAACGCTGAAAAACTGAATCCGGAAGGCATCTGCGGCAGCGGGATCCTTGCAGTGGTAAAGGAACTGGTACGGACCGGACTGATTCGAAAGGATGGAGCTTTTATCAAACCGGAGAAGCTGGAAGCAGATGATTACCGGAAACGTTATCTTCAGATGAACGGAAAAAAACGGGAATTTCTAATGGTGGAATCACCGGAGAAACTGGTCATTACCCAGGGCGATGTACGGCAGGTACAGCTGGCCAAGGGTGCCATTCTGTCCGGTTTTGTGGCACTGCTGAAGGAAGCCGGTGTTTCCATGGAAGAACTGGATAAGGTGATGATCGCAGGTCAGTTTGGCGCACATCTGCCGGCGGACAGCCTGACCGGAACGGGAATACTGCCCCGCTCTGTGGAAAACAAGCTGGTCTATGTGGGAAATTCCTCCAAAACCGGTGCGGCAGCAGCATTGCTTTCCCTTGCTTCCCGTCGGGAAATGGAACAAATTGCAAAGCAGATGTCTTATATGGAGCTGGGAAATACCCCGGGATATGAAAGACTATTTGCGGAAAGTATGATGTTTGCAGAATAAAGATAGGGGCTGTCGCATTTGACAGTTTCAGGCGGCGCAAAGATGGTTATTAAATCGTCCTTGTGCCGTCATTTTTTGTGTGAACTTTTTCTTTGTATGTATGGTAGATGTGAATCTGATCTGCACCCTATTACTTCTTCCACCTGCCTGACAGGTAGAATACACCACCAATCACTAAAGGCATCATACCGGCAATACCATCGCCGTACCAGAAACCTTTGGGTCCCATGCCCATGGCAAATCCCAATATGTATGCACAGCCAATTCTGGCAATGATACCATCAATGATTGCAACCAGAAGGTTTAATCTGGAATTGCCGGACCCATTGATGATGGAGAAAGCAAATGTTCTCGTTGCCGCACCGGCAAAACATAAGATTGCCGGACCAATAATAACTGTGGCTTTTGCCAGAACATCCACATCGGTTGTAAACATACCGATGATCATATTCGGGAATACAAGCAGTAATCCGGATGCAGCAACAGCAATAATGCTGGAAAGACACAGAGCCCATGCAAGAATCCGAGGAACACGATCGTACTTTTTGGCACCGATATTCTGTCCGGTCATGGAAGCGCCGGCAGTAGTAATCGCATTGGACAGAACATTCATCATCATATTCAGCTTGCTGAGGATACCTGCAATGGCAGAATATACAACACCGAAAGAGTTAACCCATGCAGCAACAACCGTATGAGAAATGCTGATCGCTGCAGATTGAAGTGCCATGGGAACACCGAGGGCAATGATACTGCTCATAGCTTTCTGATCCGGGACAAAATTTTTCAGCTTGAAATCAAAACCAAAGGACTCTTTATTGCGGTACAGATAAGAGATTGCAAAAAGGAAACTGAAAGCCTGTCCGATAACGGTAGCCAGAGCGGCACCTGTTACCTCCATTTTAAAAACGGCAACAAAAAGAATGTCCAGAACCGTATTCATAACTGCAGCAATGGAGATGAAAATGAAAGGACGCTTGGAATCGCCCATACCACGCAGAATAGCACTGACACAGTTGTAACCATAGATGAAGACAAGACCGATCGTACAGATCATGGTATAATCCATGGTATAATCAAAAGCTTCTGCAGGTGTATTGATCCAGTTTAGCAGGTGATGTCTGAAACAGAAACTGGCAGCTGAAATGACCAGTGAGATAAGAAACAGTACACTGAATAAAGTACCGATAATTTTTCTGACCTGAGCCATATTTTTTTGGCCGACACTTCTTGCAATCAGAATCTGGCCGGCTGATGAAAAGCCCATGGCAATAAAATTCATGATCTGGAGAACATTCCCTCCGACAGAAACCGCTGACATACCGGTTTTTCCGATAACCTGACCGACAACGATCATATCAACAATATTGTAAATCGCCTGAAGTGCATTGGAAACAAACAATGGTGCTGCAAATGTAAGCAGCAGAACAGGAACACTGCCTTTGGTAAGATCTTTTACCATGGAGTTCTGCTCTTTTTTATCAGCAGTGGGTGATACTGATTGTGACATAATTTCCCCCTTTTCTTTCATATTGTTATATATGAAACAATCTATTTTTATCAGTATAATTCCTACAAATCATATAGTCAATATGAAAAATGTTTGGAATACAGGTAAACATACAATTGCTGGATAATATTCATCTCCTGTGATAGAATGAAACAATAATAGATAATAATAAAAAAATCACTTATTCTGAAATGACTGATATATCGTGGATGTGAGGAGATGGAAAAATAATGAGTCAGGTAGGACGTGAGAAAGTAAAAGATAATGATTTATTTTATTTATGCGCTTTAATCGACTATATTGCAAGAAAAACAAAAAACACGCGCTCATGTGTGGTAAATCTGTTGGGACAAGAAAGATTGGAAAAAATATATGATTTAGCTGATGTATATCATAGCGACAATATAGATCGAGTCAGTGATGACTTTATTGAAGAAGCCGGAATTAGAGAGGGGAATTATGATAATGTTGCATGTTGCCATTACAGTATTCCCTCACACTGGGATATCGGAAAGGTTTATAAAAGGCTGATAAAACAGGTGGCTGCAAATGAAAAAATCAGTGTTGTAGAAGCTTTGATGAAAGTTTATAATTCATTTCTCAGTCCAAAGATAGATGATTATAATAGCAGCATGTACTATGAAAATCCATCATATCTTTATGAGTGTTACAGAGAAAACCAAATACTTTAGAAAATAATGTAAAAGAAAAGTGGGGAAGGATGTTGGTACAGGGAAGTATTATCGATATTTTCTCTGATATGTCCGTGTGGATGGGCATCCGGAACGTAATTGAACAGGTAAATACAAACGCATGGGTGGTGTAACATATGGCATCAAAGCAAACAGAGGAGTTATACAGAGTTCTGCTTGACAGAGGATATCCCAAAGAATTCTGTGCAGAAATCGCATATAAACATATGAATACAGAGTATACAGCCACACGAATGCTGGGATACTTGTACAGAGTCAGTGATCCGCGGCTGGAAGATCTGGTGGATGAAATGCTTGCAATTCTCAGTGACAGGGATGCAATCATACGGAAAAAGGAAATGGAGCATGCACAGGCTGTGATCAATGATATTTACAGAAACGGTCTGCAGACGGATTAAAGTGGAGGTTATATGATCAGGTCATCAAACAGGCTGAAACGATCAAATGGTTTCAGCCTGTTTGTTGTGCGCCATGGGCGCACTTTAAAGGGGAGGGGTGAAAGTCATGCCTTTCTATACAATTCCAGTTCCTTTTGGAATTCTTCTGTTTTATCGTAGCCGCATCCGAACATTTCGGGACAGAATCCTCTGTAAATACATTCCCGTACCATACAGGAGGCCAATTCCGGTTCGACTTCGGCAACTTTATCCCGTACCAGCTTCCAGGCAGATCTTGTTTCCGGACTTGCACAGCTGCAGAGGCGTTTCCTGCTGATATTGATCAGTGCCTGCGCATCCGCTTCGCATTCATGATTTACAAATGCTCCCTGAGGAAGTTCATCGCGGCAGATATGAGTGCGGTCTGTGCGCTGGGTTTTGACAAAATGTTCAATTCCGATTTTATGCCGTACCATATGAACGGAAACCCAGTAGGGAAGATCTGTCCATTTCCAGGCAAATTTCATCTTTCGTATGGGTGAATGTTCTGAGCGCAGGAGTTTGAGTTTCCATTGGGAATCCGGATAGGTACCGGTATTCTTTCCAATGGTAGTCATGGTGGCATTCTTCACATCCTGCCAGTTGTCTTCATGTTGAAACCATTCAATTTTCATTTCAGATCATCCTTTCTTCTTTGAAATTTCTTTTCAGATTATCTCAAATCATCCTTCCTGACTGGTTTGTTTCAGGACAGACAGTATTTCCTGATATCGCTTTGTGATAGCATTATAGTTTTCATGCTGGTGCGGGTACAGACAGAGACTGCAGTCTTTGTACCCGTTTGGCAGATACACAAAAGAACCTCCGCAGCGGTCTCCCAAAACGTACAGAGGGCAATAGCAGAACAGGCAATTGAAATTGTCCGGATTGGCCTTTGGATGACAGGGAAAGTATTCACAATCCCGGTTGCAGAAATAAGAGAAATGTTTTCCATCAAGATCTTTTTCCATAGTTTTTCTTCCTTTTTACCATGTACACAGATGTCTGAGCAAAATCTTATTTTCAAATCAGGCTCTGGGCATCTGTTTCGTATATCATAAAAAAAGCTGCTCCCCATGGGAACAGCCAGTAATGCGAATATGTCACAAACAGAGTATTATGAAATATCGACAGCATATAAATGTATATCAAAATAGTGCATGGCATCATAATACCGGATAGGAATCATATCAGATCAATTACCAAGAGCCTGTTCGCCGCAGGTTTGTGTATCCATCAAGCAGGTCTCCTGACTAGGATCATTGCCATACCGGCCTTCCCGACTTTCGTCAGTGGTATATCCGGAGAGGCTCCCCATTACAGTGACGGGATCGTTCCGGAATCACACCGGAATTCCCTCTTAGCCTGTTACAAATGAATTTATAGCACTTATAACAGGAACTTGACTTCAGATTAAGTTGTTAACAAATTAACATATTTCGTTTATTGTGTCAACTGTATTTCACGTTTATGGTATTTTTCAGTT